>CAIYUC010000182.1 GCA_903929315.1 uncultured Bacteroidales bacterium
GTACTATGAACAAAATTTGAAATAAGCGCAATTTTTTTTATAAAAAATCATCCAATCAGTTATGAACACAAAAGAACAATGGATTAATAAAACAATGGAAAGCCTGGATGGAATCGGACGGGCCGGATTAAGCCCATTCATCCGGGAAAAGATCCTGCAAAATGTCCATACCCCGCTACCTGAACAAATTTCAGTTAAATTTCTCAGGGTCTGGAAAATCGCTGCGGCCATCATTTTATTGATCAGTCTCAATATTTTCACCCTCATTCATTTACAGAGGTCATCCGGCACTATTCAGAATCCGCTAAAATCGGTGGCCAGTGAATATTTTTTATATATTGACACATATAATCTCTGAGATATGAAAAATAAAAGATTATACCAGATCCTGATCCTCCTTCTGCTTATCCTTAATCTGGGGACCCTGGGTTTTATCTGGTTTCATAAATCAAACAAGGATAAACAAGCAGGGCCGGCTAAAGCTTCTGAATTTATAATCAAAGAATTAGGTTTATCGGACTCCCAGCAAAAAGAATATATCCTGCTTCGTGAGGAACACAGGGAATCGATGAAGCGCTTGTCAAAAAATGACAAAACCTTGCACAATCATTTTTTCGATATGATTTTTAAAGAGACACAAGATTCTGCAAGTATACAGTTCCTTGCAGATTCAATCTCTGCCAACAGAAAAAAGATGGAGATCGTTACGTATGACCATTTTTTCAGGATCAATAAAATGCTGAATTCTGAACAGCAAAAAAAGTTCACGTCCATTTTCAGGGAAGTATTACGGCTGGTCCTGCCTCCATTACAACCACCTCCACCTCCCGGTGGTCCGCCACCACCGCCACCGCCACCGCCACCAGAACAGGAATGAAAACTAAAAGTGAATAAAATTAAAATAATTAACACATGAAAAAAACAACTTTAATCTTTCTTATAAGTGCGATAATCACAATCATTCATACCGGATTCAGTCAAAACCTGACTTACCCGGTAATAGGCACGGCAATAACTACATGTTTTGATACGATAACCGAGATTCCTTGTCCGACTATTTCTTCGGATCCGTTTTTTGGACAATATCACGGAACACCCCCGTCATTTCAGGACAATGGTAATGGTACCATTACAGATCTGAATACCAGTCTGATCTGGCAAAGCAGCCCCGATGCCAATGGTAATAACAATGGAATCATTGAGAAAGCGGATAAACTAACATGGTCGCAAATACAGGCACGACCGGCAACTCTGAATGCTGCCAATTATGGTGGATATAATGATTGGCGTGTACCAACGATCAAGGAATTATACTCTCTGACAAACTGGAATGGAACAGACCCCAGTGCATATATGGGGAATAGTACAACTAACCTGATACCTTTTATTGACACAACTTACTTTCCTTTTGCCTATGGTCAGACAAATCTTGGTGAACGTATTATCGACTCTCAATATGCATCATGCAATTTGTATAATGAAATAGGCTGGGATGGATTCCCGATGCTCTTCGGATTCAACTTTGCCGATGGCAGGATAAAAGGATATGGTCTGATGATGCCCGGGGGGATTGAAAAGACATTCTTCCTTATTTGTGTTCGTGGTAATACCAGTTATGGTATCAATAAATTTAAAGATAATGGCGACAACACAATTAGCGACAGTGCAACCGGGTTGATGTGGACCAAAGATGACAGTCAGACGGGGATGAACTGGCAAGCTGCGCTGGCATGGGCTCAAACCAGGAACACTGCCAATTATTGTGGATACCACGACTGGAGGTTGCCCAATACAAAGGAATTGCAAAGTATTGTTGATTACTCCCGTTCGCCAAAGAGTACAAATTCTGCTGCTATTGATCCCATTTTTAATTGCAGCCAGATAGTTGACGAGGCTGGCTATCTCAATTGGCCATGGTTCTGGACAAGCACAACCCACAGGTCATACGATGGCATCACCTATACAGGTGCGAATGGAATTTACATTTGTTTTGGTGCAGCATTTGGCTGGATGCAGAAACCGGGCAACACCTGGTACTCCCTTGTTGACGTTCACGGCGCAGGAGCACAACGCAGCTCACCTAAATGCGGGACCTATCTTGGCGACTCTTTAGGTGTTGATTCGCTTGGAAATACGGTTTACGGAAGAGGTCCGCAGGGTGATGTTCTCCGGGTCAATAACTATGTCCGTTGTGTCAGGGATTTGACAACCCCGGCAGGGATCATTCAGCCATCCAACGATCCGTTAAACATCAACATCTCACCGAACCCAACCCATGGGAATTTCCTGATAACTTTTAATCTGCAGCAGGAGCAAAAAATCAGGATCGAATGTATCAATACATACGGGATCACTGTTTTTGTTTCGGATATGGGTCAGCAATCCAAAGGGGAGCATCAGATACCTGTAGCTATTTCTTCCGGATCGGGTGTCTATCTTATAAAGATAATTACCGGATCTGCGTTTACTATAAAAAGGCTGGTGATCCTTTGAGATAACCAGGTATTTGTCAATTAAATAAAATTACGAATGACATGAATGACGCATGCCTGCCAGTTTAACTGTCGAAGGCAGTCAGGCATGGATGAGGAATGAAATTTTGAATTTGAATGATGAATTATCTTGATTTTTATTTGATAGTATCCTTTTCTGCGGTTAAAAGCCACTTCCATACCGGTAAAACCTGAATCGTAAAGCCATTGATTTTGAGATATTCCTGGTCGGAGTTATATGTTATCAAGATCGATTCTTGCAATGATAACTCCTTCATAGCCTCTGTCAAAGCTTTGATTTCACGTTCCTGGGTATAGGGGTCGCTTAGGTCATAACAAACCTGCAATAGCCTGAGAGAGTCTTCAGCGATGAGAAAGTCAACCTCGCGATTATTTCTGGTTTTATAATAAAATATATTGTGCTTTCTTCGTTTCAATTCAATAAAAACCAGGTTCTCTAATAATCGGCCTTTGTCGTCGGAAGTTTTAAATGCCACCGAATTTCGCAATCCATTATCTACCATATATATTTTTCTCATGGAAAGATATTGTCGCTTTAATGAAACATCATATTTCAACAGTTCGTCAAACAAATATGATTCCTGTAATAATGAAATGTACTCCTTGACAGTGTTTGGACTATGCAACTGCAATGTTTTCGCTAATGAATTATAACTGAATATCTTTGTAAAGTTTGTTGCAAGAAACAGACTGAGTTTTTTAAATCCTCCGATATTCCGTATACCGAAGTGAGCGATCAAATCTTTATATAGCACATCTTCGTACAATCTTTGCAGAACTTCCTCATCCTTTGATCGAATATATTCCGGGAAGCCTCCATTAAATAAATATTCTTCCAATTCCCTCAGAATTATCGCTATTTCATCAGTTATAAAGGAGTTATAAGAGATCTTTTTAAATAACAGGAATTCGCTGAAAGAGAATGGATACATTTCAGTACGGATATACCTGCCGGTTAATCGTGTTGCCAAATCTGATCCAAGGATTTTTGAATTACTTCCCGTGATATATACTTTAAAACCCTCATCGTATACTCGCCGGATAAACTGCTCCCAACCGCTTACATGCTGAATTTCATCAAAAAAAATTACCGAGGCCTCTGACATTTTTTTGAAACATATCATGGTTTTCTGAAAATCTTCCAATTCAAAACCGGCAAGCCTTTCGTCATCGAAATTCATGAAATACCAGGTATCATAGTTTTCAGATATCTGGTGCAGCCATGTGGACTTTCCGGATCTGCGGATACCAGTAATAAATGAAACTTGAGGCATGTCCATTTGTCGCTGAATATCAAGTTTACGTGGAATACCGGTTTCTTTCCTTTTAAACTGCCGGTATTGTTCTTCAATGATTGAAAGCAATTGTGACGACTCCATAATAATTTACTTTAGTAATGCAAATTTATACTATTAATTTGCAATAGCAAAAGAAAAAATATTTTTTGTATAATACTATGAATTTTATAAAAGTATAAAATATTGAAAAAACACTTGTTAGTTATTTCCAGCCGGATTGAAATAAATTAATTAATCAATCACCCAAGGATTGTTTTCTGATTCCCTGCAAATCCATCCCGATCCTCATCCGGTATTTGGATTTTTTGCAACTCACTGACCGGATATGATAAATGTCTGGGATTTTTTGCCAGGTTAAACGCTTTCATCGCGGAAATCAATTTTAAATCCTTTCATTCCCTGCGTATTTTTGATCTGAAAAACTGAAATAAAGGTTTTAATCGAATAACACGATTCAATTTCCAGGTCATGCAAGTCAGAATAGAAAAACCTTGATTTTGTTTATCACATTCAATCCAGATGAACCATGGACAGAGAAAGAGAGATTATACGGATTATGCTGGATGCATTCACTGGTGGGGAGACTCCTGGTCAGCCCTATTTCAGTACTGATGCCGAACGGTTCCAGTGTGCCGGGAAAGAATTCCTTTTTACTACGGATGAATTCTCCGATGAGGACCTGTTCCGCGATCATGATCTTTCCGTTCTCGGATGGAATCTGGCCGTTGCCACCATCAGTGACATTTATGCTGCCGGGGGTACACCGCTGTTTTTCGGGCATAGCGTATCCGTACCCCCAGGTTGGACCAATGTTCAGGTCAGTGATCTCAGCAATGGAATAGTCACCTGCCTGAAACAATCCGGGGTTTCGTTCATTGGGGGTGATCTTGGGTTTTCCGAACGGTGGCATTATACCGGGATTGTCCTCGGGGAGGTGCAACAACCTCTTTCCCGGCTGGGTGCTCGGGCAGGAGATTCGATCTATATTACGGGAACAATTGGAAAAGGGAACCTCGAGGCCGCATTAAAACTCTATTCATCTCATCCTGCCCTGAAACATCTCCTTGATCGTTTTACCATCCGGTTTCCTTTGAGGAAAGCGGAATCGGAACTGATCAGAAACTTTGCGCACTGTTGCATCGATACCAGCGACGGAATGCTAAGAGCACTTCAAACCATCGCTGAACTTAACCGGGTAGGCTTTGTCGTGAGCAACCTTCCTTATTGCCCGGCAGGGCTCTTTGCAACACGGTTGCTGGGAAAACCAAATGAATTGCTTTTTATGGGTGAATCGGGTGAATATGAGCTGCTTTTTACGGTTTCGCCTGAAATGGAACCGGAGCTGCTTAGGGAGACTGAGCAAAAGAAACTTGTTTTTCATAAAATCGGGCACATAACGGGATCCCCTGATTTATTGCTGGAGGAAAAGGGCAGAACCCTTGATCTGCAAAAATTCCGGTTCTGTGCGAGGGATTACCCTGATGTGGGATCTTACCTGGATAAACTGGTAAAAACTTTGAAAGATGAAAGCGGTGAATAACAGGGTAGTAATCACAGGCATCGGTCCTGTGACGGCAATTGGAACCGGGAAAGAATCATTCTGGAGAAACCTTCTTGATGGCATCGCTAATATAAAAGAGATCCCACCCAAATTTGAGAATAATTACAGGTTCAAATCACGTTTTTTTGTTCCTTTTCCGTTGGTAAAACTTGAAGAATATCAACTTCCGGGGAAATACGAGGTCATCATGGAATTATCGACACGGGCCGCAGTTGTTGCTACAAAACTGGCACTGGAAGATGCCGGGATCGGAGTGAAGGAACAGAATCTCAGATTGCCGGTTGATCCGGCCCGATGCACGATCATCCTTGGCACCGGGATCTGCACCCTGAAAGCTGGTTTTGACGCCCATGAAGCACATGCTCTCAATCCTTCTTTACGATATAACCGAATGGTGATCCCTATGATCATGCCGGATTCAGCCACATCCTGGATTTCAATCCTATTCGGGATAAAGGGGGTCAATTATACTATTAATGCTTCCTGTGCATCCGGCACGGTTGCCATTGGAGAAGCATTCCTGCGGATCCGGCATGGATTGGCAGATATGGCACTGGCAGGAGGAGTTGAATGCCTGAAAGATGAATCCGGGACCATCATGAGGGGATTTGACAGTATGGGCACGCTGACTACCAGTAACGATGGATACCCGCGTCCATTTTCACATGAAAGGAGTGGATTCCTTTTCGCGGAAGGGGGTGCTTGCATCCTGGTTCTTGAATCCCTTGAACATGCAATGGAAAGGGGAATTACACCTTATGCGGAAATTTTAGGATATTCTGCCAACAGCGACGCCTACAATATTGTTCAGATGGAACCTGCAGGTACCCAGGTACGGGCAATGCTGAAAGAACTAATACGCGAAAAGAAAATAGATTATTTCAATACACACGGTACCGGCACACAATTGAACGATGAAACCGAAGCCCAGGTGATCCGGTCGTTATTCGGCGAAAAGGAGACACAACCACTCATAAACTCCACTAAAAGCATTATGGGTCATTCAATCGGGGCAAGCGGCGCTATCGAAGCTGCCGTCACGGCACTATCCGTTCAGCAATCGGTGGTTCATAAAAATTTGACTGCCAACGTCATGGACGGTTTAAACCTGGCCTTGGTAAACCTCCCCTGCGATATTCATGTGGGGATCTCGGCATCCTATGGATTTGGAGGACATAATGCAGCGCTGATATTCGGAAAATTAGAAAAAAGCTAAACCATGGCTCAGGAAAGAAATATATTGATAACGGGTGCATCGGGATTGGCGGGAGGCCATATTACCCATTATTTTTCCCGGTATGAAAAAAACGTATACTGCCTGGTCAGGAAAGGAAGTGACATAAATTATATCAAAGATATGCCGGTAAAAATTATTTACGGTGACATCACCGACCTTATCAGCCTTGAGACCCTTTTCAAAGGCATGGATTGGATCATTCATACCGCTGCAAAAGTGACCGACTGGGGAGACTTTCCGGATTACTATCGCATTAATGTCACCGGCACGCTCAACGTCATGAAAGCCGCCTTCAGTAACCAGATCCGGAACGTGATCATTACCGGTTCGGTTTCCAGTTACGGGGAAGAGAACAGTTCTGTTCTGAAAGATGAGACTTTCGGATTCCGGTCGCATTATCCTTATGCATTCGATCGCATCCTGCCTTCCGGGATGAACCATTACAGGGATACAAAGGCAGAAGCAACACGTCAGGCGATAGCATTTGCCGGACAACACGGGATAAACCTGACAGTGATGGAACCGGTCTGGATTTATGGGGAGAATGAGTTCAACAGCGGTTTTTATGAATATCTGAAAATCGCCAGATCGGGAATCCCATTCATGCCAGGTTGCCGGTCCAACACGTTTCATGTCATTTATGCCGGAGAACTTGCCAGAGCTTATTGGCTTGCTTTTCAAAAACAATTGACAGGCATTCATAGGATCATCATTGGCAACCGGCAACCTGACAATATGCAATCAATCTTTGAATTGTTATGCAGGGAAGCCGGGATGAAGAAACCAGGGAATATTCCGAAGTGGATCATCTATCCAATAGCGGTGATACTGGAAAGCATCATTTTCATGCTGAAGCGAACATCTCCTCCTCTCCTTACGCGATCAAGGGTAAACATGTTTTATGACTCGATCGGATTTTCCACGGTTAATGCTGAAAATCTCCTTGGATTCCATAACCAGGTTGACCTGGAAACCGGGATCCGTAAAACAATTAATTGGTATAAAGAAAATAAATTGATATGAAAACATACATAGGAACAAGCAGAAAGTGGATGAATCTACGAATCCAAATTACCACACTTCTTTATTTTTTACCGGTCCTTTATTTAGGTGAACTGGGGCTCAATAAATTTATCCGTTTCGTAAAACGACTCTTGTACTTCCTTTCGAAAATGAAAGATAACAAGTATGTTCAGACCGGTCAGGGGGTCAAGATCAACCTGTATGTTCCCGCGTTCCCGACCCGGGCATTTTTCCAGGCATGCCGGAAAGTCATGGAATTTAAGGAAAAGATGCCGGCTGTGACAGTGCTGATGTCTGTGACCTCGGCCTGCCGGTTTAATTGCAAACATTGCTATCAGAAACTGGATAAAGGCAAAGACACAGACATACAGCTACTGATCCGCGCAGCCCAATACTTGCAGAATAAAGGCATGGGTTTTTTCAATATCGAAGGTGGCGAACCTTTCCTGGTATTTGAACGTCTTCAGAAATTAGTCGAAGCCATAGACAAAAGATCAGAGATTTTGATCAATTCGACCGGTGACGGGATAACCCCGGATCGGTTAAAGATCCTGAAAAGAAATGGGAATCTGTCAGGGATCATGTTTTCATTGCATACTGACGATCCGCATCATCTGAACGCTTTCATGGGTTCGGTTGATGCATGGACCACGCTGGAGAAAGGTATTGAAACCTGTCACAAGGTAAACCTCCCTGTTATGTTTAACTCCTGTCTTTCGCGTGATGATTATTATAACGGTACTTTCGAAAGGGTAATGGAAAGGGCCAGGTCATTCGGAGCAGTTCTTATCCAGATGATAAAACCAAAACCGGCAGGTGGATGGCTTGAAACCGGAGCCGATACATTCACGGCCCAGGATATTGCCCTGATCAGGGAAAAGCTGATCAGCTACAATAATCTCAAGGCATTTACAAACTACCCTGCTATTGCTCCCATGATCATTGACGAGGACCGGGAGCATTTCGGATGCACTGCCGGAGGTACCGACCGTTTCTATATCAATGCCAAGGGAGATGTTCAACCCTGTGAATTTCTGAATATCTCATTTGGGAATATAGCAATGGAGCCTTTTGAAAAGATCTATGAACGAATGAGAACCACCTTTGTAACTCCCGGAGATTGCTGGTTATGCGAGAAATATTCTCCCACGATCGCTGCATTGTTCAGGGAGCACCACCTTTCTTCCCTGCCGTTGTCCCCCGATTTGTCGGCAAAGATCACCACAGGCATGGAGCAGGGAAATACGCCGGAATTTTATGATAAGGTTGTTAAAATATAATGAACCATGGTAGCAGAATTAATAAAAAGAGTCCCGTTGCTGGCCTTCCTTAAGGCTTATACCAAATCGATGAGACTGTATTATTCATTTGTAACCGGCATTGCCGGATGGATTGGGGTTTCTTTCTATCAATACGTTGCGCATTCATCAGGTCCCCGGGGAACCTCCAATATTGTACGGACCATTGAAATCCCGACCCCACCGGAAAAAATGCTGGTGATCCTGGTTTTGCTTTTTCTTGCCTGGGGGATCAACCAGATCATCAATGATTATTTGGGAAGGAAAGAAGACCGGATCAATGCGCCCGAACGGCCAATGGTTTCCGGTGAACTTAACCCGGAACGGGCGCTGGCTCTGTCCGGTTCATTGCTGGTTTTGAGTTTCCTGGTTGCATGGTTTTACCTGGAGCCCATTGCCATTATTCCCCTGGCGGCCGGTGTATTATTAAATATTCTTTATGAGTATGCAAAAAGCTATGGGGTCTGGGGCAATATCGTTTTTGGCTTAATGATCAGCATGTGTGGCCTTTTCGGCTTTTTCGCTTCCGGCCCGATGGATATCTATATGACGAGAAGCAGGTTCAGCGCCCTGTTTTTTATTGCGGTGATGAATGGATTGATGACCTACTATACATATTTCAAGGATTTTACAGGAGATCTGGCAGCCGGGAAAAGAACCATCATCGTGAGGTTCGGGATTGAAAAGAACCGGTATATTTCCATTGCCGCTTCTTTTCTGCCATCTGTTCTCTTTTTTATCGGTTATTTTGAACTTGGATCATTCGAGATCAAGCTGAACAACACTTTTGTCATACTGGGGATCCTGACGATTTTTCTCCAGATATGGACAGGTTACCTGTATTACAAGAACCCGAAAGGAGAAATGACATATTATTCACTGGTCACCAATTTCAGGGCTTGCACCTGTGGCCAGGCAACCCTTATTGCCCTGTTTAATCCCACACTCGGCATGATCCTGTTCCTTGTGTCCTATGTTTTCGTAGGCTTTTTATTCAATCTTCATACGAGCATCAAAGCCTGATCCATGAAAGCGTTCCAACCAATAACTATTGCAGGGATCACATTCAGGAACCGTATCATCCGGTCGGCAACCTATGAAGGGATGTGTGATGAAAAAGGGTTCCCGACTGCAGGATATTATTCAACCTATGAAGCCCTTGCCAGGGCCGATGCAGGAGGTATTATTACAGGATTTGCCTATGTCTCAAAAGAAGGGAGAGCGATGCAGCCGGCTCAGGCAGGAATCGACGCACCGGATAAAATACCCGGTTTCAGGACCCTTACAGACAAGGTCCACCAGTATGGCTGCCCGGTTATTCTCCAGATTGCACATACCGGACGTCAAACCATCCGTCGTGTAACCGGTTTACCGGTGAGAGGGACCTCTTCAAAGCGCTCTGTTTATTTTTGGGAGAAACCTGTCCCTTTCTCAACCGGGGAAATATATGATAGGATCAATAAATTTGCCGATGCTGCTTCATACGCCAGGGATGCCGGGTTTGACGGAATACAGGTACATGCAGCGCATGGTTACCTGGTTCACCAGTTCCTGCTTCCCGGCATCAATAATCGGAAAGATGAATTCGGGATTGACCCGCAAACAGGGATCGGGAGCGCATTCCTGGAAAAGATCATCGGTTCAATCCGCCACCGGTGCGGAAATGACTTCCCTGTTTTTGTCAAGATCAGCGGAGGTATCAATGATGAGAAGCATTTTAACATTGACCGGTTCTCTTCCCTCATCCGTATTCTCGATCACATCCGGGTGGATGCAATAGAGATCAGCTACGGAACTATGGATTACCCGTTCAACATTTTCCGGGGGGAAATGCCGGTCAACCTGATCCTTTTAAGGAACCCCCTTTTTAAAACACGAAACCCGATCATGAGATCCCTGAACAAAGCGATCATTGATCTATGGTTCCGTCCAAGACTGCTCCCTTTTTCACCAACGTACAACGTGAAATATGCCAGGCTGGCTAAAACCCTGACCTGCATCCCGGTTATCGTCGTGGGAGGCTTCCGGAATCCAGGCGAAATCGAAGAGGCACTTACCTCAGGGAGCGCAGACCTGGTTTCCCTCTCCCGCCCGTTTGTGGCGGAGCCCAATATAGTATCAAAAATGAAAAATGACCGGAATTACCAGTCGTTGTGTAAGAACTGCAATTATTGTGCAGTGATGTGTGATTCCGGTGAACCAACAAAATGTTATAAATTCTAAAACAAGAAATTATGGAACTTTTCAAGGAAGTGGCTTCCATTATCAATCGGAACAAGGGAAAAGAGATTGAAATAAAGCCCCAGGACCGCCTCCGGGAGGACCTGAATATTGATTCTTTAGACACTCTGATGATCGGGTGTGATCTTGAAGATCAATTCCACATCATTATCGATCCTGATGAGATCAAAAACCTGGATGTCGTGCAGGATATTGTGGATAAACTGGAAATGAAGATCTCCTCCTGTCAAACGGTCAACACCTGAAACTATGGACATCAGGAGCTTTTATGAGAAACATCGGCTGAATGACCAGGTAGCCCGTCAGGCAGGATTTAATCCTTACTATCCCTTGATCCAATCCGCTCTTGATGACCCTTTGATAATAGATGGCAGGGAATTTATCAACCTGGCGTCGAACAATTACCTCGGATTGTCAAACGATCCGAGAGTGGTAAAGGCTGCGATTACCGGGCTGAATGAATACGGTGTATCCATGTGTTCAACACCCGTGGCTGCCGGATACAGCGAGCTTTTCAGCAAGACAGAAAAAGCACTGTCCGGTTTCTCAGGCCTGGCAGAAACGCTGATTTTTCCATCGTGTTACCAGGCCAACAATGGTCTTTTCCAGGTGATCGCTCATCCCGGAGACCTCGTCCTCGTGGACCGTTTTGCACACTCCTCCCTGTTGGAAGGGATAAAAACCGCAGGGTGCAGGTACCGGCCTTTCAAGCATAACGACCTGGATCATCTTGAAGAGATCCTGAAACGATCGAACCATTACAACCATGTATTTGTAGTGACCGAATCGGTTTTTTCAACCGAAGGGAGTATTTCCCCCTTCCGTGAGATCAATGAATTGTGCCTTCGCCACGGTGCTATTCCTGTTGTGGATGATTCCCACGGTATTGGTGTCATCGGACGAACCGGTAGGGGGATCCTGGAACATTCAGGCATCCATGACTTCCAGGGTATTTACACGGCATCGCTGGGAAAGGCGCTGGCAACAGCAGGCGGAATGATCGGGGGGAAAAAGTCCCTGATGGATTATCTCCGGTATTCCGTTTCTCACCTGTTATATTCAACCGCTATCCTTCCCGCCGCTTTGAAGGCATTGTTACAGGTGCTTGAGATCATTAACCTGGAATTCCCCATGATTTCGGCAAGGATGTGGAAATATACCCGAACGCTTTCAGGGGGATTGCAGGAATCCGGTTATACCCTGACCGGAACCATTACACCCATTGTTTCGATATGTACCGGTGACCCGGTTCAGACATTGCTATTGTCAAAGGAGATATATGAGAATGGGATCCTGGGAACTCCGTTTATTTATCCTTCTGTGCCTGAAAAGGAGGGACGGATCCGGCTGATCCCGGGAGCCAACCTGAGGCCGGAATCTATTGACCGGGCAGTCAGGATCTTTCACAAAATCGCGAAAGTCACCGGATGAAATATTTTCTTATCATCAATCCCCGGTCCAGGAATGAGCGAAGCCGGAAGCGCTTCAGGAAGATCCTGGAAGAATTCAGGAAAACAGGAAAGGATTTTGATCATGTGTTCATCTCTTCCTATGAGGCGATCCGGGCAGAATCGGAATATGCCAACCGGAAAGGATACGATGCCATTATCGCCGTTGGCGGTGACGGCACTATCAACGCTACCATCAACGGGTTTTACGATAAAAACGGGAAACGCATCGCCAGCGCCCGGTTTGGGGTGATATACACCGGGACCAGCCCGGATTTCTGTAAAAGCTATGGCATTCCGCTGAATGAAGCAAAGGCGATCAATACATTAATTGATCCCCGGATCCGCCGGATACGGACAGGAAGGATCCTGTTCCGGAATGCAGCAGATCCTGAAATGATCGAGACCCGGGTCTTTGCCTGCTGCGCCAATATCGGCATGGGTGCCGGGGTAGCAATGGTCTCCAATAAAATCCGCAAATATACCGGTGATTTTGCCGGTACCCTGATTGCTGTTCTTTGGAATATTGCGACCAAGGGATCCAGGAAGTTACTTGTTTCCATTGATGGAGTGACAGTTGAAATACCTCGTGTAACCAATATTTCAGCAGGAAGGACAAAGTTCATTGCTTCCGGGATTAAAGTTTCAGCAGGAATTCCCGATGATGACGACCGGTTTTATCTTTTAACAGCAAAAAACATTTCAGTGAAAGTCCTTCCCCGGTTGCTATACCAGGTCTATACCGGGAAATTGACTTCACCGGAGATCCTCGAATTAAAATATGCCCGGAACATAGAAATCCAGTCACCGGATAAACTGGTCGGTATTGAATTTGACGGTGATCCGGCTGGTTTTCTCCCATGTACGATCAGTTTAGCACCGGATCCGCTTGATCTGATGATTCATCAATACAATGGTTGATATCAATTACGCATTCGAAATTCACAAATCCCTGGGATTTCATTCGTCATCCGTCATTCCCGGATTCGTCATTCTCTATATGTTTTATTGAATAATCTCATATTCCTGCTTTTTTTTCTGATTTCCTGCAAAACCACCCGGAGCATCTTCCGGAATTTGGATTTTTTGCAACTCACACATCTGTAAAGATGATTATTTCGGATTTTCTGACAATTAAAGATCCTGCCTCGTGAAAATCAGTTTTGAATCCCCATATTCCCGGAGTATTTTCGTTTAAGAAAATTTCCAAAATAGTGGATTATGAAATCATCGGCATTATTTTTTTTGTTCATAGCCCTTTTCATTGCGGGCCATACAAGTCCTCAGGTCTTATCGCCCAATTATGCAACCAAACCGGAACCTGTAAAACTCGTAAAAAAAGAAGCGCCTGATACGCTGCACAGGCAGAAAGGATACTTTAACAATACACAAGCCGGCATTGGAGTCCGGTTAGGGAAAGCAGTTATCTCCATATCCACGGTGAATGGCTACCAGTTCTCCCGGCATATATCACTGGGACTTGGGATTGGATATAGTCGCACCTACCTTCCGCTATGGAACTCGTGGAATCTACTTGGTTGGAAAACGACCAAAAGTGATTACGTGGTTAATGTTGACCAATTAGATCTGTATATTGAGAACAGATTATTTTTAGGTAGAAAAAAGAGTTCATTTTTGCTTTTTGACCTAGGATATTCCTTTTTTCTTTTCCCAAATGCTCACGTTCTGACAGCCGCGGAGAAATCTGAATATTGGTCTGATTTTCCATATGCCTGGTCCTGGTCCGACACACTTGTGAAAATTGGTTACAACGGAAGAATTTATCTGGCTCCCGGGTTTGGCATGAGAGTTTTTATTCACAGGAATATAGCTTTGAATTTTTCCTTGCAGTTATACGTTTCAGGATATTTTATAACACAGTATTATAATTCCCAAAATATCTATGACCCATATTATTCAGAGAATAAACTGAAAATGAATCTATATCCATTATTAACCATCGGGATTGGGTTCTGAACTCACGTCATTTTATCATCCAAAACAATAATGATTATGAAAGAAAAACTTACAAAACTGATCTGGTCTGCAGCGGCCATTATCATGGTTGCATTAATAGTACTTGCTTGCAGTCCTTATTATTTCCGTTCAAATTACAACAATGCAAACAAGTTGCTTCATGAAACCAAAAATCTTGAGACGAAACCATTTTTAAAAGCCCATTTAAAGAATGGTGATGTTTTCATCCTCTTTGATAAATGGCAGGTGGATACAATCAGGAATTGTGTCACAGGGAATGGTGTCAGGTACGATTTTAACAGGCAAAAGAAGTTTGAGGGGAATTTCTCGATCGTTTCTGACAGTGTTGCAATTTATGAAACCAACACCAAAATAGAAGGTGCTGAAGCGGAGCGGATTGCGCTTCTTAGCCTTTTGGCAGGAGTGGATGTTGTAATTGGAGTCATCTGCATAACCACTCCAAAGGCATGTTTTGGATCATGTCCTACTTTTTATATCAATGAAAATGACAACTTTCACTATGCGGATGCAGAGGGATTTTCCAATGCAATTGCCCCTTCACTGGAGTATGGGGATATCGATGCGTTAAATAACAAACGTCTTACAGATAACACATTTTCGATAACGATGAAAAACGAGGCCCTGGAAACACATTGTGTCAATGATGTAAAGCTGTTTGCATACCCCAGAAAAGCAAATGAACGGATTTACCATACCCGGCAGGATGATTTTTATTTATGCGAGAATACCTATAAGCTCACAAACGCCATTGGTAATGAGGGAAACGTCACATCATTATTGAGAAATGATGACAAAGTGGAACGTTTTAGTCTCGCTGATGAAAATAACCTTAGAACGAAGGAAGAAGTTTATTTAACCTATGATAATGTTGAAAACACGGATGATTTAGGTCTTATTGCAAGCTTCCGGCAAACCCTGCTGACCACCTATTTATTTTATAGTGCTATGGGGTATATGGGTGATCAGGTTGGAGATATTTTCGCTTCTATTGAACGTAAAAAGTATAAGGAAGAGACGATCAGCTCGGTATATAAGGAATTAGGGGATATTGATGTATATGTCTGGGATAATAAAAAAAGCAATTGGAACTTCCAGGGCGGTTGGAATGAAACGGGTCCCATAGCATTCAATCATCAGATGCTGCCATTAAAAACCATCTCTTCATCCAAAAACGTTAAAGTTAAACTTGTGATGAATAAAGGTCTTTGGCGTTTGGATTATCTTGCTTTGACCAACATCAGGAAAAAAGTAACACCCATTGAACTTTCACCGGATCAGATACTTAATAAAGGTAAAATTGATCCTGATGCATTGTTATCTATTAATGATCCGGGTAAGTATCTCGTTTCAATGCCTGGCAGTATGTACAAATTCAATTTCACGCTTCCGGAGAAAAACCAGGATTATGAACTATTCTTATATTCCAAAGGATATTACCTGGAATGGATGAGAGCACATTGGATAAAAGACAAGGATTTGTTGGCACTTAAACATATGATTGAAAATCCCAAACAATATTTAAAGAGGGAAACAAAATCCTATAAAAGATATGAAATTCAAATGGAGCAGGAATTCTGGAATTCAAAAATTGACCCTCAAATCTTTTCGTATTATGAAAACTAAATTATACTCAGCACTTACTTTTATTTTATTTGCCATCAGTGGTTGCAGTGTTCCGAACTACCTGCCAAAAACCAAGGCAATAGATGTCAATCAATACGGTTCGTATATTAAAATAACCAGGATCGAAAAGTCAAAAGTTAAAGGAGAATTACTTGCCGCTGACACCTCCTTCCTGATTGTGTTTGCTGATAGCAGTCAATATGAAATTGTAAAAATTGTACCGGTTAGCAATGTTAAGCGTTTTACTTTACGATATGCACAACCTAAAAAATATTGGTGGACTATGGGCGTTTTTCCCGCTATATGCGCATCCCATGGATGGTGGGCTATTCTATCAATACCTCTTAACCTTATTATAACAGCAGCAGTTTCTATTAGCGCAGAAAATGCCTTTACTTACTCCCAGGATGACATTACCTATGACCAGTTAAGAATGTTTGCAAGATTTCCCGGAGGAATTCCATCAAACATTATTCTTTCAGGTAAAAAATGAAAGCAAAATGGAATTAATTACGAATGCCATGAATGACGGATGATGAATGAAAGCCGAGAATGACGAATGCCGAATAACAAATTTCTTTGTATTGCATTCGGAATTCACCGGTTCATGTCATTTCATTCCCGGATTCGTTATTCTCAGATTCGGAATTGGTTTTTATTCGTTTATTGAATAAACCTGATTTCAACCAATTCCCGGCCTCATCGTCCTGATCATCCGTGAAGCGAAAGCAAAATCACAAATAATGGAATACCAACCGATCAAAGTGACAGAATCCCGCCAGGTTATCCTTACAGCCATTCTATGCATCGTGGTATTCCGGGGGCGAAATTGGTTCGATTTTGTAGAGTTTTCTGCAATCATGTTATTCTTCATTCCGGTCATGATCCTGCTACTTGTCACGCTCTATCGCAATCATTCCGTGGCCGGTTTCAGGTGGGTCGTTCCGGTTCTTCTTGTTTGTTGCTTCAGCTTTATGGCACAGAAAAACAACACTTCCGGAAAGGACAATGGCATGATCAAATTTACAAGTTTCGGCCTCTCAGGTACGTTTGGAAGCTATTTTGAAGAAATCTCCAGAGCTAGTAAGGAGCCGGATGGTTGTGGTGGCTATTATACACAACTAATTAAAATGGGCACACAAAAAAAGACTTATTACCAGGGAGGAATTGATATGAATTATAATATATGGAGGGGGAAATATTACAAATTCACAAGTGGAGCAAGAGGATTTCTTGGATCTGAATCAGGGGGTATTCAGGCAGATTATCCTTCAGGAACTTCATACGGGATCACTCCATATGTCGGATTTGATTGGCATTGGGTGGGTTTTGGTGCCGGGTTTTCTATTGGCCAAATGAAACTCCCCAAAAAAAAGTTCCTTCTCTGAATTTAATGCAGGTGATTTTATTTCAACTGGTTACAGTAACATGTGGTTTCTTCCTTCTGTTACTGTGAGAGCAGGACCTTATGATATCATCTATGCAGAGGCCCTTGTCACACACTATTAGGTTACTTTCATTTTTTTTATTTCTTCAATAAAGAAATTGGCAATTTGCTCTTTGTTGACAATTTCTTTTGGAAATAAATGATCACCGATGGAGTTTTCCGGGATATCCTTAGTGTAAATGATGGTTTCTGAATAGGTGATTGGCGACAGGTTAGGGATAAGCAATTTGGTAGTCTTATAAATTTCGGAAAGGGATATTATGTGTTTGGCAATGTAATAAATGTCATAGTAATCGCGAATAGTGAATCGTTGGGATATTGCAGCCAATTTAAGTGTTGCAATGATGGCAATACTTGCAATATTAACATTTCCATACTGAAAAGTATGCTCCTTAATGGCAAACGGAATGAGAACAGCGCCTGTTGAAAAGAAAGTCAGCTTTACTCCTTGCACCAGGAAGTCAAGCTGATAACCAGCCTCCTCCCGGATCAGGCGATATTCCGGAAATAATCTGGCAATGAATCGTTTGATACTAATTGCATCTATCTTCTCTTCATCAAAAATAAAATCCAGGTCTTCCGATTGCCTGTGCCCTGATTGCAGTGCAAGAGCTGAACCTCCTACCAGAGTGAAACGGTTCATATACTTTTCCTTTGCCAATTGTTGAAGAAGCAAAGTGGTTCCTGCTGGCAAATTATTTAGGTTTATACTCATAATCCTAAAATAACTTTGTTCACAAAATGCCTCCGTTTCTGCCAACGTCCCTGGGCTGATATCTTCTGATTTGCCGCTGCGATAATATCATTTGAAACTATATCAGACAAGCGAAACAAATCATCCAGGTCACCATAAAGTATCACTTGTTCAGCAACCAATTCCTCCGGCAAATCAGCCTGAGAAGTATATGACCAAAACAGATGATGCGGAAATCCTGTAATTTTCATATTGTATCAACAAGTTTATTCTATTCAAAGATACAAAAAAGAGATCATTTCAGCAAAATACTAAGTAAAAATTCTTCTAATTCCACATTGATCATGATGTTCATCTTCGTTTCCCTGATACTAATGGTTAACATTGTTGTAATTATCGGGATAATAAAAGGAAAGTAAACGAGGATGAAACTGATAAACGGATTGTTAAATATAGACCGGGACCAGAATGTCGATAAATATTATGACGAATCACTGATAAGTAATTACAATGTCAGATATAATCTTTTTATTTTGGTAGTGGTATGTACCGGATTAATTGCAACAGTTGTTCCCTTTATTCTGAGATGATAATAAAAAATGCCAGGAATTTCGGATGACGGATGACGAATTTTTTTAAATGTATTCGAAATTCCCCGGTTCATGTCATTTCATTCCCGGATTCGTCATTCTCTTACCCATCATTCCCGGATTCTCCATTCGTCATTCTTGTCATCTGATTTTTACGGGGTCGGGATTTCTACCGGGTAATTTCAATTTTTTTTTGAAAAAATTCTTTCACAGAAAAAAAATTAAAATAATTTTGCACCCGATTTTAGAAAAACAACAATTTATGGAAGTGAGTGTTGAGAACATTACAAAAAGCTATGGCTTTCAAAAGGCGGTCGACAGCATTTCATTCAATGTAAAGGCCGGTGAAATTGTCGGTTTCCTGGGTCCTAACGGCGCTGGAAAAACCACGACAATGAAGATCATAACCTGTTATATGACACCAAATGGAGGTGATGTGAAAATAGGTGGCGTTTCCATTCTTGCACAGCCTGAAGAAGTCAAAAAGCACATAGGGTATCTCCCGGAAACCAATCCGTTGTACAAGGAAATGCCGATGATCGATTACCTGAAATTCGTAGCAGAGTTACAGGGTGTTCCGAAAGGAAAGATCAGGGACAGGATCTTTGAAATGATTCAGGTCTGCGGCCTGAAAAATGAAAAATACAAAAAGATCGGTGAACTTTCCAAAGGATACCAGCAACGGGTTGGATTGGCACAGGCTATGATCCATGACCCCGATGTGCTGATCCTGGATGAACCGACTTCAGGTCTGGATCCAAACCAAATCGTCGAAATCAGGGAACTGATCAAAAAGATCGGACGTGAAAAAACAGTCATCCTTTGTTCGCATATTTTAGCGGAGGTCGAAGCTACCTGCGACCGTATTGTAATTATCAATAAAGGTAAACTGGTGGCTGACGGAACTGCTGCCACCCTGAGGAAACAGGCGCAAACGAAAGAGATCGTCAAGGTTACTATTGAAGATGGTGACAGGAATGAAATCTTTAGGGCATTGCAAAACGTGGAGACGATTGAGCTGGTTGATCTGCTTCCTGATTATACCCAATCTTTTGAAATACAAAGCAAAGCCGATCTGTTTTCCAGAAAAGCCATTTTCAAATTATGCGTGGAAAAAGGATGGACATTGACTGAAATGACCCCGGTTGAAAGAAAACTTGAAGAAGTTTTCCGGGATCTTACCATTAACAATTAATAAGATAAAACAACCAATATATTTATGAAAAAGATCTGGATAATTACTAAAAGAGAATTGCGATCATTCTTTGATTCCCTGATGGGGTATGTGCTGATCGTCTTGTTTCTCGGTTTTTGCGGATTTTTTACCTGGGTTTTCGGCAATGACATCTTTCTTGTCAACCAGGCAAGCCTGCAATCATTTTTCAGTATTGCATTCTGGACACTTTTCTTTTTTATCCCGGCGGTAACCATGGGATTACTTGCTGATGAGAGGAAGTCAGGAACGATCGAATTGCTGGTCACAAAACCGGTGAGCGACTGGCAGATCATTGCTGGTAAATTCCTCGCCGCATTTTTATTGATCTGTATTTCATTGGCTTTTACTTTACCCTATTACATTAGTGTTGCCAGTATCGGTAAGATCGACCATGGCGCCGTATGGATGGGATACCTGGGATTACTATTTATGAGCGCTTCTTATATAAGCATCGGCCTTTTTACTAGCAGCATTACCAACAACCAGATCGTCGCATTCCTGATTGCCCTGTTCATCGGCATTTTCTTTCACCTCATTTTTGGCCTTGTCGGAGGAAGTTCAAGCGGATGGGTCGGCGGGATACTAAGGTACTTGAGCCTTTCAACACATTACGAGAGCATGGCAAGAGGAGTTATTGATTCGAAAGATGTGTTTTATTTCTTATCCATAATCTTCACTGCCTTGATCGGAACAGAACTTGCTTTTTCAAAAAGGAACATTTCAAATTAGACATCGATGGTTCGAATAATAATAGTTAACCTGGCTTATTTATGAAAAATAAAAAATCGATTTTAACTTATATCCTCTTGATGGCCGGAGTCATCATCCTGGTCAATATCCTGGCTGACCGGTTATTTCTCCGGCTTGATTTTACGGCTGATAAACGGTACACCTTAAGTCCGGCCACCAAGGATATCCTGCATTCTTTAAATCAAACAGTGACGGTGACTGCTTATATCAGTGAGGAATTGCCTGCAAATTTTTCCCAGCTTCGACGGGACTTTAAAGAACTACTGATCGAATATTCGAACCGCTCAAAAGGAAATGTGATGTTCGAATTCATTAACCCGAACAAGGACGAGTCCACCGAGCAAAAATCAATGCAGGAGGGAATTAACCCGGTACTGATAAATGTGCGGGAAAAAGACCAGATCAAACAGCAAAAAGCTTACATGGGAGCTGTTGTCCATTATGGGGATAAAAAAGAGGTCATTCCTTTTATTCAACCCGGGGCAGCACTGGAATACGCCCTTTCAACCAGCATCAAAAAGATGACCATTGATAATAAGCCTAAACTAGGCTTTCTGGAGGGTCATGGCGAAACTTCACCGAATTCCATGGTTCAGGTCATGCAGGCACTATATGTTTTATATGATGTTGAGAATGTTAATCTGAAAGATTCCAGCGCAAACCTGAATAAATATAAAACCCTGGTCATTGTCAACCCCAAAGATACCATCCCTCCTTCGCAATTTGCCAAACTGGATGAATTCCTTTCAACTGGAAAAAACATTTATATTGCCATGAACCGGGTTGATGGTAATTTTCAAACCGCTACCGGAACCGAAGTGAATACAGGACTGGAAAAGTGGCTCGAAACAAAAGGTGTGAGGGTAAACCCGAATTTCATTGTTGATATGAATTGCGGGAGTGTGATGGTGAATCAGCAACAGGGAGCTATGACGTTTCAATCCAGCATGAAATTCCCGTACCTCCCTCTGATCACCAAATTTGCTCCCACTCCGGCTACAAAAGGTCTTACATCTGTTCTCCTGCAATTTGCAAGTTCCATAGATTTTGTCAGTACTAGAAAAGATCTGACGTTCACCTCACTGGCAACTACATCAGATAAAGCAGGAACGGAAAATCCTCCCCTTCGTTTTAATATTAACCGGAATTGGCAGCAAAGAGATTTCCCGCTTTCGAATCTCACGGTAGCAGGGTTAGTTACAGGAAGGATCGCCGGTTCCCAAAATGCAAAAATGATCGTTGTTTCCGATGCCGATTTTCCTGTGAACGGGGAAGGACAGCAGGCAAGACAGATTCCGCCCGACAACATGAATTTTATCGTCAATGCAATTGACTGGCTTTCCGATGATACCGGACTGATCGATCTTCGCACAAAAGAGGTAAGTTCAAGACCCCTCGATCAAATGGAGGATGGTAAAAAAGCACTGATAAAATACCTGAACTTTTTACTCCCGGTCATCCTGATCATCGGTTATGGATTTGTGCGCTGGCAATTTCGAAGGAATCTGCGCATCAAAAGAATGAACGAAAATTACATATGAGAAAGAACCGTTCTTTCTGAACCATAATGACTTGTTTCAAACAATAACGCGGAAGAAAATTTCAATGAAAACAATAAAAAATAAAACATTACTGATCCTGTTCATGATCCTTGCAATAATTGCGGTGATCATGTTCTTTTATGACAGGAATAAAGGAGAAAGAAGCTTTAAGAGCGAATTGTTTACCGTGGATTCTTCCAAGGTGACATCCATTATTATATATCCGAAAGGGAAGACGAACATTCCGCTGCAATTGGCGAAAACTGGTAAAAACTGGGAAATAAAAACCAACAATAAAACCTATCCTGCAGATAGCCTTGTCATTCAAAGGATCGTAAGCGCACTTTGCCATGTCAAACCGGAAAGAGTCGCCGGGACTGGCAAAGCTAATTGGAAAGACCTGGGAATTACGGATTCACTGGGGATTCATGTTGTTGTTGAACAATCCAGTAAGACTATAGCAGATATGTGGATCGGGAAAATTTCTATTACCCAGGACAATAACAGAGGAAATTATGGAAGGAATCAGAATATGATCATTAAATCACATGTCCGTGTAGTCGGTGATGACAGGGTCTATGTTGTGGATGGTTTCCTCTCAATGATGTTCGGTGATCAACCCTCCATGTACAGGAATAGAACCGTCTTCAGATTTGATAAAAACCTGGCTGCCAGATTAACTTTCATGTATCCCGGTGACAGTTCTTTCATGCTCGTTAAGAACGGGACACATTGGTTGCTTAACGATCAACCCGTTGATTCAGCCAAAACAGCGAATTATTTGAATTCGATCACCAATACAATGAACAGTGAATTTGCAGATGATGGCACCCAACCCTTTGTATTTCCCTATTCATTGAAAATAGATGGGAATGATATGACCGCTATTGAAGTACATGGAGCAATAAGTCCCGATCCGAAGAAATATTTCGTAAAATCGACCTTTAACCCTTCAGCTGTCTTTGGTTCGTCAAACCCTAATTTATTCAACCAGGTATTCCCGGGTAAGGATAAATTTTTCGAAACAAAAAAGAAAATCACTAAATCCCGGCTTTCATCGATAGGTTGATTAATTTTGTAAAAAAATTCAGCGAGATGAGATTAAGCTGCATTGGGATCATTATCCTTGGTTTATTGAGTTTTCAATGTGTGTCACAGACCGGAAGCACAGATACTCTTCCTTCATCTGCTGCAATGCCTGCAACTCCAAAATATCTTTCCAAACAAAACAAAATGCATGTTAATGTCATGGCCGGAACAGAATTTTGGACGGCAACCGGTTATGGTTCAGGAATAGCCACTTATCTAATGACAGGGATTACTTACCCGGTTGGAAAAAGATTCAGTCTCGGCGGCGGGATCGGGATTTTGAATACAACCCCTGTTGGAGTTCATTCCACCTCAGTCGAAAGTTTTGGGAATGCGAATTCTACTAATACTCTTGTTTATATCACCGGCCAATACCTGTTAAGTCAGCACGTGACAGTGAGCGGAACCGTGTTTAAAGAATTTACTGCTTTTAACAATTCCCCGGAATATCAGCGTTCCCCAAAAAATACTCCCCAGGGTGTCTATATGAAGGTCGATTACAGGATCAATGATTTTATGCAGATCGAAGCAGGATTTGGCTATTCAAGAGGCGTAAGTCCTTATTATAATTCATACACGGGTTCGCCCATATATGACAGGCCATTTTTTTTCAGAAATCCTTGATGCCATTTACTTCATCTCTTTCAGAAAATCTTCTTTTTTTTGTGATTCCCTGCAGCTGTTAATGTAAAACAAAGCGCTGTCCCTGCGGCCGTTTAAATAATAAATAGCTCCAAGGTTAAATTTAGCATCATCAAAATACGGATCAATATTAAATGCTTGCAATAATATTGCTTTTGCCTCATTTTGTTTTTCTGATTTAAAAAGTGCGGCTCCATAATCGTTCAATACCCTCACTTCAAAAGGTGTGGACCTTAATGCCCTTTTAAAACATGTAACAGCTGAATCAACATCGCCTTTCCTGAAATACGCCACTCCTTCAAACCAGGCAAGTGGCAATGTATTAGGTGTAATCCGGTAAAACGGGTTTTCAGCTTTCCGGCAATAATGGATCACATTTTCATCGTTCTTCCTTTCATTTCTGAACATTTTTATCGTAAAATATTCTCCTCTGATCCTGACGAACGACAAAAATATTGAGAATACAAGCAGGATCACGAATAACCATGAAAACAATTTTAGAGGGAATTTCCGGATCACCTTATTGTTAAAAGGCTTTAATGGAACCTTCTGGAAGAGGAATGCAAATATGGAGAACAACAATACATTATGCTCCACCCTTTTTAAAGGGAAATCAAATAGGGAAAAGACATAGAAACCGATGATAAAGGAAGTATAAAATACAGCAGAGATATGAGGCCTGGGAATAGTGTATGCGATTTTATAGAAAATGATCAGAGGAGGGATAAAAAATATAAAAACAGAAAGGATAAGACCAACAATTCCAAGTTCTGAAATAATACTGATCCACTCATTGTGAGGCTGGCTATAAGTAAAATTCTTTGCTGTATGTTCTGGATTTGCTGGATATTTACAGGATGGAACAATGATTCTCCAGTTTCCGGCTCCAACACCAAGTACCGGGTGAGATCTGATCAGGTAAAATGATTTTTTCCAGAAAATGACACGAAGATTTGCGTTCTCATAATAGTTTTCAGAGAAATCAAATGCAGGCATATGTTCGAGATCGGCTTGAAGTTTCTCTCTTTCTTTCCTGATTTTCTCAGCGTATGAATCTTCATATGTTCTGAAATAATTCCACACCGGTATCTTACTCAGAAAATAATTTTTTCTTGTGTTATCAAGGGATGAATAGAACAGGAAAACTCCTGTTGAGAGCATAACAAAGGAAATAATCCCGGCAAGAATATTTCTTCTTGAAAAAACACTTCTGTATTTAATGATCAATAAAATGATAGAAATAAGCATGGCAAGGAACAAACCCAGGTAAGCTGCCCTGCTCTGAATGATGATGATAAAGAATACAGAAAGGATAAGAACCAGAACCGACATATATTTCCAGAAGCCCCTGTTAAGGGAATACCCGGTCAGAACAAGTGGCAGGGAGATCAGCAAAAAACCCGCAAAGAGGTTATTATTGGCTGAAACAGAAAAGATCTGGTAAGGATTATAAAACTCAAGGGAGATCATCTCATAAAATCCCAAACCAAAGGCAAATAACAGGACAAAAAGCTGTGTCTTGATGAATATATTCTCAAATTCTATATTCTCATTACTCAATGAGGAGATCGTTAGAAATACTGCAAGGGGAAGAAAGACCAGCTGTGATTGCATGATTGCTTCCGAAGGAGCAACAGCCCAAAGACAACTCAGCAAATTCCATAAATAGAAAAGGATAAAAGCACCTTCAAAAAAATTAAGTCTAAACAGGCTGATTTTACGGAATAGTAACAGGTAAGTTATTAAAAGTAAAACGGAAAGGAACAGGAACCTTGGCAGAAATGATTTGTCAACGATAATCCCTGAACGGATTAAGTTGGCAAAACATAATAGCAGGATTGTAAAAACAAATAAATACCTTTTACTTTTGCTACGCATTGTAGCTTTTTATGGTAATTATTTCGGACAGGAACAGGTTCTTTTTATTCCCAGAAGGTGATGACTGCACATCCCCCTTCACCCGCGGTTGGGATGCTTGTTGAATATCCTGAAATGAGTGCACCTCCTTTACCCGGTCTGGAAGTAAGGGTTCTGTCGGCGATATAGGATCTTTCCAATCCCTGAAAAACATCGAGGATATTATCATTAGGAATATCTGAATAGCCGGTAATGGTACCAATATTAGCCGTTCCTTGAGTACCGTGTTGTGTAGTTGTTGCATAGCTACCCCTTTTCCCTCCTGTTCCCCCTGCGGCTTTCATCCCTCCGAACCAGCTATCTCCGCCATTTCCACCATTCGTATCACCGTACCAGTTAGGATAATAGTATGTTGCGTTCGTTCCGGCATATCCACCTGATCCAATAACAACAGTAAATTGCTGGTTTGGGACTACATCGAACTCTTGCCCGGAAAATCCGCCACTACCGCCGTCGCCACCATTATTCAGGTTGTAAGAATAAGAATAGGCACCAGCGCCACCTCCGCCGCCAGAAGCTCCCCATAGCTCTACTTTAATTTTGGATACCGAGGAAGGTACATTCCAGGACTGGGAGGAGGTGATGACTATTTTATTATTGGCCGGATAACCATTATTATTTGAATTAATTACATAAGGGGTTGGGATCGTTCCATTCCCTGTCACCGTTATATTATTTCCGGCCTGTATCTTGGTTTCTGAGCCGTCGGTCACCGGTTTGTTTGTAAGATCGTTATAATCCCCGCTAAAACCATTGGCCGCTTTTTGGGAATACAAGGCATAAGGAACACTCAAAAGCTGACTGACCCCGGTAATGCTGTAATTTGTTCCTCCGGCCGGATCGGTTTCTGTCTTAAGGAAAAAGGGCCCAATGGACCAATCGATATCAGCAAAGTTCCCTGTAGTTGTACCCCCGCCAATCTCTAATGATACAAGCCCGTTGGCATTAGTGGTTGCATTGTGCGTTTCTGTATAAACCGCTGTTCCAGTCGTTGAACCTTGCAGGATAGTTAACTTTACACCAATATTGCCACCTTGCATCAACTTGCCGGAGGCATCCCTGATCACTGCCTGGTAAGTCAATTTCTGGGGCGACTGAGCAAGCAAAGATGTAGCAATAAAAAGCGCAAGAACAAAGGAAAATAACTTTTTCATTTTTTTATGATTATAAATGTTTGTAATGCTTTGTCATTCTCGGAAACTGTAAGACAATAGGATGCAGGCGCAAGGTCCCCCATCCGTATGGCTGTTTCAGGACTTTCTATTTTCATGTTTTCCAGAAGAAAGCCGTTCATATTATATAGCTGGTAGCTCAGGTTTTTTATTTCATTCCGGTCAATTTTCAGATTTGTGTAACTGCCAGCCGGATTCGGGTATAAAGTACATCCCGGAGTCGTTCCATTGACTTCATCAATCCCTATATGGAATTGGATTTCAAAAGGTTGTTGCACCCCTTCAATGATAAAACCATCGGTAGCGGTGTTGAAATTATAAGCAACCTGCCCGATGGAATAACTTACAGACCCGGTCGTGCCTGTGGCATCATTGCTGGCTGTAAGAACTGTCTGCTGAGCCCGGATTGCCTGCGCTCCCAGGAGCATCAGCAAAATGAAACTTAAACAAATAGATGAATATTTCATTTCACAATAATTTCTTGTATGTTTTCTAATTCACAATGAAATCCGGTAGCAATTTACGACATTTTTTTGAAAAACAAATAATTTGTATCTTTCGGTAATAACTTTTTTGAGATGTTTGGGCTTGTAGGATGGGGAAGGCAAACTTATTTACGATTGGACGATCGTCGACTTCCGATTGAATTGTGAGATTGACGAGGGTTGATTGATTTTAAAATGAGAAACCAAACGGATTCCTTGCACCTAAACAAAGAGATATCAATGATATGATGAAAGGAGACACATTTAAAATTATTAATTATATTTGGAGGTTATAAAAAAAGGCGACCCGAAAGCCGCCTTAAATGTTTTCACAACGGAATAATCCTTATTGTGAATTGCTTCAAATTGTAATGCAAATATAATTGAAAATTCTCAAAAGTAATGCTTCTATGAAAAAAATTCTTGGACTTGATATTGGCACGAGCTCCATAGGTTGGGCTTTTGTATTGGAGGATGAAGAAAATGCTGAACTTAACAAGATTCAATCCGCCGGCGTAAGGATCATCCCCATGGGAGATGAAGAAAAACAATTCATAGAGGGAAAAACTGTGACACTGAATGTTGAAAGACGCACTTACCGAACCATACGGAGAAATAATCAACGTTACAAGCTCAGACGGCATAATCTGGTAAAAAAGCTTATCGAATTGAACATGATTCCTGATGAAAATCTACTTAAGCGAATAACGGCCTTTGAGCTTTATGGACTAAGGGATAAAGTCCTGAAAGAGAAAATTTCCTTGGAAGAGTTAGGGCGTGTTTTCTTTCATTTGAATCAAAAGCGAGGGTATAAAAGCAATAGGAAAGCGAATAAAGAAACCGAAACAGATTTTACTCAAATTATTATTAACAGATCGAAAATAATTGAAGATGAAGGAATAACAGTTGGTCAATTTTTTTATCAAAAGTTGTTAAAAAACAAGGAAACTCCTGATGCAAATTTTATTATTAAAAAGAACACATTTCTCAGGCAAGATTACTTAAATGAATTCAATGCAATTTGGAATTTTCAACGAAATTTTTATCCGGAATTACTTAACGATCAAAATCTCATTGAAATCCGCGACAGAATCATATACTATCAGCGAAGATTGAAATCTCAAAAAGGGTTGGTAGGTGAATGCAGATTTGAAAAGTTTCACAAAGTGGTACCAAAAAGTTCACCTATATTTCAATTGTTCAACATTTATTCAAAACTTAATAACCTGGCAATTGCAAGTAAGGATGGTGAAATCATTGAGATTACTCCTGAAGGAAGAGAAAAAATTCTGCTTAGTTTAAATTATGTTGATCATATCTCAAAAACAAAACTTCTTGAAATGTTGGATTGTAAACCAACCCGGCATTATTACATAAATTTTGAAAATTTAGAAGGAAACAAGACTCGCGCCCAATTCCTTAATGTATTGACCCAATCAGGTTGTGACACTGAAAAAATCAAGCACCTTCTTGCTTTTGACCCAATGTATGCAAGACCTGATTTGGAGCCATTTTACAAACTTTGGCACCTTGTTTATTCAAGTGAGGAAGACCATCAATTGATCAAGAATTTAATGGAGGACTATTCTTTTACAGACATACAAGCAGAAGCAATTTCAAAAATCGGATATACCAGTCAGCATGGTTCTTTGAGCGCAAAAGCAATCCGTAAATTATTGCCATACCTGAAGCAAGGGTTAAAATATAGTGAGGCGTGTGAAAAAGTCGGTTATAACCATTCGGATTCAGAGACAATAGAACAACGAAACGAAAGAGTATTGGTTGACAGACTTGAGCAAATTAAAAGAAATGATCTTCGCAATCCGGTCGTTGAGAAAATATCGAACCAGGTTATCACCTTGGTAAATTCAATCATTTCTGATCCTCAGTTTGGAAGACCGGATGAAATAAGGGTTGAGTTAGCCAGGGAATTGAAGCAGAATGCTAAGGAACGAGAAGACTTAACGAAAACAATCAGAGAAAATGAAACTGAAAACAAGCGAATTGAAAAAATTCTTCTTGAAGAATGGGGCTTTAAAAAGGTGAGCCGGAAAGATATCATTAAGTTCCGGCTTTGGCAAGAAACAGGCGGAGTTTCAGTTTATACGGGAAATACTATTCAAAAATCCGAACTTTATGATACTGCAAAGATTGATGTTGAACACATAATACCCCGTGCTTTGTTATTTGATGATTCATTTTCCAACAAAACCCTTTGTGAAACTTCATTGAACCGCGAAAAAAGTAATGAAACAGCCTTAGATTTCATATCTTCAAGAGGAATTGATGTGAATGAGAATTATCGAATATTTGTAAAAAAGTTATTTGAAGAAAAAGCGATCACAAGAACCAAGTTTAACAAGCTAATGATGAAAAAAGAAGATTTACCGGAGGATTTCATTGCTCGCCAACTTCGAGAATCTCAATATATCGCAAGGGAAATTACCAAAAGGTTAAAAAGTGTTTGCCGAAATGTGGTATCAACAACGGGATCAGTTACGGATTATCTAAGGTTTGAATGGGGGCTTGATACAATATTGCATGAACTGAATCTTGAAAAGTACCGCAAAATGGGCAAAACATTCCAGGATACTGATCATTCGGGTAATAAAGTTGAGAGAATCACCGAATGGACCAAAAGGAATGATCATCGTCACCATGCAGTTGATGCAATAGTAATTGCCTTTACAAAACAGGGTATGATCCAGAAGTTAAATACGCTTCATTCAATAAAGGGCGGATTGCAGAATGAAATGAAGGATTATATTGTTCAGCACGAAAGCTGGAGGATCAAAGAACCTTGTACATCGATCCGCCCACAGGCAAAACGGGCTGTAGAAAGAATTCTCATTTCTTTTAAAACGAATAGAAAAGTGCTAACAAAGCATATCAACAAGATTAAAATTCAAGGTGGTGAGCTAAAACAGGTTACCTATACCCCAAGAGGATTTCTTCATAAAGAGACCATGTACGGGCAAATTAGACGATATGAAAAGATAAAACTTGATAAAAAATTTACTTCGGAATTGTATGTTTTGATGGCTAATCCATTTGAAAGATTCCTGGTTGAAAAGCATTTAGGAAAATACGATAATAAATTTGAACAAGCTTTTTCAACAAAGACCCTGAAAAGTGATCCTCTTTATGTTGATGAAGAAAACAAGAAAGTACTTGAAACAATTTCAGTTTTTAACCACAAATTCGTTTATCGTGTCGCATTAAACAGATCATTCGATAAGGTCAACGATATTGTTGATCAGGGAGTAAAAAAAATAATTCAAAAGCGACTTGAAGAATTCGGGAATGACCATAAAAAAGCTTTTAATGATCTTGAGAAAAACCCGGTATGGTTCAATGATGCAAAAAGAATACCGATAAAAACTATTCGTGTTTTTGGACCGGTTACATTGCAGCCATTGCATGTTGATGAAAATGGCAAACCGAAAGATTTTGTGCAAACCAGGAATAATCACCATATTGCAATATATGAAGATGAAAAAGGAAACCGATACGAAAAAGTTGTCACCTTCTGGGAAGCGATCGAACGCAAACAACAAGGGATTTCAATAATTGATAAAAATCCACACGCTGAACATAAATTCATTACTTCAATGCAGGTAAATGATCTTTTTGTATTTAACCTTGATCCTTCCGAGATAGATTTTTATAAAGAGGATAATTGGCCGTTAGTCAGTACAAATCTTTACAGGGTGCAGAATTTATCAAATAGTGACTATAGTTTCAGACATCACTTGGAAACCACACTCAAAAATACAGCTACCAAGATTAGGATTCAGGATATAAAAAAAATGAATGGAGTAAAAGTTATTCTGGATCATTTTGGGCGAGTAATTCAATTAGGAGAAAAATGATCAAGCGTACTTTATATTTCGAAAATCCGGCTATTCTTACAACAAAAGAAGATCAATTAGTGATCACATTGGTTAAAGATCCTGAAATACCGGATCAGGTAAAATCAAAAACCATCCCGATAGAAGATATAGGAGTGATTGTGTTCGACAATAAGCAGATTACTTTTACGCATGCCCTTTTGAATAAGCTGATTGAAAATAATGCTGCTGTGATAACATGTGATGATCACCATATGCCTTCCTCACTTTTCATGCCTCTTTCAGGAAATACTATACAAGGCGAGCGATTTGCAGAACAGCTCAATGTCAGTGTTCCATTACAGAAACAACTTTGGCAGCAGACAATGCAGGCTAAAATCCTGAATCAGGCCTGGCTTTTAAATAAAGCAGGTTTCGAAACAGAATACATGAAACAATGTGCCCGGAATGTGAAATCAGATGACTTGGAAAACCATGAAGCACGGGCAGCAGCCTATTATTGGTATAGGATTTTTTCAAAATTTCTTGATGACTTTAAGAGAGGGAGGGAAGAAGCTGAACCCAATAATCTGCTAAATTACGGATATGCTATCCTGCGGGCCGTCGTGGCCAGAAGTCTTGTTGCCACCGGTCTTATCCCGACATTGGGAATTCATCACCGGAACCGTTATAATGCGTATTGCCTTGCTGATGATATCATGGAACCCTATCGACCGTTTGTCGACGAGATAGTCTATGATATTATTGCCGGGAAACCCGGGAATTTTGAGCTGGATCCCGGTATGAAAAAGCGGTTGCTTACAATTCCGGTGATTGATGTAATGATCGACGGACAAAAAAGTCCTCTGATGATTGCGATGCAACGAACTGCTTCATCATTGTTTTTTTGTTTTTCGGGTGAAAAACGAAAACTTTTATATCCAACCTTTGACTGACAGTCAATTCAACCAATACCGGATTATGTGGGTTCTTGTATTCTTTGATCTTCCCACCGAAACCAAAAAGGACAGGCACAATTATGCAGTTTTCCGGAAATCCCTGAAAAAAGACGGCTTCACCATGTTTCAGTATTCCATCTATACTCGATGTTGCCCAAGCCGGGAGAATGCAGATGTGCACATTAAACGGGTAAGGAAAATATTACCTCCGGAAGGTTTTGTGTGTCTCATGACAATTACAGATAAACAGTTCGGGATGATTGAATTATTCCGTGGGAAGGAACAAGTGGAAGGAGAAAAAGAACCTCAGCAACTTGAGTTGTTTTGAAATATAACAAAATCATTCTATACCGGAAAGGGTTTCAATAAACAGTTCGCCGAACTTTTTCAAGCACATTTTGAAAGTATTGATTATATTGACCTACATATTAAATATATGTGTCCTGCTTGCGAATTTAGGTAAGGTTCAGGTTTTTTTCATTGTAAATCCCTTTAGGGATTAAATATGGGTAGCAAAATGGTTGGGTGATAGATATTACGTCCCGTACGGGACGAGATAAATTTCTACGTTCACTGCTTTCTACCAATATTTTATGCCTGGCGGCATAATCCCTGAACAAAATTGAAATAAAAAAATCCCTCTCCAACCCTGGAAAGGGATCCATTGAACACATATTTTTCATTCCAATTATCTACCTAATTGCTTGGTTTTTGACGCTTTAAACACAGGTATGCTGTGTTCAATATGTCAAAGATACAATCTGAAAGCAATTCACAACGTAAACGGCTCAGCGCACGAATGAAAAAGGGCTGTGTTCAATATGTCAAAGATACAATCTGAAAGCAATTCACAACACCAGCGAAGCTGGCGAATTCTTCTCCGAAGCTGTGTTCAATATGTCAAAGATACAATCTGAAAGCAATTCACAACCACTTCAGATATGGGGACGTGAAAACAATGCTGTGTTCAATATGTCAAAGATACTATCTGAAAGCAATTCACAACATCAACTCCTGCACCTACCGGATGGACACGCTGTGTTCAATATGTCAAAGATACAATCTGAAAGCAATTCACAACAAATGCTAAGGCGGCGCTTTCCGTTGCTGGCTGTGTTCAATATGTCAAAGATACAATCTGAAAGCAA
>CAIYUC010000183.1 GCA_903929315.1 uncultured Bacteroidales bacterium
ATTGAATATGTTCGTGTTTTGTCATAGGAATTACGAGCAAAGATAATGGAATTTCATTGAATTGTGACTTATGCTCAAACTTTAACTAATCAGTCGGCAATAGGGTGTGGGATTGAGTGTGGAGGTAGTGTGGGTGTGAAATTTCATAATCCGTAATTATTCTAGTTGGCAGTTCGCAGTCAGCAGTTCCCAGTCATCAGTCGGCAGTCCATAGTAGGCAATAGGCAATAGGAAGTAGTCAATATGCAATAGCTAATTGTCTCTTCACTCTTCACTGTTCACTCTTCACTCATCTGGCATCTGGCAATAGGGTGTGGGTTTGGGTTTGGAGGTAGTGTGTGTGTGAAATTTCGTAAGTCGTAATCCTACCGCCTGTCCCGCTCAAATAGGATAAATTTTTAAAGCACCACCACTTATTAATAAAGTAAAACAAAAAAACCCCAATTAAGGGGCTTTTTTGTAAGACGGTTCGGATAAAACTCCTGCCTTTTGGCGGATCGGATTTTTCTCCTGTCTTAAATTCTAATGCAAAGGTACAATAATAAAATAGAATTGTCAAGCGAATTTTAATATTTATAAATTTCTGTTAGTTTTTCCCTTTCCCTTCTTTTCAAGGAAGATCCATTCTCGTCATATAATTCAATAATATATTGACCGTCAACCATAAAAAAATCATTTACTTTCATAGCTGTTATTATTGTTACCTCATATTCTTCCAAATTAACGAAATGTATTTCTGTGATAACATTCAATATATCCCCGGCACTATCTTCTTTTTGTAAAATAATTCTGAGGTGTTTCCCAAGCGGGGCATCATCATCAATAAAAGCAAACCCCTTTACTTTAAAACTATAATAAACCAAATGTTTTATAGCGTCACGAACCAACTTTATAACTTGTTCTTTTTCAATCCCCGCCCTTTTTCCATTCTCATCGCCAAATTGTAGCCTATCAAGATAATGTTTATCAAACCAAGTGATTATTTTTATTCTTTCGTCAAATTCTTCAGCCTTCTGAGCTTTCTCAATACTTTTATTTTTTACAAATTCCAGTTCGTCATTAACAACAATTGGCTTACCTTTCTTTATACGGGGTCTTTTTCCGGCCATGGGTATTATCATTTATTGGCAATCATACAAAAATAAAATATTAAAACCCAACATATATATATTGGCATAGTTGTTTTCTGCATTAATCGTCTTTACCTTTAAAAGGTAATACATTTATTAATAATTATTTTTTATCCGGCATCCGGCATCCGGCAATAGGGTGTGAGTTTGGGTGTGGAGGTAGTGTGGGTGTGAAAATTCATAATCCGTAATTGTTCCCGTCCGCCCGTCCACTTGTCCGCTTGTACGCTCGTCCGCCTGTCAGCAGTCGGCAGTCACGTGTTAAGTATATGAGTATCGGGCAAAATAAAATTACGAATTACGATTGTTAATGGGTAAATCTTATTTTGATGTGCTGGAAGAAATAAGACTTATATCGCTGACAGGATCAGCTTGTGGAAAGGAACGCAAAAATAAATTCATTTTTTGTATCACTTTTTCAGTTCAGTCCGATTAATGTATTGAAAAGGGTTAGTGCCTTTTTCTCGCAGAGTTTCGCAA
>CAIYUC010000184.1 GCA_903929315.1 uncultured Bacteroidales bacterium
AATGCAGGAAGCAGCGAGGGAAACACCAATAGGTACACGTACTAAAAAAAGGAAAATGAAAAGACCAAACAAAACAAATGTTGATTCATACATGAATGTTCTCCTTCCATTATATTGTCAGTCACGATGTCCATCAGCATGCATCGGTTCTATATATCTGTATGGATTTTTCGTGGGTCTGGGGTATAGCCCTTTCCGAACAGTTGATCGCTTTGAATCTTCCGCAGCAAATTGACTACATAAACCAACCCAAGTAATATACCGGTCAACGGAAGGATCAACATGACGGGCCAGAGCAAAAAACCGCTATTGGTAGATCTTATACTGGCATGGAAATAACCTGCGACATTTTGATAGCCCGCATAGATCAAAAAAGCACAAAAACAGATGGTGATGATGTCGGCAAAGACATCCATCCCCCACTTTATCGGCATCGGCATATAGTCCCAAAGGAGATCAACTCGGATATGACGATCATCTTTCGCCGCAATGCTCCAGCCTATGAGAGATCCCCAGATCAACAAAAAAATGCCGACTTCATTGCCCCAGATAAGCGCATTGTTGAATATGTACCGCATGATCACATTCACGAGAAAAATGGTCATGCCAGCCATGAAAAATATCCCGCCCAATGCATCGCGAACCTTTTCGAATCTCTGATTCATTAGATGATCCTCCTATTAGAAATTCTCAGCTAAACTACAACCGATCCTGCCGGGGGCATTCAATTGAAAGATTTGTGGTTCATCCGGTTTATGCGTTCTTTTAGCTTGAAAAGAATGGACAGACAACCCCAAAATGAAATCAACTGACCTCCGACTCTGCCGGAGGTCAGTTGATTGGATGAACCACAAATCTTAATTACCGGTTATTCCGGACAGTAGTGCTATTTTGTACCTTTTTCCACCCTGATTGCAGCTTCAATGAGATCCTTGCCGACGATTGGGATGAATTTGTCAAAAACAGGTTTAAGGACCTCTTGAAAAACAAGTCGCTCTTGAGGGGTTAGTGTATAAATGTGCATGCCTGCTCCCTTCAATTCTTCTAATCCCTTATGATCTAGTTCTTCAGATAATTTCCATTCCAAGTCCGTTGCCTCATTCATGCCTTCAAGGATATTCTTCTTGATGTCGGCCGGAATGCCGTCCCACCATTTCTTGTTGACAACTATCGGGTAATTGACGCTATTCACATAGGAAAGTGTAAGATACTTAGTTACTTCTTGCTGTTTTTGGTCTAGAATATTATCGATGCTGGAGAATGTGCCGTCAATCATACCTTGTTGCAGTGCCGTATAAAGTTCCCCGTAGGGAACCACAACCGCCGAAGCGCCGAAGGCCTGGTAAATTTCCGTTGCAACGCCCCCTGAAGAAATGCGATATTTTTTACCTTTCATATCAGCAGGCTTTTTAATCTGGACTTTTATATCGGTAAAATGGCGAAAACTATTATTCCACCAATTAATGATGGTCATCCCATGTTTATCCAATCGATTATTCAGCTTTTTCCCTCCCTCGCCATCAAAAAACAAGCGCACGGTTTTAAGAGAGCTGAAAATGAACGGCATATCAGTCACCTGAAACGCATTGTCTATCCCGATCAATTTTCCCGCGGAAGGAGCTATGATTTGCACATTGCCCGACCTCACCGCATCAATTTCATCTTTGTCGCCATAGAGCTGAGAAACAGGATAAACCTTGACCTCAACCTGACCTTTCGTTTTTTTATTCACTGCTTCCGCGAAAAAATCTGCCGCACGCCCTTTGGGACTGCTATCGGCTACAACGTGACTGAATTTGGCAACAATCTTTTGTTCGGCCGCCTTGGCATCATGAACAAACAAGCCTGTTATCAGGAACACCCCCGTCGCAAATATTAAAACAATCATCCGGATATTTTTCATTTTCTCTCTCCTTATTCATATACTGAGACCTTTGCATAACCCCGGTTTGCCATCCCGGATCATTCACAAATGACCTCCCTCGTGACATTGCCGAGGAAGAAGCCACCCCTGATTTTCCCAGATGGTAAATCTTGTCCAAATTGCGTGAGAAATTTCACGATAAATCATAATAAATATTTGATATTACTTGACATATAACTGT
>CAIYUC010000185.1 GCA_903929315.1 uncultured Bacteroidales bacterium
TAATATTAAAAGGAGAAATCATTTGAAGATCAGCAAAGTTTTATTGTTTGTGGTTTTTACTTTTGCCATATCTGCCGCAAAGCCACAACAGCTTGTATTCAAATCGAACGGAAAGGTTAATTATCCTTTAACACCCAACGAAGAGACAATGCTCGATTCAATTCAGCATAAAACTTTTCTTTTCTTTTTAAATGAATATCATCCTGAAAAGGGAATTGTAAAAGACCGCACGGCAAGTTGGGCTCCTGCCAGTATTGCATCAACAGGTTTTGGAATTCCATCATTCGCAATCGGTGCTGAAAGAAACTGGATGACACGTGAACAAGCGGCGGAGATAACGCTTAAAATTCTTAACTTCTTTATCCATTCAATTCAGAGCACTGCTCCGGATGTAACAGGATACAAAGGATTTTATTATCATTTCCTGAAAATGGATTCCGGTACACGTGAATGGAATTGTGAACTATCTTCCATAGATACAGGGATACTGATGATGGGTATCATCTTTGCCCGGAACTATTACAACCTGGACAATGAAGTTGAAAACCAAATCCGTTTACTTGCAGCAATATTACTTGACAGAATTGACTGGAATTTTATGTTATTGCCGGCTTCGAGTAAATATGCTTATACGATTTCCATGGCCTGGTCTCCCGAAAAAGGATTGCTGGATTATGGCTGGAGCGGATATAACGAGGCCTTGTTCCTTTATGTTCTAGCTGCAGGCAGTGGAATGGAAAATGCTGAACAAAGTTACAAGTCGTGGTTAAAATCCTATAAATGGCAAACTCCATACAAAGGATTTTCGCACGTAGCTTTTCCTCCTTTATTTGGTCATCAATTTTCACAGGCATTTATAGATTATCGCGGCATAGTTGATGAATACATGAAGGAAAAAGGAATTGATTACTTTGAAAACTCACGCCGTGCAACGTATGTTCAACGACAATACGCAACAGATAATCCTAAAGGTTGGATTGGGTATGATTCGCTTTGCTGGGGTGTTACTGCAAGTGATGGACCTACAGAGAAGTATAATTTTGATCATAAAAAATTTTTGGGTTATGCAGGTAGAGGAACAAGCGGACCCGATTACAATTATTTTGATGATGGAACAATTGCACCTTACGCATCGCTTTCATCAATCCCTTTTACTCCTGAAATAATTCTGCCAACCATTAAATCAATCAATGCCAGGTATAGTAAAAAACTATGGGGTAAATACGGTTATTATGATGCTTTCAATCTTACAGCCAAATGGGTGGATGATGATTTTTTAGGAATTGATGAAGGTCCCATGCTGATGATGATAGAAAATTTCAGAACAGGCTTCGTTTGGAATTATGTAATGAAAGATCCGATAATCCAAAAAGGTTTAAACAAACTCGGCTACGAATATTTGAAATAGAATTTAATTAGCCAAGGACATATCATAAATGTTTAACCACAAAGTACACCAAGGAATTCATAAAGGTGCACAAAGGTTTGTTATCTGTTAATCAATTACTTTGTGCACCTTTGTGATGAACTTTGTGCGCCTTAGTGGTTAATAAAAGCTTTTTAGAAAACTTCAGTAGTTTAGCTTTAAAGCAATATCATCATTATGAAGCGTCTTTTTATAAAGAAAAATGTATTATCAGTCTTATTGGTTCTTACAACCACTATTATCAGTGCTCAAATCAAAACGCTTGATGAATTTGAAAACAAAAATGGCTGGACTTTCATCAAATCCGATGGCGTTAATCTTTACTTAACTAATGAAAAAGGATTAACAGGCAATGCGGTCCGTTTCGATTATGATTTCACCAAAGGCACCGGTTATGGCGGAATACAGAAACTGTTTCCAATAGATCTCCCGGATAATTATGAATTTACATTTTATGTTAAAGCCGAATCTCCTGCCAATAATTTTGAAATAAAATTTATTGACAGCACGGGGAACAATGTTTGGTGGGTTAATAACCGCAACTATGATTTCCCAATTGAATGGGAAAAAATACGTATAAAGAAAAGACATATCAATTTTGCCTGGGGACCAACAACTGATCAAAGCTTAAAGCGAATTGACAGAATTGAATTTACAATTTCATCGTTTGTTGGTGGTAAAGGTACAATCTGGATTGATGATCTGAAGTTTGAACCGCTCCAGCCCGAAACGCAATCTTATCCGATACCCTCAATCACAGCTTCGTCATTTATGAAAAATCATTCACCGGATTTTATTGTTGATAATTCAAATGAAACATACTGGCAAAGCATCGGAGTGAAAGATCAGGATATTATAATTGATTTTAAAACACACAGAGAATTCGGCGGCTTACAAATCAGTTGGCTTAAAAATAATTCCGCCAAAAGTTTTGATATTCTCGTATCGGACGACGGTAAGAATTGGGAGAAAGTTTATTCTGTTCAATCAAATCAGAGTGATGTTAGTTTTATCAGGCTACCCGAAGCAGAAGCAAAATATGTTAAGATTAATCTTACAAAAAGCAATTCTGAAAAAGGGTTCGGTATATGTGAAGTAAAATTTTTAGATATTAAAAGTTCTTTAACTCTGAACGATTTTTTGATTTACACAGCTAAAAATTCACCAGAAGGAAATTATCCGAGGTACTTTTTAGAGCAAGCTTCCTATTGGACAATTACAGGTGTTAACAATGATGTTAAGGAAGCACTGATAAACGAAGATGGAATGGTTGAAGTTGATAAAGCCCGGTTTTCAATCGAGCCGATGATAAAAATCGGTGATTCGCTTTATAACTGGAGCAATGTCAAATCCATTCAATCATTGGGCTCTTCTGAAGATAAAAGTGAATTTAATTTTGTGCCGTCTGTCAACTGGCAATGTAACGATCTGAAATTTGTAACCGGAATAATGGCAAGCGGAGAGGCAAATAAAAATTCCATGCTTGATATCTGCTATTCGTTTAACAATCTTTCAGACCGGCCGAAAAATTTTGAGTTTTATTTGTTGATTCGCCCGTACCAGGTTAATCCATATTACCAGTTTCTGAATCTTACCGGCGGTGTTGGAAAAATAAATTCAATCAAAGAAGAAGATGGTAGATTTTTAGGTGTCGATGATAAAGTAGTACTGTCTCAAAAAAAATTTGATTCCTTCGGGGCAAGTATTTTTGATGAAGGAAATATTGTGGATCTTTTGCGTAAAGGAAATATTCCTAAAAATAATATCGCTATTGATCAAAACGGGCTGGTAAATGGTGTAATAAAATATTCATTTCACTTAAATTCTGGTGAACATACCGGATTCTTTGTGGTAGTTCCGTTTTATGGTAAAAAATCAATTGACGAAAAACCAAGCACTGAATATGTCATAGAAGAATCTAATCAAGCAACTGACTTCTGGAAAACGAAAGTTGGTCATATCAAATTTAACTTACCTGAATCAGCAAACCGGATTGTAAATACTTACAAATCAAATCTCGCATACATATTAATCAACAGGGATAAGGCAGGAATTCAACCCGGCTCGCGTTCGTATGAACGAAGCTGGATACGCGACGGTGCATTAACGTCATCTGCACTTCTGAAATCCGGTATCGTAAAAGAAGTTAAAGATTTCATTGATTGGTACGCAGGTTATCAATACGAAAACGGTAAAGTTCCCTGCGTTGTGGATATCAGGGGTCCCGATCCGGTTCCCGAAAACGACAGCCAAGGGGAAATGATTTATTTAATACGCGAATATTTTAACTTCACAAAGGATACAACTTTTCTCAGGTCAAAAAATAAAAATGTATTAAAAGCTGTAAAATACATCGAATCGCTGATTGCGGAAAGATCAACGGACCATTTTAAATATGGAAATGACAGTGTACGTGCCTACTATGGCCTGGTTACGGAATCAATTAGTCACGAAGGTTATTCCGCAAAACCGATGCACTCCTACTGGGATAATTTCTTTACCATGAAAGGTTTGAAAGATGCTGCGGAGATCCAAAAAATACTTGGTGAAAATGAATCTTATGAAAGAATAAAAAAAGTTCGCGATACATTTAAGGAAAATCTTTACAATTCATTGCAACTTGCAATGAAAACGAGAAAGATAGATTACATTCCCGGTTGCGTTGAGCTTGGTGATTTTGATGCAACATCGACAACAATCGCTTTAACACCCTGCAACGAATTGAACAACCTACCCAAGCCGCAAGTATATAACACTTTTGAGAAATACTATGAATTTTTCAAAAACCGGAGAGACGGGAAAATTGATTGGATTAATTACACACCGTATGAAAATCGTTTAATAGGTTCATTTATACTTTTAGATCAACCGGAAAGAGCGCACGAGTTAATAGCATTTTTCTTAAATGATCAACGCCCGCAGGGATGGAATCACTGGGCTGAAGTTGTTTGGAAAGATTACCGAATTCCGCGTTTTATAGGTGATATGCCCCACACTTGGGTTGGCAGCGATTTTATCAATGCAATCCGGGCTATGTTTGTTTATGAAAATGAGTATGATCAATCGCTTGTTTTAGCTTCTGCACTTTATCAGGATTGGATCGATTCGCCTGGAGGAATGTCTGTTGAAAATCTGCCAACATATTACGGCGAGATTTCATATTCAATAAAAAAAGATAAAGATAAATATGTCTTTTCAATTTTTGGTGATGTAAAACTTCCTTCCAATGGAATTAAAATCAAAAACTTTAACGGATCGAAACCTCCGGCCAAAGTGACCGTTAACGGAGAAGAGCGAAAAGATTTTACTGAAAAGGAAATATCAGTTAATGAGTTTCCTGCAGAAGTGGTGATTTACTATTAATTAAAGTTGTTGCATAGTATTGAAATAGATTTTATTCAAAGGGATCTCTATGAAGGAACAAGAAACTGGCACGGATCACCCTACAAAGCCTGAAGACCGGATTCGCTTATCACAGTTAACCGCATATGGGGCCGGGGGTATTATTCCCATTGCCCTCTTCAACATAGCCGGAATACTCGTTGGGTTGATGGGCAATATAAGTTTGGGGCTAAGCGCCTTCTGGCTGGGAGCCATTTTGATTGTTCCCCGCTTGTGGGATGCTCTTTCTGATCCTGTTATTGGTCATCTTTCTGATAATACCCGGACCCGCTGGGGACGCCGGCGTCCATATCTGCTGATAGGCGGAATAGCCGTTGCTGTTTCTTTTGTCCTCATCTGGTGGATCCCTAAAGGGGAAATGGTACATAGCTGGTTCCCGACAGAAGCGGGTTACCATTGGTTTCAACTCTCCTATATTCTTTTTTCCCTCCTGATCTTCTTCACTGCGGTAAATATTTTCGAGATCCCTCACGGTGCCCTCGGGATGGAGATGACTACGGATTACCATGAACGTACGCGTCTTTTCAGCGCCAAAAGTTTTGTCGGTAATCTTTTTGCAATGAGCACCCCCTGGCTTTTTGCTCTTGCAAGCCTGGAAATTTTTAAAGGCACAGGGGGTAATGAAGCCGATGGTATGCGATACGTTTCTTTGATGATTGCTGCCTTCCTGATCCCGCTTTCTGTATGGTGGTTTACCGTATTACGTGAACCGGGATTTGTAAAAGCTGCAAAGCATAAAAAAACGCCCTTCTGGGAAGACATGAAACGCTCGGCCGGCAACCGGAATTTTATCATGCTGACGTTGACTATTTTCACCCTGGCCATGGGTTTTAATTTCGTTCAGTTACTCGGGTCATACATTCCTATTTTTTACGTTTTCGGAGGTGATAAAGTTTTAGGTGCCAGGCTGCTCGGAATTAACGGCACCATCTGGGCAATCACCGGACTGCTTGCTGTTTTCCCTCTTAATTGGATAAGCCCGAAATTGGGTAAACGGAATACCCTCACGGTTGCCATTTTACTCATGTGCGTTGCGCAACTTTCCAAGATTGTCTGTTACAACCCATCATATCCATACCTGATCATTATTCCAACTGTTTTGCTTTCTATGGGCATGTTGTTTTTCTTTACCCTGGGATCTTCCATGGTGGGCGATATCTGTGATGAGGACGAATTAAAGACGGGTTACCGAGCGGAGGGAAGCTTTTACTCAATATTCTGGTGGTTTATTAAAATGGGAACTGCACTTGCCAGCTTTGTGGCTGGTTCGCTGATCGTATTAACCATGTTTGATGAAGCTCAGGTTACAAAAGTCGATAGCTTACAAGGGAGTATCCGGGAGTTGCACAGCGAGGTGATATCCCGGAAAGATGGCAAACCGGCAGGAAACCTTGAGGAGTTGATCATTAAGGCCAGGAAACGCTCAGATGAGCTAATGTCGCGCCTGGAACTTAAATCCCGGGAAGACAAAAACAGCAAAGAACATTATAAAATGCTCATCCGGAATATCAAAGGGGTGAATTACCAGCTGGCAAAGATGAACACCACATCTTCTCTGGATTTCCTCGATAAAAGACTTTCAGCTATTGAAAGAGAAATCGTGTCTCTCAAAAGGCAGACACCTTACACGCTTTTAATGATGCGCGTCTTTGAGATAGGATTGCCGCTGCTGTTAAGCATTTTTTCAATTTTCTTTGTGCTCCGTTACTCATTGACTGAAAAACGAAGCCATGAAATTAAAGATCTTCTGAAGCAAAGAAACCTGGAACGCGAAAGGTATCGGGTCAGGATATGAACAAAGAACCAGCGATCGTTTAAATTGAAAAACCCTTAAAATGACATTTAGTATTAAAGGAGATAGTTTTTATCTCAACGACAAAAAGGTATTTCTCAATTCGGGAGAGATCCATTATTTCAGAATTAAGCGCGATCTGTGGAACAAGCATCTGGAAGCAGCTAAAGAAGCCGGTTTAACTACCGTCAGTACTTACGTTCCATGGGCATGGCACGAATCAGAGGAATCTGTTTTTGATTTTGATGGCACATCATGTCCGGAACGCGATCTCAAAGGGTGGCTTCAGCGATGCCAGGCTCATGGATTGAATTGTATTGTAAAACCAGGACCATTTATTCTGGCAGAGTTTCGGGGAGCCGGATTGCCAGACTGGTTTATGGATCGGTATCGTGACGAAGTTAAAATGCGTAACCGCGAGGGTGAAATATTTCCGAGTGACGGAGTCAGCCTGTTTAATCAGAGATATCTGGAAAAGGTAGCTCTGTGGTATGATCATATCATGCCCTTAATCAGTGAACGTGAAATTTCAGTCGGTGGTCCGGTTATTATGATGCAGATCTGCAATGAGATCGGCGTTTTCTCATGGTTGGCGAAACAAGGAGATTATGGTAACGCTGTGAAGGATCGTTTCATCTCATACTTATCAGATAAATTTTCCGGTATTGCTGAAGTGAATAGCTTGTGGGGAACAGATTATCAGGATTTTGCTCATATTGAACTTCCTCCTGACGGGAAGCTTCCTTATGCATCAAAGGGTGATCGCAGCCGTGATTTTGAATGGCACTGTTTCTGGAGAACCTATTATGGTGACTATTTAAGATTGCTGACCACTATGGCCAGGGAAAGAGGTATAAGTGTTCCTTTATATCACAATATTCCCGGTTGGATCTTTGGACATGGCTATGAATTTCCGGTCAATATCACAATGTACGAAGATCTGTTTGGTGATAAAAGTGAGATCATATTCGGAATCGATCATATACCGGAATTCTTATCATATCGCAATATGCAAGATGACAGGATCATCAATGATATAACTTTTGCAATGCAGGGGGATAAACCATTGTTTGCTGCTGAGTTCCAGAGCGGTTCCCGTGAATATCATGTGGTAACGAATCCACGTGAAATGGAACTCTTCTGCAAAGCAAGTGTTGCCAACGGTCTGGCCGGCTGGAACTACTATATGTTCTCACAGGGACGCAACTTAAGCCGCAAGGGCTATTCCGGAGAAATATTTTACTGGTTCACCCCCCTCACAGCGGAAGGTGAGCGAACCAGTACCTTCCCATTGGTCAAACGAATGAGTAAAGTTGTAAAAACTTCCGGAAGCCTTATAGTTAATGCAAAACGTAAAGCCGAAGTATGCGTCCTTTTCTATCCCCCATATTACGCCACAGAATTGGAAAGACCTGTTGAAGGGGGGTGTGAACTTCAATTCACGGCTTCTGCAATCCGCAGACCGGCATATTTCGACGGATTGCTGAAAGTGTTTCAGGTACTTAATATCGATTATGATATGATCGATCTGAGTAAGGCATCTGCTGACACACTGAGTAAATACAAACAGGTATGGGCATTCAGCACTGATGAGATGAATGCCAGGGATCAGCAAACTATTGTTGATTATACCAAAGCTGGTGGCAATTGTGTTCTTTTTCCATACCTGCCAGACCGTGAGACGTCACAGAGACCATGTACGATAATTCGCGATGCCCTGTCGGTATCACCATCCGGAATAGAAACCATTGATTCACCATTGATCGATATATATGACCTGAAGGATATCAAATGCGCCAATCCTCAGATCACCTATTCTGAAGAATCGCTCTCCGGTGCAGAAGTTATCGCCCGGACTATTAATGGCACTGCATGTGGATTCGCAAAAGTTCTGGGAAGCGGATCCCTGATTCACCTGGGAACATGGATCGGATTCGACACGGAAGATCATAAACTGGTCTATGAAGCAATTCTGAAGAGATCAGTTGCAAAGCTCAGGCAGGCATCCGCCACTAATGAAAATATTATTGTGAGAGAACGGTTCACTGGTGACAATTCTGCAGTCCTTTTCGTGGGGAATTACTATAATGAAGAACAGAATAGCAAAGTTACCTATACTCATCCTGAAAGCGGTGAAGTTGTAAGTATTCCTTACTTTCAGGATGAGATGTTATGGCCGGCATTATACGGTGTATTAACTCCTGTTTGCCTGGAAGTTTCTGACGGATTAAAGATACTGTACAGCACCTCTGATATTCTGAGTGTTGAAGAGGTAAATGGTCAGCTTGCTATCACGATATATGGAGATCGTGATCTGGCGGGGGAGATCGTATTTGAAGGAGAGAATGTCAATAAAATTAAATTTGCTGCCATAGGTGGTAAAGCTGTAAAAATGCTCAGTGATAATAAACGAATTGCCTTTAATTACAGTCACAAACATAAGAGTGAAATGATTCTTCAAATTAAAATAAACTGAACTTCACCCCCGGGACTAACTTAAAAGGATTCCGAAGGAATCCCATGTTTGTAGCAAAAATGGAACATCTCATCATCTGCGACCCCATACGGGGTCGAACAATGCAACCGTGTAATACCTATAAACATGCAATCCCTGCGGGATTGTGGATGTGGTTTTCGCAAAAAAATAATTTTAACAATGAATATTAAAAATTCCCTGGGTCTTTCCTTCGATTTTCTGGAAAATGGTTCACTAAAGAGTATTGAAGCTGATCCGATCAGAATTAGCCTCAAAGCTGCCACACCTTTTTCAAAATCAGGAGCAAACCTGTATTTGAGGAAAAGAACAAAACCCTTTGAATACAAAGCTCTTTTAGGTCCGGAAAGTAATAGTCGTTTTAAAGTTAGAGAAGATGCGTTTATTGCCAAAGGAAGTTGGGCTGATCTTGATTATGTATGTGTATTGCAACTTTCAAAAAAAAGTTTGAGTTGGCAGTGGCGTATTGATATTAACAACATATCTGACGATCTTGTCGAACTTGATTTAATTTATCTGCAGGATGCTGGGCTTAAGCCAGTAACTGATGGATTAATCAACGAATATTATGTAAGCCAATATCTTGAACGGCGTATTCTTGAAGATAAAAACTATGGTTCTGTCATTTGCTGTCGTCAAAATATGAAAGAATCCATTGGTAATCCATGGTTAATGATTTCATGTAAAAATACAGCGATGACAGCAAGTGTTGATGGCATGCAGTTTTATGGTAAAACATTCCGGGAAACAGGTATTGCAGAAGGTCTGCTTGCAGACAGGCTGGGGGGCGAATATTCCGGAGAATCGTCTGTTCTTGCCTTGCAGGAAAAACCATTTAAATTGGCCGCCAGGGATAATCATAAAAGTGTTTTTGTTGCAACCTATTTACCAGATCACTCTCAAGCAACGTCAGATGATGATTTGAATCAATTAGCTGACCTTATGCTTGAATTTGGTGATGAAGTTCCGTCTCAAAATTCTCATGAGTTGTTTACTCCGGATAAAAATATATTCAATACATCTGTTTTTTTACCGGTTGATGATTTGAGTGATAAAGAGCTTAAGCGGTTTTTTGATAAAGACAGGCGTCATTGTGAAGTAGAAAATGGTCAGTTGTTATCATTTTTCTGCCAACAAAACAACCATGTTATGCTGCGTGCGAAAGAAATTCTTGCTGACCGCCCGCATGGACATATTATGCAAGCTAAAGCAGGATACGCTCCGGATGAAAATATTATATCAACTACCTCATATGCATATGGTGTTTTCAATTCGCATCTTACGCAGGGTAATACTAATTTTAATGTTCTGCTTTCAATTTGTTCCAGCCAGTTTGATCTCGCACCGGAAACAGGGCAACGAATCTTTGTTGAGATCAATGGCCGGCAATATTTACTTGGAGTTCCTTCTGCTTTTGAGATCGGTTTAAATCATTGCCGATGGATATATAAACAGGACGATTATTGCTTTCAGGTTCGCAGCTGGACGTCTAAATCAGCCCCACTGGTTAATATGGACTTCAAAGTTGTTAGTGGTAAAGATGTAAACTTGTTAATTACTCATCATTTTGATGATAATAACGGCTGGAATATTATCCCTGGGAGTACAAGCGGTGAGTATGTGGCTAAACCAAAAGCGGATAGTATGATTGCAGGTAAATTTCCGCATGCACAATTCAGGATAATAGTTAATAGTGTTAATTCTGATTATAAGGCTTGCGGCGATGAAGTGCTGTATTGCAATAATAAAGGTCATGGGGGCTCTTTTTTTATTCTCAATGTGCGGGAAACATCTCATTTCTGTATGAGTTTTATAGGTGAGGTATGTTCTCCTGCCAAAACAGCTAAAATTGAAGATTCAGATGATCAGTGGTTTTCAGATTGTCAGGATGCCCAATTTGTTTGGCAGGACTTGTGTTTAAATCTGTCTCTGAAAGGTGACCAGGAAGACACCGCAGCTATTCAGGAAATCCTGCCATGGTATGGCATGAATGCACTTACCCATTTTTTAACACCTTATGGTTTGGAACAATTTAGCGGAGCTGCATGGGGTACGCGCGATATAGCTCAGGGACCGTTTGACTTACTATTGTGTATGGAAAGATATGATGAAGCTAAACAAGTTCTTCGCATCATTTTCTCAAATCAGAATACAGATGGTGGATGGCCACAATGGTGGATGTTCGACAGCTACTCAAATATCCGGGCTGACAACTCTCATGGAGATGTTTTTTATTGGTGTATAATTGCTCTTAGTAACTATGTCCAAGTTACTGGCGATTTGAAACTTCTCGACGAGATTTTACCTTACTATCATGAAAATGGTGTTACCAATGCTGAAATAACCCCACTTGGCGAACACGTTGACAGGCTTATTAATATGATAGTTAATTCATTTATTCCAGGCACTGCATTAGTTCCCTTTGGTGGCGGTGATTGGAATGATTCCCTTCAACCGTTAAGTAGGGAACTGGCGCAACGCATGATTTCAAGTTGGACAGTTGAAATGAATTATCAGGCCTTTACTCAATATCTGGCGGTGTATGAACAGATCGGTAATACAGGAAAAGCTAAAGAATTGAAAGAAATCTGTGAGCAGATTAAAGCAGATTTTAACAAATATCTGATAAGGGATGGAGTAGTTGCAGGGTACGGCCTGGTTGAAGAAGATCGCAGTATCAGTTTGCTCCTTCATCCAAGTGATAATAAAACCAATATCCAGTATAGTATATTGCCGATGAATCGCGGCATTATCAGTGAAATTTTTACAAAAGAACAGGCTTATCACCACCAGGATCTTATTGAACAGCACCTGAAAGGTCCTGATGGCGCTCGTTTGATGAACCGTCCTCTCAAATACAAAGGTGGTATTCAAACACTTTTTCAGAGAGCCGAAAGCAGTACTTTCTTTGGTCGCGAGATTGGCCTTATGTACGTGCATGAACATATTCGTTATGCAGAATCACAAGCTCGTACAGGAAGGGCAGATGCTTTTCTGAAAGCGCTTCGTCAGGCAAATCCGGTTGCGTACAGAGATATTGTCCCCTGTGGCGATATTCGCCAATCAAATTGTTATTACAGTAGTTCAGATGTCACATTTAAGAATCGTTATGAAGCGGATGAACGATACGAAGAAATAAAAACAGGAAAAATTACTCTTAAAGGAGGATGGCGGGTTTATTCCAGCGGGCCGGGTATTTATATTGGCCTGATTGTTTCACGATTGCTTGGTTTGCGTCCTGAATTTGGAAATATAATTGTCGATCCGGTAATTCCACATTCTTTGGATGGTTTATCTGCTTCAATGGATTTCATAGGTCATTCGGTGACATTCATATATGCAGTAAAGGAAAGTTGTTTTGGTCCCAAAGTTATTTTTATTAACGGTAAACCTGTTAAGTTCACCTATGAACATAACAAATATCGCCAGGGTGGGGCCGTTATTCCAACTGATCAATTTTTAGCAAGGTTGAATCAGCATGATAATACTATTGAGATACAGCTGTAGTGCAGCTCTCAGGCATAATATTTTATTGATTGCCATCTATATTAAGTTAAAAGGCAAAATGCAAAATGAAAATGTATTTATCAATCATTGACTTTTGACTTTTAAATTTGAGCCTACTCCGAAAAGTCATTTTCTTAAATTTACCGTAAAGTTGCTCAGGTGTAAAGAACGCAAAATCAATAATTTATATTTTAATGTCTTCGTGTCTTGTCGGTGAAAGAACTTTTTCGGAGAGGACTCAAATTTTGAATTTAACTTTCTTTCCTTATTCACTTTTTAATTCTGTCTCGTCCGGTTTAGAATACTTAATCAGGTTAAGGAGGAAAAGGTCATACAAAAAATTTGACTTTTTTTACCTTTCTGACTGACTTCCTGCCTGCCTTCAGCAGGTAAACCTTCGGCAGTTAAACCGTCAGGCAGGCGTTCAATCGTAAATCAAACTGATTATTGATCACCTTAAAAAAAGATATAACCTTGTTAAGTTGTCTTTAGTTGAATTTCAGAATATTATTTAAGTTTGTACAACAAAATAAATCAAAAAAACCGCTATGAATTCAGGTTTTACTTTGAGTTGGATCGACTATACGATCATGATCGTTTATTTCGTTTTTGTTCTTGGGATTGGCTGGGCGCTAAAACGTTATATGAAAACGGCAAATGCCTTCCTGGAAGCCGGTCGTGCCATGCCGGCCTGGTAGCAGGCCTGGCCTTTATTTCCACGAATCTGGGCGCTCTTGAAGTGATGGGGATGACCGGATCCGGTGCAAAATATGGCATGCTGACCACCCATTTTTACTGGGTAGGAGCCATTCCGGCCATGGTTTTTCTGGCTTTGTTTATGATGCCATTTTACTATGGATCCAAAGCACGGTCCGTACCGGAATACCTGAAATTACGGTTCGATGAAAAAACCCGCGGCCTGAATGCCATTCTTTTCGCAGTGATGACGATCCTTGCCTCCGGGATATCCATGTACGCACTGGCCATCCTGATGGAAAAAGTATTAGGGTGGAACTTCCATCTGAGTCTGGTCCTGTCCGCGGCTATCGTTCTTGGATATACTTACCTGGGGGGACTTTCCTCCGCGATATACAACGAAGTATTACAGTTCTTCATCATTGTTATCGGATTATTGCCCATTGTTATTCTTAGTCTCCAGGATTTGGGTGGCTGGTCAGGGTTGAAAGAACAACTGGCGCCGATTGTGACCGCTAAAGGTTTTGCTCCGGATACATGGACCACCACCTGGAAATATACCGGATCGGCCACGGCCAATCCCCTGGGTGTTGAATGGTATGGGATTTTTGCCGGCCTTGGTTTTGTTCTTTCCTTTGGATACTGGTGTACTAACTTTCTGATCGTACAACGGGCCATGTCGGCCGAATCCCAAACAGCTGCACGGAATACCCCGTTAATCGGGGCGCTTCCGAAGATGTTCATCCCTTTTCTTATTATCGTTCCGGGAATTGCCGCACTGGTCCTGCTCAATAAAGAAGGATCCGGATTTTCATTACCTGAAATTTCACCAGGCCATTATAACTATGACTATACCATTATCGCCTTGTTAAAACAATACCTCCCGGCAGGGGTGCTTGGTCTGGGGATCACCGCACTATTGGCCTCCTTTATGTCGGGAATGGCGGGCAACGTTTCGGCCTTCAATACGGTATGGACCTACGACATCTATCAAAGCTATATCCGTCCGGTTACCGGTAATAAAGAAGCTGACGAAAAGCATTATCTGACCGTTGGCCGGATGGCAACGATCTTCGGCGTGGCAGTGAGTATAGCCGCTGCTTACTTAGCCAGTCTATTCGGGAATATCATGGACTTCCTCCAAACTATTTTCTCGATGGTCAACGCTCCCTTGTTTGCCGTGATCTTTTTGGGCATGTTTTGGAAACGGACAACGGGCCATGCAGCATTTTCCGGACTTCTGGCCGGATTCTTTATCGCATTGCTGCATCATGGTCTCACCGCTCCTATGGGTGCTGCGACCCTTGTTAAAGGAGGCTGGATATGTAATTTGCACACCTACCCGGTGGAGATGGCACAGAATTTCTGGACTGCCATCTTTGCCTTTTCAACCAGTGCACTGGTGACTGTAGTACTCTCCATGATAACAAAACAGCAAAAAACCACGGAAGAGCTCACGGGATTGGTCTATTCGCTGACCCCGAGAAGAAATGAAACCGGGGTACCCTGGTACTCGCGATCCATAACCCTTGCCATCGTGGTACTGGTAATTGCAACGGTATTGACAATTTTATTCTGGTAAAATATTTTTTATCCACTCATCACTAAATAATTTCATCCATGGGCATAGATATCAAATTTCCAATTGGTCTGATGTTTTTTATTTTCGGTCTCCTCCTTACCACTTGGGGCATTTTTACAAACAATGATATCCTGCTTTATCAGCGATCATTGGGAGTGAATATTAACCTTTGGTCCGGCTTGGGGATGCTGGTTTTCGGATCCATAATGTTACTATTGGCTTTCCGCACCTTTAAATCAAAAAAATCATGATATAAGCTCCCTTCAACATGATCCCGATAGCTAAAAGAATGACGAATTCATGAATTTCATCCGGTATCTGTTTTTTCACCATTTCCCAGTCGGCAGTCTGCTGTTCCCTTACCCACTACTCACATATATCTGTGATGTTACAGGGATGGTTTTGTCAAAATAGAGCATTAGGAATAAATTAGGCACAATTGCAGTTGCTATTGGAATTTTGCTTTAATTTTATTGATTGAAGACCTGGTAAGAAGCAAAAGCTAATAGTTTGTAAAAGAAAAGAACTATATTTATCTCGTTGAATAAATTTACCCAAGATATCGGTCAATGGCAAACATTCTTTCAATACGCAAATTATCAATATTTTTGAAATTTACACGAGTTATAACTAATGCAGAAATAACCACAATCTTAGGTTTATCCAGTTAGGCCACATGGCAAGAATACATTTTAGGCAACTTACACAGTAAAATTTATCGAATCTGTGATTATTTTGTAATTTTGAAATAAAAAATGCCAACAATACTTGTGATCGCGGGTTGGAGAATATTTTTTTACTCAAATGAGAGACAGGAACCCATTCATGTCCATGCTGAAAAAGCCGAAATGGAAATAAAATTTTGGATTGATATTGAAAATTTTGAAATAACGGAAGCATTTGCATTTAACCTTACACCACAAGCCAAAAGGGAAATAAAAAAGATAATATACGAGCATTTTGATTATATCATTTCGGAGTGGAATAAGTATTTTAAATCGAATTGAAGCCATGGAAAAAGTATTCAACATATCACAGATTTTATTTGACAGAGAATATTTGGTGATCAAGATTAATGACCAGGAATATCGGTTTCGGATTAATACTATTTCTGAAAAATTGGCAAAGGCAGATGACAAAGAACGGAATGATTATATTGTTTCACCCTCAGGGTATGGAATTCATTGGCCTACTCTAGATGAAGACCTTTCGATTAATGGACTTTTAACTCTTCTTCAAAATCGCCACGTGGCCTAACAAGCAGCTAAATTCAAAACGGGCGTCTCCCAAGATAATAAGCTAAATAGCACTCTGCATATATACTTCAGGAAAATTACAAAATAACGGTTCAGATCCCGTTCTATATTTAGCTGCCAAACGGTAGCAATTGCAGTTTAAAGGATCGCTTTTTTCTTTCAAATCCCGGTCAAAGAAAAAAGCTCAGCAAAAAAGAAATCCTTTCCGGGCAGCTTTTTGAAGGAAAAAGCAAGTAAAAAACCAACTTATATCTTTACCATTTGTTCTCAATTAGTTGGCTTGGCCTTATCGTATTCAACTTTAAGAAAATTGCAAGTATATTGTCAAGAGGTTAATGAACTACCCCTTAACAAGTATGGGATACCCTGGGAAATTATTTCCCATAAGCTGCTGATAGCGCAGAACTAATTCCTTGAGAGATTAAATTTATTTTTAGTAATTATTGACTTTTGAAAATTAGCGATATATATTTGCATATTATCATTACCATAACAATATATAAATTAACAAAAGAATGGATAATCCGGGATAAAGTCTCAATATTCCTTCAATAGTTTTCAATTTAATTTTACCAAGCGTTTGCAAATACATGTTTGAATTGATGGTCATTTAGTGTTTTTTATTGCTTTGTAATTATATAAATCTTAATAACTTTGAAATAGTTTACAAAGGATAGGTATGTGGTTAAAACAATATTCCTTGTATTTATATCACTAAAACCAATCGATATGAGAACAATTTTATTAACAGTGTGTCTGGTAATCTTCAGTTTATTGACTTACGGACAGATAACTCCCTTCCGGTATAATACAGAAAAAATAATCGATACTAAGTATTTATATGATAACCAGGCTAAACTACAGGTTAAAACTGCTTTACAAAAAGTTGTAAACGATTCTATTAAGTCTTTTCTTGATAATAAGGTGAAAAAGGGTCACATAAAATTTAAGGACGCTCTTAATTATTTATCAGGGTACTTTTTTCAACGTGATATTTTGTATAAGGCCCTTTCAGATACCCTTAAGAATTACGCCCAAAGGCATGAAAAAACAATCATAGAGACATCTTCTGCAAGTGAAAAACAGATCCTTGATGAATTTACAACGAATCCTTACGATATTGATGAATTGAAAGTCAAACTGCAAGGTATTGAGAACAAAAAGAAAGATGACTTGCAAAACTGTTATCGAATCAGAAATTTATCCAAAGAATTTATCTATAAATACAGAACTTCTAGTAAACTTGTGCCATTTCCTGTATGGAACTCAGTTGATGCACAACTATTCTATAATTCAAGGGTGAATGACAAAAAGGCACAATTTTTAAAGAACACCTATCTGGCAATTAGCACTGACTCAATAATACCTTCTTTATATAGTGAAATTTATTCAGATTATTGGGGTCCAATTAGAGCAGGAGTTGGACTTTTAATTAGTACCGGCACTGGAAAAAAATTGGTTGATTCCTTAGGAAATATTATCAAGGATTCCACATTAATGCAAAAAAATGCAATACAAAGACTAGAAAATAATGGTGGGAATATATCTTTTAATTTAAGCTATCCAATTTTAGGATTCCTATCAAGAGATGAGTCCTTTGGGTCAAATGTCACCATAGTACCAAGAGTTGCTATGGATGTTCCATATCTTGGGACAGACAAGAAGGACTATTCAATAAATGCAAATGTAGGAGGAGAATTAACAGCTTACTATACGGGTGCACTAAAAGTGATGACATTTTATACCGCTGCCAGGGTTGGTTTTGTTTTTGGAAATAGTAAGTTCTATGATTACATTAATAAATTAGATGGAAAACCATTTTGGTTTAATCAAGTTACTCTTGGGTGCGCAATTAATTCGAGCCTTAGAATTGCATGGAATTATTTTTGGGGAGACAAATTTGTAACAGTAAATTTCCCATCCACAGTTTCTTTGAGTCTGGTTCTCAATTAATACCACTTACTCAATTTTTTTTGCATGGTCAAATAATATAAAGTCCCGGAAAACCGGGACTTTTTTTATGTTCGTCTGTGGCCAGTGAATTTCCCATGTTTCTTTGGACCCGCAAAAACAAAGAAAGCCCGGCAATAAAAGAAATCCTTTGGCCAGCAAACGGTTTAGCTCGAAATTCCTGCAAAATTACCTGCGAAAAATTCGCTTGACGATTTAAAACTGTAAAGGGCGACCCCCATGGAGGTGTGGGTTTGAGTGTGGAGGTAGTGTGGGTGTGAAATATGGTAGAAGTCTTCACCGAAGAATTGGATCAGATCTACTACCCAGGTTACACAGAAGAACTCATCGCTTCAGAACCTGACAAGTTCGAATGGGAACTTTCAGAGTTCAGGGGTCAGTTCTCAACAAGAAATTGATTCTACAAAGAGAGGGGTCAGTCCCGAAAATCGGGGCTGACTGCTTTTTTTTATGCTCGCAATTGCTCATAAAGGAGATCCTCAGTATAACTCCGGGAGTTTTCTATACTGTTTTAGGATCATAGATTATTAAACGAATCTTTCATCTGCTACCTTCTCAAATCACAATCTTCATCCGCTGACTGGTTGTACCTGAGGAAATAATATTTACTCAATATACTGAGTAAAATATCTCAATACATTGAGTAATTCATAGATAGTCATATGGTCAAAAAGCAACAAAGTGCTAAAGTAACAAAGTACCAAAGTGACAAAGTCACCAATCACTAGTCTCTACTTACACATCGAGCATCTGTTATCCGGCACCTGGTTCCGTAATTCGTAATATGAATTCGTAATTGATTTTGTTATATTTCCAATAATCCGTATTTTTGTGGATTATTAGAAATATAACGAATATGTCTGTCAGCTATCTCGAATTCAGGGAATCCTTGTATCCGCAGGGACTTTTTTCCATAAGCCAGGTGCGATTGTACTTCCCGGATTTCAATAGAGATAACCTCCTTTCATGGCAAAAGAAGGGTTATATCATCCGGTTAAGACGGGGATGGTATTGCTTCCGGGAATTTATGAAGGTGCCAGAGTACAATTTCCTAGTCGCTAACAACATCTATGCTCCCTCCTATGTCAGTCACCAGGAAGCATTGCTGTTTTATGGTCTGATTCCGGAGCATATCGTTGATTCGACTTCCATAACCACCAAAAAGACCGCTGTTTTTCCGGTAAAGGGAAAGGTTTTCAAATATTATTCAGTACACCCCAGGTTTTTTTTCGGTTATGAACTGAAAGAGATGACAGCAAATGGTTTCAAAAGAAATTTTATGATTGCGGACAGGGAAAAAGCAATACTGGATCTTCTTTACATTTTTGACTTCTATAAGACTGAACAGGACATTGCAGATATCCGGTTTAATGAAGAAACCCTAGAGAACGACATAAACTGGAACCGCATGGAAGAATATCTCAAGAGGTTCGATATAAAGATCCTTGAAAAGAAAGTCCGGCTGATACAGAAAATTCACCAATTATGATAGCCCTGCACGAGATTGTCAGGCAATATCCGAAAGATCTTCAAAAGCCTGAATTCTATGATCCGATGGTCAAGGAGTACATTCACCATCACATGCTGAAAGTCCTCTTTAATGACAAAAATGCAAACCGTATCTCATTTCTGGGTGGAACTGCACTCAGATATTTCTATGATCTGAAGCGATTCTCGGAAGATCTTGACCTGGATTGTTTTGACCTTTCAAGACCGCAATTTCTGGCAATGACCGATCATCTCCTGAAAGAAATGCAAGCCATGGGTTTTGATGTCGTAATTGAGGACAAGAAAAGATATGAGGAGTTGAAGGCATTTCGACGGGTATTTGTATTCCCCGAATTGAAATACATTATGGGAATGAGCCAGCAGAAAGAGGCGAAATTCTTTATCAAAATTGAAGCTGAACCACAGCATTTTGATTATCAGCCTGAGGTAAAAAGGATCAGTGGTTTTGGTGTGACTGCTCCGGTAAGAACTATGCCATTGGGGATACTGTTTTCCTCAAAGATTGCGGCCGCGTTAAGTCGTATGAAAGACCGTGATTTTTATGATGTGGTATACCTGATCAATTTTGCATCTCCTGATTTTGCTTTTCTTTCAATAAAATGTGGGATCGAGACACCTGGACAACTAAAAGAAGCGCTGCTTAAGGCTTCAGACGAACGAAAACTTAAAACCCGGTGTCTCTACGATTGTGAGCATATGCTGTTCAACAAGCAAGACATTATGATGATCCGGTCCTTTTCGGATTATATTGAGCATTTTGATTTTAGCAGGTTCAGTGCGTGAGGGATAAGTAAGCAGTCAGCAGTCAACAGTCGGGTGTGGGTGTGAAATTTCGTAAGAAGTAACGAGAATTCATTGTAAATTTGAGCCGTATAAATAAGTATGTTAAATGGAAACTTTGATTCTTACCGGGGATAAAAAGTCTGAAATGAGATTAATAGCAGGAATTGCCCGGAAATTTGGCCTTAAAACACGGAAACTCACAATTGCGGAGATTGAGGATATTGCATTGCTGAAAGCCATCAAAAATGGTGAAACAGAAGAGTTTGTTGACACCGACCAGTTTGTTAAATCTCTCAAGCCCTAATCGCTCACTCACACATCCGGTATCCGGTATCTGTTTTTAACTTACCAGTTTACCAATTCACCAGTTTATATCATCACAATGCTATTATAGAACCCCGGTTATCTTTGGATTGGAACGACCGGTGGCTTAAAGGATAAAAAACCGGATAATATTCATTTTGCAAATGAAAATTATCGGATATTTTTTACTTTCGAAGTTATATTTATCTCCCCTAACCAATACTCACACATCGAGTATCCAGCATCCAACATCTGTTTTCCGGCATCCGGTATCCGGCATCCGGTATCTTTTTTTCACTCACCAGTTCACCAGTTTATCCGGCATCCGGCATCTGGCATCCGGTACCTCCTCCCCCACCCATAAATCGAAATTCACAAAGTCATGCTCGTGAAAATGTTTTTCACTAAACACGACCTCTTGACAGATCTGTCGCCTTCCAGGTTCATTCACCCCGAGTACTCGGAATGACCTGAATGTTTGCTTAAAATTTTCTACTCCGCATGTTCAATCCGGCAAATTTCATTTACTCACCGTGGCTATCAAGGCTGCTTAAAACTAATCAGACTATGAAAAAATCGATCATGAAACCGGAACTTGCCCTGGAAAACGGCGAAACCTACGAAAACAGAATCCCGATGCGTCTCTGGGCAGAAGATGACCTGCCAAGTCAGAAACTGCTGTTAAAAGGTAATGACAGCCTTTCCGATGCAGAATTGTTGAGTATTATCATCAGCACCGGTGTTTCAGGAGAAAACTCACTTGACATTGCAAAGAAAATGCTATCAGTTTGCGGAAACAGCCTGTGCGAATTCTGGAAATTCGGAGTCTCAGACCTTCAGAAGATCAAAGGTATCGGCGAAAAGCGAGCCGTTAAGATCTCTGCCATATTTGCTCTGGCCCGCAGGAGAAACGAATCCGAAGTGATCCTCAAAGACAAGATCACCAGCAGCTGTGATGCCTTCGAAATCTTTAAATCACTGATGGGCGACCTGCCTTTTGAAGAATTCTGGGTCCTCATGCTGAACAAAGCCAACCGGGTCCTTAAAAAAGTGAAGATCTCCCAAGGCGGCATTTCCGGGACTGTCGTGGATCCGAAGAAGATCTTCCAGATTGGATAAACCGCCACCTCTGATCTCCTTGTGCCGGTTAAGAATGACCACCGTATTAGTCTGATTATTATTTATTTAAGATAGTCTACTTCCTTCGTTCAAGTGTGGTCAATCTTACAGTTCTGTCCATGAATTTCTGCAACGGGCCTCTTGCTGCGTGAAGATCAGTTTTCTTCCTATTTTTGTGATATGAGATACATCAAAATTATCCTGGCGGTCCTGCTGTGCGGACTGCTGGCGGCTGGCTGCGTCAGGGCCGGGAAGTGTAAGACTCATTATGCTTCATCAAAACCGCTGACCCGTTGGTGGTGGTTTGCAAGACTCATAAAGGAGGAGGACGTCAGGTATAACCTTGACTGGGTGAAGAAGAACGGCTTCGGGGGTGTAGAGATCGCCTGGGTCTATCCTCTGAACAGGAAACGGTTTTACAGCGAACCCCTTGATACCAATTACCTTCCCAGGCAGGAATGGCTTAGCCCTGAGTGGTCTGCCATTGTTGCTTATGCAAAGCACTATGCCGATAGTCTTGGCCTGAGCTGCGATTTTACTTTTGGCACCGGGTGGCCTTTCGGAGATACGAAAGTAAAAAGGGAAGATGCCACCCAGACCTGGCATGAAAAGAATGACAGCCTGAAATGGACGTATGCAGTGGTTTCCTGGGAATACCCCAAAAAGGGTTATATAATCAACCATATGGACCAGGGGGCCTTCGGCAGGTACGCGCGACGGATGGGAAGCGCCCTGGCCCCAGCGCTGAAAGGGTCTGTTTCGGGCCTTTTCTGCGATTCGTGGGAAGTTGAGACCACGAGGATCTGGACAACGGGTTTCGGCGAGGCCTTCAAAAGGTCATACGGGTATGACATCTATCCGTACATGGACAGTATTTACTCCAGGGCAAACTTCGATGAACGTTACGATTACATGAAGCTGGTCTCGGATTACGTGGTTGACATGTTCTACAGGCCCTTCGCCGCGGAATGCCGCAGTCTGGGCGCTTTTTCGCGGGTACAGTGCGCCGGCGCCCCTGTCGATCTTATCTCGGCCTATGCCTCGGTGGATGTACCCGAGACTGAAGCAATGCTTTACGAACCACCCTATTCAAGGATAGTGGCTTCAGCAGCCTGTCTGGCGTCGAAGAAGGAGGTTTCTTCCGAAACCTTCACATGCACATACGGGTTCCCTAAGTATGATGAGGAGAAGAAGATGATGGATTTCAGGCTCAGGGGGAAGGAGCAGGTTGCCGATCTTAAGCTTGTGGCCGATGCACTTTTCGCCAACGGAGTGAATCAGATCATCTGGCATGGCATGCCCTTCAACCCGGTGGGGATCGACACAATTATGTTCTATGCCTCAGTGCATGTAGGGAGAAAGGGCAACCTGGCAAAGGATATTCCTGCGTTCAACAGCTATATGACGAAGGTCTGCGGATATATGAAACAAGGAGTCACCTTTTCGGATGTCGCCGTTTACCTACCCGTGGAAGACAGCTGGGAAACTGGAATGATGAAAGAACCCGATACACAGCAGCCCTGGGCATGGGGAGAGTATGAGATGAGAAGGACTGTGCCTCCTGCTGAACTCAGGGGATACAACCCCATCTGGATCAGCGGAAATTTCCTGAGGAATGCCTCTGTTAAGGATAAAAAGCTGGTTTGCGGGGATGAAACTTTTTCAGTCCTTTACATAGATGCCTCGTATATCGACCTCGATGCCCTTAAAACGGTCGTAAGGTTTGCCGGGAACGGAATGCAGGTTTGCCTCAGGCAGATTCCGCGACAACCGGGGAAGAATAAATCACCAGAATTCGGCAAACTTCTTGCGGAACTGACAGGCATGAAGAACGTAAGCCGCGAATTCCCGGGTAAGACCGGCATAAGGCCATTGGTGAAGGGGGACAGCCTTCCTGATTTCTGGTGCAGGAAGGACGGGGATGAGTATTATTTTTTCATTGCCAACCCGCACTCGATGGACCTGCATCTTCCCCTAAAATATGGGCAGTCATTGTCTTCGGATACGGTTCGCAGGGACCTGACATTTAATTTAAGCGGCCGGGAACTGAAACTCCCGGTTGAATTCAGACCCTACCAGTCGATCATCCTGAAGATAGGAAGTCAGGGGGATCCTGAATACCTGGATATCTCATATGATCCGCTTGTTCCTATGACAATACCGTTCTAACGCTGCTTAGGCTCATAATGAAAATGCTGAAGATCCCGGGAGGGTGGGAACGCCGGTATTATTTGAAAAAAAACGCTCGCTTTGATCAATCTTTGCCAGAGCAATCTGGCCACCTCACTTGGTTGATTTTTAAGTAGATATCGTGGTCAACAAAAATCGGCAGAAGGTGGTCATGAGCTTCGGTTTTTCCAGATTATCAAACTCGCTTTCATACCCAGTTTAATTATAGTCAAATTGTCTGAAAGATCAAACTTTTTTTTGCTGTTCAAGTGTGTGCTGAAATCTTAATCCTAGTGCTTGAGATAATCGAATTTTACCATGTAAAATAATGCAAATTTTGTGCAAATGAAAAAGGGTCCCAGAAGCTGACCTTCTGAAACCCTTGATTTTGCTGTCGGGGTAGCAGGATTACCTTCGGTGATCCTGAATTGGGGGGGATTCAACAAAAAAGGCCTGATTCGCTACGCTCATCTGGTCTTTTTTATTTAAAATAAAACTTGAGTAAGCAATGAAATATATTCTCCCTCCCCAAATGGGGAGGGCCGGGGAGGGGCTGGGAGGCAGTGTGAGTGTGATCATAGACGATTTGCAAACAAACTTGGGAAAGTAAAATGGATTTCATACTTTTGCAGCCCTTTTTAGAAAGTGTCATACCGATCACCAATCACCAGGTTTTGGAGAGTTGGGCGATTAAAACAATGAACAATGAAGATTGAACAATGATCAATAAAAAATAAAAAGTGAGCAAGAAGTAATTCTTCACTGTTCACTCTTCACTGTTCACTGACTACTGGAGAGGTGGGTGAGTGGCTGAAACCAACAGTTTGCTAAACTGTCGTACGGGAAACTGTACCGGGGGTTCGAATCCCCCCCTCTCCGCGAATAAAGTGTGGGTTTGAGTGTGGAGGTAGTGTGGGTGTGAAATGGTGTGGGTTTGGGTGTGATGGAAGTGTGAGCGTGCGGAATTCGGAATTGGAAATTTAAAAATTATGAATAATGTTTGATTTTGAAAAGTTGGATGTTTACCAGTTGGTGAAGGCACAAAGTGCGAGAGTGATCTTTTTCCTGAGAAAAAATACGAGCATTGATCCATATATTGTGGACCAATGGAAGAGAGCAAGTCTGAGTATTTTTTTAAACCTTGCCGAGGGAACCGGCAGGATGACTGACTCCGATAAGAAGCATTTTCTTACGATATCCCGTGGCAGTGTTTATGAGTGCACGGCTATTATTGACCTTCTTAAAACCACAAAAGATATTGATGAAGAGACTTTCACAGAATTATATGGATACTACGAACAAATTTCGAAAATGCTCTTAGGAATGTATCGTAGCTATTCCAAATAATCTATCAAATCCGCACACCCACATTACATCCAAACCCAACCTCACACCTTTTCACACTCACACTTCCATCACACCCAAACCCACACCCTACTCGGGGTATAGCGTAGCCCGGTTCATCGCGCCTGCTTTGGGAGCAGGAGGTCGCAGGTTCGAATCCTGCTACCCCGACAACAGAAAAGTCCTGGACGAAGTCCGGGATTTTTTATTTTCAGGAAAACCAAGCTTGCTTGGGTTTTCAGGAAAATAAAAAAGACCAGATGAGCGTAGTGAATCAGGACTTTTTTGTTGAATCCCCCCCAATTCAGGATCACCGCAGGTAATCCTGCTACCCCGACAACAGAAAAGTCCTGGACGAAGTCCGGGATTTTTTATTTTAAATTTTGTATTTAAGATTGGCGTGTATTACAGCAACAACAATGATACGGCGTTATCTCCAATACCGTCCTGTACTTATCAAACTGGTAATGACAATAATTCATTAGCATGTCCTTCAGCAATTTCCGGGCTCTGAATGCGCGTATTTTTGCCGCAGTGTATGAAATACCAGTTCTGAAGTGATCCACAATAAGATTGTGTATGATCCGGTATAGTTGAAGAATATTATTTTTTTTATACAAACAAGGTAACAGTAATATCAAAACTATCTCCGTTGATCGTACGGGTACCTATAAACTCGAATTTCCAGTGTCCGGTAATCCACTCATATGGTTTACCCGTATCCTGCAGCGCAAATTCCTGATTCTTTATATACGTTGTTCCGTTCAGCTCATATGTCCAGGTCGAAACACCTTCAGGATCGGTGATCATTACCTTTGTCATTTTGACGTCGTCATTCGTGCACTTTGCAAAGAACTGTAAAGTAAATGAAGTCGCGTTTATAACGGAACGTACAGAGAAGACAGGATGAGAGAAGGGGAGTGTGGTGAAACTTTTCTGATCTCCATAGGCTGTTCCTGATGAATTGGCCGCATAGGCTCTTACATAGTATAAAGTGTTCACATTCAACCCGGTCATTCCACATGTAAAATTACTTGTTGACGCCCCACCCCCGCATGTGGGATCTGAAACCGTCGGATTAGGAGAAGTACTCCAGCATATACCCCAGTCCGTCACAATAGATCCGCCGGTCGATGTAACATTTCCACCACTGTTTGCCGTTGTCATTGTAATAGCCGTTACGGCGGTTGTTGTCAGTACCGGCGCTGTGTTAGCCGGCGGTGTGTCACTTTTCTTGCCGCAGCTTACTGTCACCATTAATAGAATACCTGAAAATAGTACGTTGTAAAGCCAGAATTTAGTTGATTTTTTCATGTCTGTGATTTTTATAGGTTTATAATAGATAATTTGAAGGATTCTTATTAAAACTAACACTACACAGGTATCAGTGGTTACATTAACCCTGTCTGCATATGGGGATGACACTTAATCAGCGAAAATACGTAAAAGTTAGATAAAATCAACAGGTGTTTTGTTATGGATTTAAGTATTTTTGCAATAATTTACTGGCATCGGCAATTACGCACGCGTCACAAACGCGCGCGAAGCATCCGGTATCTGGCATCCGGCATCTGGCATCCGGCATCCGTCATCTGGTAGCATGTTAAATAATTGTACCTTTAGAATATACTTAGTAGAAATGTTGATTAATTAGAAAATCATGTCCGGAAAAACATTCGCTGAAAAAATCCTGGGTGCAGAACGAGGCAGCATCGTCTTTGCACGACCTGATATTATTCTTTCCCATGACAATACATCCAGCATTTACACTACTTTTAAGAAAATGGGAGGTGACAGGGTTGCAAATCCTGATTCTCTTCTTATTACCTTAGACCATAACGCTCCTCCAACAAACTCAAAACTCGCCAATGATTACCAGATCATCCGCAATATTGCCGAACAATTTGGCATTAAAAAGTTTCATGATGTCGGGGATGGCATCTGCCATCAGTTAATGGCCTTATATGCCAAACCAAAGATGATCATTGTCGGCAGTGACAGTCATACAAGCACCGCAGGAGCTTTTAATGCCTTTGCTGCCGGTATCGACCGTACCGAGACTGCAGGACTCTGGAAACAGGGAGAAACCTGGTTCCGGGTTCCGGAAACCATTAAAATAACATTGAAGGGTAAACTTGGCAAAGGGGTTTATGCAAAAGACCTGGCTCTTTGGATTATCGGTATGATCGGGAGCAGCGGAGCCGATTATATGTCCATAGAATATCATGGAGAAGGAGTCACTTCCCTGACCGTTTCCGACAGAATGGTCCTTGCGAATCTTGCCTCTGAAATGGGTGCGAAAAATGCTGTCTTCCCGTCCGATCCGATACTTGATTGTTATTTAGGACAAGTATCGGAAGGATGCTGGGCAGATCCGGATGCCCAATACCTCCGCGAAATTGAGATCAACCTGGATGAGGTTTTCCCGGTTGTTGCAGCGCCGCATCATGTCGACAATGTAAAAGCCGTTTCGGAAGTCAGAGGAACAAAGATCAATGAAGCATTGATAGGTACATGCACGAATGGCCGCATGGATGATCTCCGGGAAGCTGCTGCAGTGCTTAAAGGCCGGAAGCTTCCGAAATATATGCAAATGCTGATCATCCCGGCCTCAAAAGAGATCTATCTGGAAGCCATGAAGGAAGGTTTGATCGGGATATTCGTGGAAACCGGGGCAAATGTCCTTTCCTCTTCATGCGGTCCATGTCTGGGGACAGGCCAGGGTATACCTGCTGATGGCTATAACGTCATCTCCACTGCCAACCGGAATTTCAAAGGCAGAATGGGGAATAATATGGCCAATATCTATCTTGCTTCTCCTGCTACCGTTGCTATTTCTGCTTTAAAGGGTGAGATCACAGATCCGAGGGGTATTATTGCAAATGATATCTTCCCTTATAAATCAAGGCAAAGCGCCACTATCGATATTAAAGAAGGCGATGACCGATATTCAAATGGCGTATGGAACTATTCCGATGTCGATAACCTCAACACCGACCAGATGTTCGCCGGTAATCTCACCTATAACATCAACAGTTCCGAAGGGGAAAAGATCCTCCCCTATCTTTTCAAGGGGTTTGATAATAGCTTTTCTGACAGGGTGAAACCCTGTGATATCATTATAGCAGGAGCAAATTTCGGTTGCGGAAGCTCGCGTGAGCATCCTTCTGTCGGACTTGCTTACGCCGGGATAAAAGCTGTGATCTGCAAATCCGTTAACAGGATATTCTACCGGTCTTCTGTTAACCAGGGATTGCCGATTATTATTGTCCCGGAAGCGGTTGATGCATTTAAACAAGGTGACAGCATGGATATAACCTTCGGGAAAGGGCTCATAACAGTTGGAACAAAAACATTCAATTTTGCGCCCCTGCCTTCCAAATTAATGGATATTTTCCAGGCCAAAGGACTCGTGAACTATGTAAAGAATAAATGAGAAAAACAATCCTTTTTCTCCTGTCGGGAGGAGTTCTTGTTGCTATTTACATCGTATTGCTGGTCGCGTTCCCCAAAAACGCAGCGCTGCTTCCTTTCCTTTTTATTTTATTGCTTCTTGACGGTTACCTGTGGTTTTCGGTAGAAAAGAAAGTATTTTCTTTAGCGCCCGGATTAAAATACCTGATCCTGGGGCTTTACTGGCTTCCGTTTATGTTAATGGTGTCTTCCATCATCACCGGAATGGTTATTCCTTATGTCGATTGGAATATAGCATTCCGGACTTATCTGACAGGATTTATTTTAGTTTTTTATGTAGCCCGGTTTTTCCCTGCGTTGTTTCTTCTGATAGCAGATGTCATACGGCTTTTACAACTCGGTATTGCTTCTTTTCAGTATGGAAAGGAGGTAAGTTTTGCTTATTACAGACGGAACAAAGCCCTTTTGATCTCCGGATGGACTCTGGGTACAGTTCTGTTCATCCTGTTGCTCTATGGAATGGTTATAGGGAATTATGATTTCCGGGTAAAACGGGTTGAAATCAACTTGCCGGAATTACCTTCTTCCTTTAATAATTTACGGATTGTCCAGCTTTCAGATATTCATTTAGGAAGCTGGACGTCCGCTGAAAAATTGAAGGAAGCGGTTGATATTGTTAATTCCCTGAAGCCCGATCTGATCTTTTTTACCGGTGATCTGCTTGATTACTGTACGAAAGATGTGGATGGTTTTAAGCCCATCCTTGCAGAGCTGAGTGCACCGGATGGAATCTTTGCCATCCTCGGTAACCATGATTACGGCGATTATGTAAGATGGGCATCAGCTGAAGAAAAGAGAATGGACCACCTGGAGCTTTTCAATTATTACAATAGTCTGGGTTGGAAACTTCTTCTGAACGAAAACTCAATCCTTGTCAGAGGAAAGGATTCAATTGCCATCATTGGTGTTGAAAACTGGGGTTCAACCAGGCGGTTTCAAAGATTTGCCAATATGGACAAAGCCCTGCGAGGCGTCGGAAACGGTAAAGTTCAGTTATTATTATCTCATGACCCTTCCTATTGGGATAAAGTTATCAGAAAAAATTATAAGAACATAGATATCACTTTCTCCGGTCATACTCATGGATTTCAGTTTGGATTTGAGTGTTTTGGGATCCGGTGGAGCCCCGCACAATACATGTATAAGGAATGGGCCGGACTTTATTCCAACCCTGTTAAAGATTCTCATCCACAATACCTGTATGTCAACCGGGGGTTAGGATCAATAGGATATCCGGGGAGAGTCGGGATCTTTCCTGAGATCACATTGATTATTCTTCACGGTTCCATTTCCAGATCATAGTTATCGCGACAAGTTTCACACACCCGCTTGTAAACCTGGAAGTCAACCAATTCTATATGTTGTGTGAGGTAATCTTCCCTGACAGGTTCCTCCCTCATCAGGTCAGTGCTTAAATACTTTTTATTGCAGTCGGCAAATACAGTTGCAACGGATGCTTCACTACCCATTTCATTCTGGATCTGCAGTGCACCCAAAAAGTTAGCGCCGGAGGATATTCCCACAGCCAAACCAATCTGGCTTGCAAGTTTCTGAGCCATTAAAATGGCATCTCCATCCGGTACTGCAACAACCCTGTCAAGTTCATCCAGTTTCACAAGCGAAGGAATAAATTCATCAGAGATCCCCTGGATACGATGTGTACCCACTTTATAACCTGTAGAAAGTGTAGGGGATTCAGCAGGTTCCAGGGGATGTATTTTAATTTCAGGCTTTTTGCAATGAAAATAACGTCCCACGCCCATTACAGTTCCTCCTGTCCCGACACCGGCAATGAAAGCATCGGGTTCGGTCCCATGGTATTTCATCTGGGACCAGATCTCAGGGCCTGTGGTTCGTTCATGTGCTTCTGCATTGGCTTCATTGGAAAATTGCCGTGGAAGAAAGATGTTGGGTTCACGGACTGCGATTTCCTCAGACAGCCGGATGCTTCCCAGAAATCCTCCCTGTTGCCTGGATACCGGAATGATTGTGGCGCCAAGACTTTTAATAATCTCAACACGTTCACGGCTCATCCAATCCGGCATAATGATCCTGACCGGATGCCCCAATGACCGCCCGATGGCTGCAAATGCTATGCCTGTGTTGCCACTGGTCGCCTCGACAATAGTATCCCCGGGTTTAATTTTCCCTTCCTCATATGCTTTCTCCAATATGTAAAGAGCCATTCTGTCCTTGATGCTTCCTGTAATGTTATAGTGCTCGGATTTGGCATAAATAACCCGCTTCTTTCCCTTGTATTTGAAATTTATTACAAGTAACGGAGAATTGCCGATCAGCCGCCAGATATCAATAAAACGAAACTTAGAACCAGGATCAACGGCTACTTTCATGGTTGAATAAAAAAATTATAAGTACAAGAACTGACTATTGAAATGCCCAGATGCAAATGTAGGATTTTTTTTATCCCCTTTTATTGAGCACGTGAAATCTGGATGAAAGTAATTTCAACATCGCCGATCTGCGGATAAACGCTGATCCAGTTATTATCCTCACGATACCAAGGATCCTGATCACGGACGCTGATTAACCGGTCATTTATTTTACCGTCTGCTGCAAGATTTTTAATCACAGCGCCTCCATTGGTTTGCTTGTCTTTACCATACCTGAGGAGAACATTAAAAGGCTTATCGCTTAAATTCTTGATCTTTACATAAAAATAGTTATTTTTCCTGGAAGCCATATTCACAGGAGTAAATGAAAACTGTTTTTCAGTACCACCGGGAGTAACGAAGGAGGTTTTAATCACATCAACAATCGCATTTTCTGCGATGATCTTCTTGATTTTATTGATCATCTCTTTGGGGTAGGATTCCATGGGTAAAAAAGATAATGCGTCCGAATAGGCATCGATAGCTTTATCAAAAATAAAGGTATTATAGTACTTATCCCCTTCTCCAACCGCCTTATCATAAAAGCCTTTGTTTGCCCGGTAAAGACTATCAATAGAAACATTGATCCTGCTAATCCTTTGTTTGGGATAGGCTTCATCCGGAAATATTGTTAATGATTGCTGATACTGGTCTTTGGCTTGATAGAGGTCTTTCCGGGCATATAACTCATCTCCTTTTTGCACAAGATCATCAAAGAGTTTTTTCTTCCCTAAAAGTTCTGTCAGGGTTTTGTTTATCTCGGCGATCTTATCCTTTGGATAGGATTCCGATGGCTTTATCGCAATTGCATTCTGGTATTCCGTTTTTGCTTCGTCGTACGATTTTTTTAATAATAATTGATCCGCTTTTACAATGGACGCTTTGTAAGATTCATCCCTGGCTTTTAATTCAGCAAAAAGGGTTTCGATCTCATTTATCTTATCTTTTGGATATTGTTTAGTTGGTTTGACAGCGCCGGCATTTGTGTATTCGGTCTTTGCATGTTCATATGATTTTTCCTCAAAGAGCTTATCTGCTTGTGTTATGATGGATTTATACTGATCCTCTATCGCTTTTTGCTTTGCAAGCTCAGCAAGGGTTTTGTCAATTTCCGCAATTTTATCCTTTGGATATTGTTCACCGGGCTTCATTCTGCCTGCTGACAGGTATTCAGTTTTAGCAAGGTCATAGGATTTATCGCCCAGTAATTTATCGGCTTTAGCGATGGAAGCATTATATTGCTCATCTAATGCTCTCAGATCGGCAAATAGCTTCTCAATTTCCGCTATTTTCGTTTTAGGATATTGCTCATTTGGTTTGAGCATACCGGCATTAATATATTCCGTTTTTGCCTGGTCATAGGATTTGGAAGAAAAAAGTTGATCCGCTTTTAAAACGGAAGTCCTGTATTGTTCACCGATCTCTTTCTGATGTGCGATGTCAGCCAGAATTTTCTCAATTTCCGCTATTTTATCTTTAGGATATTGCTCAGACGGTTTAAGATTCACAGCATTTGTGTACTCCGTTTTGGCCTGATCATAGGTTTTCGCGACCATCAACTTATCTGCATTTACGAGGATTGATTTATATTTCTCATCAATAGCCTTGTTTGCGGCAATTTCAGCAAGAGTTTTATCGATCTCTGCAATTTTATCCTTTGGATATTGTTCAGAGGGTTTTATCTTAGATGCATTGGTATATTCCACTTTTGCCGGTTCGTATGATTTTTCAGCCAGCAGCCGGTCAGCTTTGTCAATTGATGATCTGAACTGATCATCCAGCGCCTTTTGTTTTGCAATCTCTGCAAGCGCTAAATCGATTTCGGTGATTTTATCTTTCGGATACTTTTCCGTGGGTTTAAGAGTTAACGCAGCCTGGTATTGGGTTTTTGCCTGATCATAAGATTTTTCTTCAAGAAGTTTATCAGCATTTGCAATTGTTCCTGCATATTGATCATCAAGCGCTTTTTGTTTTGCAATATCAGCAAGGATATTATCGATCTCTGAAATCTTTTGCTTTGGATACTGTTCTGCGGGTTTTATTGTACCTGCTGACTGATATTCCGATCTGGCCTGATCGAAAGTTTTATTTGCAAGCAATTTATCCGCCTTATCGATGCTTGCTTTGTACTGATCGTCTTTGGCTTTTTGATCTGCGATGGATGCGAAAATTTTATCAATTTCCGTGATCTTATCTTTGGGATACTGCTCTGCTGGCTTCAGTGAGGATGCATTCATATATTCTGCCCGGGACTGGTCGTAAGATTTTGCTACCAGAAGCTTATCGGCATTTGCAATAATGTTCTGGTATTTTTCATCAAGCGCTTTCTGTTGTGCTATACCTTCCAGGATTTTATCGATCTCAGCAATTTTATCCTTTGGATATTGTTCTGAAGGTTTCAGATTTCCGGCGTCGGAATATTTCGCACGGGCCTGATCATAAACTTTGGTCGCCAATAAATTATCAGCCGTCTTTATAATATTGAGGTACTGGTCATCCAGTGATTTCTGCTTTGCAATATCAGCCAGAGCCAGATCTATCTCGGCGATCTTATCCACCGGGTATTTCTCTGCAGGTTTAAGCTTCAGGGCAGACTGATACTGAACTTTCGCTTCTCCGTAAGATTTATCGGATAAAAGCTTATCAGCATTTGCTATCGTTGATTTATACTGATCTTCCAAAGATTTTTGAAGGGCAATTTCTTCAAGGATCTTATCGATCCCGGCAATTTTCTGCTTTGGATATTGTTCATCTGGTTTTATTGAGCCGGCATTCTGATATTCATTTTTAGCCTGTTCATAGGATTTATCTGCAAGGAGCTTATCCGCTTTTCCGATGCTTGCTTTATACTGATCGTCCTTTGCCATCATGTCGGCGAGTGCTGCAAGAGTCTTGTCAATTTCGGCAATTTTATCTTTAGGGTATTGTTCTTTGGGTTTTAAATTACCGGCGATGGTATATTCGGATCTCGCGGCTTCATAAGTTTTTTCATTAAATAGTTTGTCTGCTTTGGTGATGGAGGCCTGGTACTGATCATCAAGCGCTTTAAGTACCGCCAGATCTCCAAGGGCTTTATCGATCTCGGTCAATTTATTTTTGGGATATTGCTCTTCAGGTTTTATCTGCAGCGCCTGGCTATATTGAATTTTCGCCTGCTCGTAGTGTTGCCCGGAAAGGAGTTTATCCCCGTTGGCAATAAGGTCATTATATTGCGTTTCCAGCGCTTTTAACTTTTCCTTTTCTCCGATTATTTTATCGATCTCCCCTATTTTATTTTTTGGATATTCTTCGGAAGGCATTAGTGATAATGCATCCTGATAGCCGGTTTTTGCCTGTTCGTAAGATTTGTCGGCAAAAAGTTTATCGGCATTCGTAATCGCTGATTGGTATTTTTCCTGCAGGACCTTTTGTTTCTCTGCCGATGCGAAAATCGATTCAATCGCCGCGATCTTATCCTTTGGATATTGCTCTGACGGTTTGATATTCAAAGCATTTTGATATTCCGATTTGGCCCGGTCGTAAGACTTGTCGGTAAAAAGTTTATCCGCATTGGCAATTGCAGATTTATAAGCTTCATCAATGGATTTGGCATTTGCTTCCTGACCGGCAAGCAGGTTATCCGCCTTACCGATCATTTCTTTCGGATAAGATTCACCGGGTTTTACTGCGAGGGCTTGCTGGTAGTTTGCTTTTGCCCTGATAAAATTTTTCTCAATATAGAAACTGTCAGCGACAGAAATAAGGCGCTGGTATTCATTTTCTGTCATGCTCTGATGCGCCAGAAGATCATCAATTTCTTTGATCCTGTTTTTAGGATAAACCTGTTCAGGTTCTATTTTGCTCGCATTTTGATATTCGGCACGTGAATTTAACCAGGAAGTCTCCTTGAAAAGTTTATCCCCGTTTGCGATCGCTTTATTATAAGCATCATCTTTTTCTTTTTGTGCTTTTAATAAAACGGTTAATTCAGCGATCCTGTCTTTAGGATATTTTTCCTCAGGCTTGATCGAGGAAGCATCCTTATAATCCAGCAAAGCTCCCTGGAAATTATGGGCTCCATAAAATTTATCAGCAGAAGCAATGGATTTTGCATACATTTCCTCCCTTGTCTGCTGATCGATCATGATCTTAATACATTCATTGATCCGGTCTTTTGCATAGACGTCGGTGGGAAGAACTTTGCTTGCCTTTTCATACTCGATCCTGGCTTTTTCATATTCTTTCGCACGGAATAGTTGCTCGGCGCTTTCGATAGCTACATCATAGAGTATGTTTGTGGCTTTTTGGGAACGGAGGAATTCCATCGTTTCTTTCAGCTTATCCTTTGCATATTGATCCTCCGGTTTCAGATTGATAGCCAATTGGTATGCTGCTTTTGCATTGAGATAATCCTTTGCATTGAAGTAATTATCAGCTGAAACGATCGTTTTCTGATAATCTTCAATTGCCTTCTTCTGATCTGCCATCAAACTTTTGATCTTGCTGATGCGCTCCTTAATAACAGGATCATTGGGGACAAGTTTCTGGGCTTTCTCATATTCCGTTAATGCCAGGTCATATTTTTTCTGTGTGAAAAGATTGTCTGCATTCCTTAGGGTGGATTTGAATAACGTATCGACCTTGGGTCTTTTCTTTGTGAAATTACTGTCAGGAGAATCATTGACCGGTGCGTAGACCTTCAGTATATGATTTGGCGCGGAGAGAAAAGAAGCTACTCCAAGGATCGAAAAGGACAAAAATAAAAACAAGAAAAGCCTCTTAAAGGAGTTTTTCTGCCTTTGGGATACTAACTTCATGCCGTGGAGATATCTTTTCAAATTTATTGATAGGAATTGATAACGTAAGAAGATGAAAATAATTTTATCGCCGTTACTTTTGGATAACTCCGTCTTTGATCGTAAGCTTACGGTCAGCCATATTTGCCAGTTCTATGTTATGAGTAACGATGATGTAGGCCTGGTTATAGGTATCCCTTAAACGGAAAAATAAGTGATGAAGATCTATTGCGGAAGCCGAATCAAGATTTCCCGATGGTTCGTCAGCCAAGATGATATCCGGGTTATTGATCAGTGCCCTGGCCACTGCTACACGTTGCTGCTCACCGCCTGAAAGTTCCGATGGTTTATGATGCGAACGGTCTTTTATACTCAAAAACTCCAGTAATTCCATTGCTTTTTGTTCAGTTTCCCTTCTGTTCTTCCTGGCAATAAAAGCAGGAATACATACATTTTCAAGAGCTGTAAACTCAGGAAGCAAATGATGGAATTGAAAAACAAATCCGATATGTTTATTCCTGAATTCCGAAAGCTTCCGCTCAGAAAATTTCCGGATCATCGTTCCATTAAATTCTACCGTTCCTGAATCCGCTTTATCCAGGGTACCCACGATATGCAAAAGGGTTGATTTTCCTGCACCGGAGGCGCCAACTACCGAAATGATCTCCCCCTGGTTCAATTCAAAGCTGATACCTTTCAGCACCTTAAGATTACCATAGGATTTATGTATGTCATTCGCTATTATCATTGATCATTGCTTGAAAGCGCAAAGGTAGTAAAAGTATTGCAAGGGAAGAATGATAGCTGAATCAGGTTAAATCATATTTTGATATTTGGTATATAATTGTTCCTCACAGAAAAGCTAAAGCTGTTAACTAGTTATTTTAACCACGATGAACACAATGGAAGCACAATGGTCACAAAAATAATTATAGTGAACTTTGTGTAAATCGTTGTGATCATTGTGGTTATTTGTTTTAGCAGGATATGTTTACAAATCTTTAAATTTGGCCTTTTTTATTTCGAAGATCTATGAATATTTAATATTTTTATAAGAAATTTCCAGGTATGAGATCAAAACTTTTCTTCTTTCTTTTTATTCCGGGATTTGTACTGTTCCTATCCCTGTCTTCAATATCCCAGACTCCCCAGATCAAATGGCATTATGATCTTAAAGCCCCGTCATTTGGCCAGGCTGCAATGGCTGATATCGACAATGACGGGAAACCTGAAATCGTATTCAGCACTTATATGGGTGATGGAACTGTTTATGCCCTGAACGCTGAAGATGGAAGTCTCTGCTGGAAATATTACACCGGTAGTTGCAATGATGCTGCACCACTTATTTATGATGTCGATGGCGACGGGAATCCTGAAGTGATCGTCGCAAGTTCATGCATCACTTATACCTATTGCTTTAATGGGGCTACCGGTGCAGTGAAATGGAAGACACCTACCGGGGGAACAGATTCTCCTCCTTCCGTCGGGGATGTCGACAATGATGGCAAACCGGAGATATTGCAAGGGGAATTTAATGGCAAAGTGCTTTGTTTGAATGGAGAAGATGGCTCCATAAAATGGGAAAAGGTTGTCGATCCGAATGCTTCAATCCAGACCTCCCCTGCTCTCCTCGATATAAACAATGACGGCCAGCTTGATTTTGTCGTTGCCACCTGGGGAGGATATTACCCAAATTACTACTCCAATGTTTATGCATTCCGGGGTGATACCCGCATGAAGATATGGGAGAGTGATACGTTGTCGGATGATATTTACCATGGCGCTGCTTTTGGGGATATCGACGGAGATGGAAAACCGGAACTGGTATTCGGTTGCTATAATGATACTGTTTATGTTTTTAATGCAGAAAACGGATCCGTAAAATGGAAATTTGATATGGGACCCTATTGCTATATAGGGGCGCCTGCCGTTCTGGCGGATGTTAACGGAGACAATAAATACGAGATCCTTGCAACGGGCTGGTATGAGATGAAAGCCATCAGCGACACAGGAACAGAGGTCTGGAACTATGACATTCCCGGTTATGCTTCCTGTTTCAGGGGCCCTGCTTTATCGGATATTAATCACGACGGTTCTCTGGACCTGGTTTTCGGAACGGACGACGGCAAGATAATCGCATTGAATGGTTTTGACGGGAGTGAGATCTGGACCCTCGACCTTGCCGCTGAATACGGCAATACTCTTGATATCGATCACGCCCCGATAATAGGTGATTTTGACGGTGACGGCAAGCTCGAAGGATTCGTTGTCGGAGGATTTACAGCATATCCTGATACGATTAATAGTTATGGTCGTGCATACGCTTTTACGTTAGGCGATGGAACAGGTCCAGAATGGACGATGTTCCAGCACGATTCGGTCCGGAGCAATTGCGTCCCCTTAAACTGGTATGAGGGAATCCCCAGGCATATCGATCATGCTGATGATTTGATTGTCAGGGTGACGCCAAATCCTTTCCGGGATGTATTAAGAATAAGTATCACCCTGAAATCTCCCGGACCCCTGACAATCGAGCTATTCGATTCTACAGGAAGATTTATCACAACGATAAAAAAAATAAGCTCTCTTCAGGGTGATGCAGTGTATGAATGGGACTGCAAAAACAAAGGCCTTGTTCCGGGAATGTACCTGTTGAAAGTAACAAGTGGAAATTGTACGAGTAAAGTTCAGGTAATTTACAATGAACAATGATCAGATTTCAGTAAACAGTTATCAGACAATTATTACTGAAATCTGAAAACTGGTGTCTGTTCATTGATCATTGTAAAAAAACAGGAAGATTTGTCGTAAATCGTCCATTGTAAATCGTAATTGAACTATGGTTGTATTTCAACACTGTTGTAACTTATAATTGGGATCCTTATCACAACCCCGTTTCTCATCAGCTTATCCCCTTCAAATCCAACATTGAAATCCACTCTGACAATCTTGAAGATATTGTCGATTCCAAAACCTGCTTCCCAGTAATGTCTTATCACATCATCAGTCAGGTATCGAAGAGAAAGGATTTCCCTGAGCTTCGTCTTTTTCAGGATCGGAATTTTATTGATCAGCCAACCGTTAAAGTGATGTTCCAGAAAGCCATCCACCCAGTATTTGCCTGCACTGTTCGTATAGTAATCCATTAATTGAAAAGCGTAGTTGGAAGGAGTTGAGAATAGTGTGCGATTGCCATTGAAATGCTTGTAATCAATAAAATAAGTTGGATATCTGTCAACAAAAGCTCCTCCCTGGACAAGAAAATTGGTATTCCCGAAAAGTCCGGTCCTGAAATGATATCTGATTCCCCCCTGAAGTTGGATAAAGTTTGTTTTACTACCAAGAATATCCGGTATTCCTTCTTTAATCGAGAAAGTAATCGTCGGATAATCTGATCCAAGAATCCTTTTATAGGGCAGATAAGCAATTTTTTGTCCGAAGGTATATGATAAATATAATCCAAGGATCAATGCATTATGAGTAGTGAATGAAAGTTCATTGTTATCGGCATTTCGGGGATCATTGCTGGTGAACTGTCTGCCTGTAATATCAGTGACAGGATTAATGAAATGGTTGATCAATGGCATCCGCCTGGAAAATTCCAGGTTCCCGGTAAACATCAATCCCCTGCCAATAGATGTCGAAAGGTTCAGCTTAATGTAATTTCTTGAATAAAGTTTCATATAATTAAGCTCCCCGATTACACTGTAAAGCGAATTAATCAGAGGAGTAATGGGTTCGTCACCATTAAACTGGCGAATGTTCATGCCCCCCCCATCAATTGTGAGGTTTCCAAAACTATTCCTGTTATAACTCCAGGAGATTAGAGCATTACCGCGGTATGTCTTATCTGAGAATCCATAAGCAACTTGCGGCCGAAAAGAAATGGATGTCCGATCACTAAAAGATTTATTCAGGTTATAATAGATATTCAGGTTCCAGCCCTGAACGGTATTAAATTGAACTGCAAACAAAGGAGAAGAAATAAACTGCGTAATGCTATCCTTCCGGTTGTCATGGCTATACCCGCTCAATAGAATTCCCCATTTTAATTTATTGCCCCTTTTATCGAGTGAATCGAGGTACTCTTTAGACGTGGTTTTTTTGATCAGACTGTCGCGTTTGACATAGTTCTTTTGCTCCTCTTCAGTAAGAGGAATATGACGATTTTCCGCCCAATAAGCGGAATCTTTTTTGTTTGCGTCTTTATTTATACGAATCACTTCCTGCCGGAAATAATCTTTTGGATAATGAACATCGAGCTTATATTCCGTGTTATGTGAAAGGAAAACTCCGTTTCCACCGAATTTCTTGCCAAAGAAATCGAGTGAAAAGAAGAAATGCATTTGCTGTGAAAAGACCATCCAGGTGGTATCATTGACAGGAAGATATTGCTGGCTGATCTTCATCGAGTCTACGAAATTGATCCTGGCCCCTTTACCAAGCATCAGGTCGATACTATGAATGCGGTAATCATTGTCCTGGATGTAGAGATCACCGCTGAAGACCGGATCGGTTTCCCGCTTCGGAATCACTTTGATCTTATAAATCTTTTTATTCCCTTCCGTGAAAGAGCCTTCCATCCTGAACTTATAGTAAAAGAAAGCATTATCAGATAACGGGGATACATATCCACGGGGGTTTCCAAGGGGAGGCGTGATAAGATTTTTATAAAAACTGAGGATAAAGAAAGAATAAAAATTAAAGCTGAAGCCCTTATTATCGCCACTTACTTTGGATGATACCATCACCTCCCTCACTTTGTCAGGCTGCTCAAAGCTGATCTTGGATTCGGCTTCCGAAAGGTAAAAGATCCCGCCAAGACTATCACCTTTATCGAGGATTGTGTTGCCAAATAATTTTTCAGGTGCATTCGTCAGCCTGAAGATGCTTTTTGTAAAAACACGGCACTGGTAACTTTGCACCTGTTTCAGATAATAATCTTTCTTAGCAATGGCCTGCCGGATAATAGGATAGGCAGGGTCTTCCGCTTTTACTACCACCTCATTTAAAGTGATCTCTTCGGGGACCATTTTAACATTGATGATAACCGGTTTCGAGGAAACAGTAATCGTTTCTATATGTTTTTTATAACCGATAAACTGAAAGACAATACTATAAGAGCCGGGTTCAAGGTTAAGCTGGTAATATCCTTTTCCATTTGTTGCTGTACCTATGGTCGTACCTTTGATATATACTGCTGTATAAGGTAAGGGTTGATTTCTTTCGTCAACGACTGTTCCGCTTACGATAATTGCGAAGGCAGGAGAAATATTGGTTAAAAGAATAAAAAAAAATAAAAGCAGCCTCACTTTATGAGAGAATATAGAAGTATACGGAAGTATTATATGCAACAGTCAAAGATATAATATTTGTCCTGACTAAGAGCTAAAAGACACAAACGATTTATTTAACCACAATTCACAATGAAATCACAATGTTCACTAAGAAAATTTTCCTTGTGGACTTTGTGCAAAACATTGTGGCCATTGTGGTTATTTTTGTTTTTATAAGATAATTCATCTACTTTTGAGCTCCAAAATGATCAAGATATGAACCTCCATGAATATCAAAGTAAGTCTATTCTGAAGCAATATGGTGTGGCTGTTCCGGAGGGAATTCTGGCACAGACTCCGGAAGAAGCTGTTAAAGCGGCAGAAATAATACAGAATAGCACGGGAACCGATAAATGGGTAATCAAGGCTCAGGTGCATGCAGGGGGAAGAGGCAAAGCAGGCGGGGTAAAAATTGCTAAAAATATCGACGACGTCAGGAATATGGCTGAGCAGATCATCGGAATGACATTGATCAGTCCGCAAACCGGTCCGCAAGGGAAAAAAGTCAGGAAAGTCCTGGTAGAGCAGAATATCTTTTACCAGGGTCCCTCAGAACCTTTGGAGATTTATCTGAGCGTTCTGTTGAACCGTCAGAAAGGACATATCATCCTGATGTATTCGCCAAGAGGCGGTATGGATATTGAAAAAGTAGCAGAAGAAACACCCGGACAGATCTTTTCCGAGGAAATTGACACGAAAGTGGGTATACAGCCTTTCCAGGCCAGGAAAGTGGCTTTCAACCTGGGTCTGGCAGGAGAAGCCAACAAGAATATGGTAAAATTCGTAACCGGTATCTTTGCTGCTTATGATGGTACGGATGCATCATTGATTGAAATCAATCCTGTTTTTAAAACTTCCGACAATAAAGTACTGGCTGCCGATGCAAAGGTGGTTATCGATAATAATGCCCTGTTCCGGCATCCTGATATTGCTGCGATGCGCGATCTTGATGAAGAAGATCCGATTGAAGTGGAAGCAACACGGAGCGATCTGAATTATGTAAAACTTTCCGGAAATGTCGGCTGCATGGTAAATGGCGCCGGACTTGCAATGGCTACCATGGATATCATCAAATTATCCGGCGGCGATCCTGCAAATTTTCTCGACGTTGGTGGTTCGGCAAGCGCTAAGCGCGTGGAAGAAGGTTTCAGGATCATCCTCAAAGATCCGAATGTCAAAGCCATATTGGTGAACATCTTTGGAGGGATTGTCCGTTGTGACCGTGTCGCCCAGGGTATCGTGGATGCTTATAAAAATATTGGTGAAATTAAGGTTCCTATTATTGTCAGGTTGCAGGGGACAAATGCCATTGAGGCAAAGAAAATAATCGATCAATCAGGCTTACATGTTCTGTCAGCCATCACCCTTCGCGAAGCTGCCGACCTCGTTACAAAAGTCTTGAGCTAAACTGGTATTCTTCTTCTTTTTTAACAAGAAATGATCTTATCTTTTCTAACCCTTCAACAGTTCCATGCTTGAAGTCCAGATGATCAAGAGTTTTCTTTAATTGCTCCAGATCCGGTGAATAATATTTTATAAGAAAATTTCTCAAACTAACCTCATCTTTTTCAGGTTGCTGGTTCTGCCTCATTCTGAGGTATTGCAGGATACGTAACCCATCGAATTTTTCATGGCAGGCCCGGATGAATCGTTGTGGATCCCTGGTATTTTCCCGTAATAATTTGAATGGATCATCCTCCTTTAATAAGCTACTTAAAAATTCTGTTACCCTTGTCTGTTGTGTCCTTTTGTAAAACGAATCAAATAAAAGGCAGGTTTCACCGATCTCATCAAAAAACTCTGAGGAATAAACAGGATAACCTGACCAGTCACCTGCATTCCCTCTGATCATTGCCGGTCCCGTACCAAAATAAACCCTGTCGGAAAATCGTGCTGCCGGATAGACTTTTTCTTCATTCCAAATTAAAATCTGTCCATATTTCCTTAATTTCTGAAGGAAATAAAAATCCTCCCCGCTCATCTTTGGTGTCATTCCTCCAATAACACGATAAGCGCTGACAGGACATGCCATAGCAGACCCAAGAGCGGTAAATGAATAGGGGCTTTTTATCCTCCAAAGATTAATGGAATAATAACGCATATAGATCTCATACCTGAGGATCGCCCGGTATGCTTCCGGATCCTGAACAGGATCATGAAAATAGGGAACTGCGAGCGCTACTGCATCCGGATTCTTCCGGAAATTTTCTACAATCGTTGAAAAATACTTTTCCCGGAAAGTGGTGTCGGCATCCAGACTAAGGATAATATCATCTGTCCTGGCCATCTCATTGATGGCATCCATTACCGTTTTACGTGCCCATCCAACGCCGTGTCGCCGTCCTTTCCATCCATTCCCACGGGTACTTTTATCGATGACCACAACATCGAATTCCCTGATCGATTTTAACTTTTCAAGAGTCCTGACATTGTCTTGGCAAATTTTTCTTTTTGCCAGATCATCCCACCATTCATCGGGCTGATTTACACAAATAAAAATCTTAAACTTTTTATATGTCTGGAAAGAAATACAATTGATAAAGCGGTCAAGGAGTTCCGTTTCATTGAGAATGGGAACAGCAACATATAACATCACGAACTTCTGTTTACTCCTGGATCTTCAACTTTTTGAAAATAGCATCATCCTTGATGATGTTAACTGCTTTCAGCACCTCATTATCATATTGATTGATCACCTCATAAAAAGCATTTAAATCCCAAAGCTTTTGAGCAATCAGGGCTTTAAGCTGGTTTTTAATGAGCGTTTCAGCGGCAGCATATCCCTTTTCATCTTTTTTAACCCCGGCTTTCTCTGCTGCTTCAAAGAAATGCTTCATAAATTCATCGTCGATTTTAAATTTTTTATCAAATGTTTTGAAGTCAGGATAGTTTTTTTGCAAGGTTGGACGCTTATCATCAACATAATCGCTGATGAAAAGATTTATGACATTTTTTCTCCGCAAATCAAGGAAATAGTCGCTAACACTACTGGTGTCCAAAGGGATGAAAACATCCGGCATAATACCCCCGGCTCCGTATACAACTCTCTTATGAGAAGTATAATATTTCAGTGAATCGGGAAATTTAATGCTATCGGAACTCACGGATTCGCCATGTTTAAACCGTTTCCCGAAAGCTTCATAATACTTGTCAGCGCCTTCGGCGTAAGACATCTGTATACACCTTCCCGAGGGAGTGTGATAACGTGCGGTGGTCAGACGTACCTGAGAGCTATCAGGTAATTCGAATGGCCGCTGGACAAGTCCTTTTCCAAATGACCTTCTTCCTACAATAATTCCCCGGTCCCAATCCTGGATAGCGCCCGATACAATTTCACTCGCAGATGCAGAATTTTCATTGATCATCACAACCACCCTGCCTTCTTCCAGTTCTCCTTTATCGGTCGCCTTAAAATCTGCTCTCGGGCTTCTCAGACCTTCCGTGTAAACGATCAGATCGCCGGCAGGAAGAAATTCATCGGACAGCTCAATGGCTGTATTCATGTAGCCACCGGAATTGTTACGAAGGTCAAGGACAAGATCTTTTAATCCCTGCTCTTTGAGTGTTTTAATAGCTGTGTGGAATTCATCCATTGACGTTCCCGAAAAACGGTTAAGATTGATATACCCCGTGGAGGGTGCGATCATATAAGCGGCATCGATGCTATTGATTGGAATCTTGTCACGGACAATGGTATAATCGATCAGATCCTTTTTCCCTTTCCTGAAAATGGAAATCGTCACCTTTGTTCCCCTCTTCCCTCTCAGCCTGTCGAATACAAACTGATTGTTGATCTTTTTCCCTACGACATTTTCTCCTTCAATACGGATGATCTTGTCACCCGACATGATTCCAAGTTTCTCGGAAGGACCGCCAGGAATCGGATGAACAATGGTAATTGTATCTTTCAAAATTTCAAACTGAACCCCGATCCCTTCAAAATTTCCCACAAGTGGTTCATTGGCCTTCTCAATATCTTTTTTAGAAATATATGTCGAGTGGGGATCTAATTCCTTCAATGTCTCAATAATAGCCTTATCAACAAGTTTGGGCACATTGACACTGTCAACATAATAATAATCGATGATTTGCATGAGTGTATTGTATTTCTTGATCCCGTCATTTTCCAACCATTGTTGATTCTGCCCTGAAACAGTAAGACTTGCATAAGAGATCAGAAGAATGGAAATAAGAAGCGCCCACAGGCGCCTGGTAAAGTTTGTCCGCATATTAATTGGCTTATTTATTAATGGTTTTGGAAGGTCAAAGGTACTTTATTTTTATCTACTTAGTATGAATGACTTATATTTTATTTATTTTTAACGGGGTATTTCTGCAGATTATTATGGCACTCATAAAACATCCTGAACATGAATGAAGACCACAGGAAGATAAGCCGAAGCCTTATTTTCCCTGCTATTTTTGTTATCGTTATCTGGTTTGTCAAATTTGTGGAAATAATCTTTAAAATTGATCTTGGCGTTTACGGACTTCAACCGCTTCACGCAAAAGGATTGATTGGGATCATTACAGCGCCTTTACTTCATGTTAGTTTTTCACATCTTTTTGCAAACACAATTCCCCTGTTTATTTTATCCGGCTTACTCTTCTTTTTTTACCGTGTTATCGCCTGGCGTATCTTTATCCTGATATGGCTTCTCACGGGCCTTTGGGTATGGTTTCTTGCAAGGGAAGATTCGATTCATATCGGCGCCAGCGGAATCGTTTATGGATTGGCTTCTTTCCTGTTTTTCAGCGGAATCATTCGCAGGGATGCAAAGTTGATGGCCATTACCCTGCTTATTGCATTTCTGTATGGAGGAATGGTTTGGGGTGTTTTCCCCCAGTTTTTTCCCCGTGAAAGGATTTCGTGGGAATCACACCTCATGGGATTGCTTGCAGGACTCATCCTTGCCATTTATTACCGGAAGGCAGGGCCACAAAGAATAATTTTTGAATGGGAGGATGAAGAAGACGAAAATGATGATCATGATCCGGAAGATACTATGGATAATCATTTCCCTAATGATAATCCGGAAATAAACTACTTTTATCAGGAGTAGAATTCAGATGCCAGATTAACAATGAAGAATGA
>CAIYUC010000186.1 GCA_903929315.1 uncultured Bacteroidales bacterium
CGCGCCAGCAAGGGAGACGCGCGCCAGCAAGGGAGACGCGCGCCAGCAAGGGAGACGCGCGCCAGCAAGGGAGACGCGCGCCAGCAAGGGAGACGCGCGCCAGCAAGGAGTATTGAGCTTTTTCAGTGATCAGGTCAATTAACAAATATCTTTATGAATCTTAATGTATTATTTAAAATCACTTACGGACTTTATGTTGTAGGTTCTAACAATGGATCAAAGGTGAATGGCTTTATCTCCAATACCGTGTTCCAGGTCACTTCTGAACCGCCTCAGTTTGCCGTGGCCAGTCATAAAAATAATTATACCACGGAAATTATCAGGGAGGGTAAGGTTTTCGCCATTTCAATCCTTAGGCAGGACTATCATCCCGATATCATCGGAACTTTTGGTTACAGATCCGGAGAAGAGATAGAGAAATTCGGAAATTTCAAATACATGACCGGCAAAACAGGGGCGCCAATATTGCTTACAGATACCATCGGATGGCTGGAATGCGAAGTGATTAACTCTTTCGATCTCGGAACCCATATCCTGTTTATTGGTAATGTAGTCGATGGTGATATCATTGATGATTCGGCTGAACCCTTAACCTATAACTATTACCATGACGTTAAAAAAGGTAAAGCCCCGAAAAACTCGCCGACTTATATTGACCCTCAGAGACTTAAAGCTTTTCCTCCAAAAACTTCATAGATCCTGCATTTCTTGGCGTTTAATATTACCTTTGGTGATCATGCTCAAATACTTTCTCAAAAAAATCAATTTCCCCAGACCTTTTACCGGAAAACTCATTACCAGAAGGCAACCCTGCCGGATGTGTGGTTTTACCGGGGCTTTAAGTATTGCTGAGACCGATTTCTGGGATCTGCAACATTCGGATATTGTCAAATGTACCAAATGCGGACATATTCAGCTGGACCCAATGCTGACGTCAGAAGCCACGGAAACCGGATGCAATGCATATTACCTTGAGGAGATCATCAATACTTCAATAAAAGAGCAGGAACGAAACCTTATCCGCAATTACCGGCGTGGGATCTTATTTGCATCCCAAATAAAACGAAGAGGATTTAATCCGGAAACGATCCTCGAATTCGGACCAGGTTCCGGTTATTTTGGAGCGGGAATGCAGTTTATCTTCCCGGATTGCAGGATCACAGTTGTTGATATTGTTGAAGAGGTTCTCAGGAATAACAGGGAAGCCCATGGGTCCCTTGCATTCAAAGGCACACCTGAAAATATTGAGCAAGCAGGGAACAGAAAATATGATCTCATTATAGCCCGTGATATTCTCGAACACGTGACGGACATTTCGAAAGTAATAGATAATGTGGTAGATCATTTAAGCGATAATGGCTTGTTTCTTTTTATCACACCAAATGGGCATGAAGATGTCTGGGGACACTATGTACGTTGGAAACTAAGCGAAAAACCTTCGGAATTGCTCATCAATCATGTCAATTATTTTGATGGCGCCGGCCTCCTTGAATTCCTGAAGAAAAATGGATTGTTTCCTCTCACCTATTATACATACCAGTTAAAAACAACCATCAGGGGAAAAGGATGGTCAATGAACCCAAAGCTGGCAGCTACCATCTCACAACAACGATCTGCCGGTGAAATGATCACACGGAAAGAACAGGCGAATTCACCATCCGTTTTTAATAAAAAGCAAATACTCCGGCATTGGTTGTTCAATCCCGGGTTCAAATGGATCACTATTATCTATTGCTGGTACCATCATTTTATAATTATCAGACTTTCGCCAACCTTAAATATCGGTCATGAAATATTTGGGCTGTTCATTAAAAAGGTGATCACGGATAATTAACCAAACCAGGGGCTAACTATAAAGTATTGTGAACATAATTTTTTCTTGTATTGTGTGCTTTGTGCATTCTTAGTGTTCATTGTGGTTATCGTTTTATAAATTAACCACAAAGGTCACTATGTCTTACACAACGATCACAAAGACTTTTGGACAAACCCTTTCAAAATTTACAATTATGACAAAAAGTACATTTCTGATGGGCATCATTACTTCATTGCTAGTTTCTTCCTGTTCAATGAGGCATGAGTCTGCTTTTGTGGATCTTACAGGATCGTGGAAATTCAAGACCGGAGATGCCCTTGCCTGGGCCGCACCTGATTTTATTGATTCGAATTGGGGAACAATTCTACCCGTAAAACCATGGGAAGAGCAAGGATTCAAAGGATATGACGGATTTGCATGGTACAGGAAAAGGGTTGTGATCCCTTCCTCCATCAGAGAAAATGCTTATCTGAAAGATAGTATCCAGATCGTCCTCGGGAAGATCGATGATTGTGATCAGGTATTTCTCAATGGTGAATTGATCGGGGAAAATGGAAAAACCCTTTTCCGGGAGAAAAATGCTACTGCCGATTTCATTAAAATTAAGGGGAAATGGAACCTCAGGCGAAGGTATATCCTGCCTGTCAGTGATCCGCGAATTCTTTGGGATAAAGAAAACGTGATTGCCATCAGAGTGTTTGACCAGGGTGGTTTAGGAGGCATGTTTTCATCTCCGTACCTGATCTCCATGAGAGATATCGGTGACTATATTAACATTGAACTTCAGGATGAACCCTTTTCTTTCATTGGTGACAGCCTGCTAAAGAAGAAGTACTCCCTTGATAATACATCCGGAAAAGAAGATTTCAAAGGGAAACTCAGGATTAAAGCAATTCTTTATCAAAATGGAAATACGATCTTCGAACAATCCAGGGATATCTCATTAAAAAAACAAACCAAACTTGCAGATTCTGTTATATTTAAAACTGATTTCTCACAACCGGTCCTTTTCGTTATCTCCTTTACAGAAGATAATTCAGGCAGGGAAATAACCGGCCAGGCAGAAACGCCCTATATTTTAACGCCAAAAGTTCCGGATTTTCCAAGGATCAATGGTGCGAAGATCTTTGGAGTTCGTCCCTGGTCACCGTTTTTGTTCAAAGTCGCTGCTACCGGTAAGTCACCTTTGAAATATTACGCTGATAATCTGCCAAAGGGTTTGAAGATCGATACGGTGACTGGGATAATCACCGGTTCCATGGATAAAAAAGGAGATTACATAGTAAGGTTGAAAGTTGAAAATTCCGTTGGCTCTGCTTCCCGAGATCTGAAAATCGTAGTCGGTAATAAGATATCTCTCACCCCACCTCTCGGATGGAACAGTTGGAATTGTTGGGGATTGAGTGTTAGTGATAAAAAAGTCCGTCAGTCGGCTGAATATATGAAATCAAGTGGCTTGTCGGATCATGGATGGACCTATATTAATATTGATGACGGATGGGAAGACACCCATGACAAGGATAGGCAAATTCTGGCCAATTCAAAATTTCCCGATATGAAAAGTTTGTGTGACTATGTACATTCGCTGGGATTAAAAATCGGGATCTATTCATCTCCGGGGCCAAAAACCTGCGGTGGTTACGAAGGCAGCTATTCCTTTGAAGAACAGGACGCCAGGGTTTATGCCGGGTGGGGTATTGATTACCTTAAATATGACTGGTGTTCCTATGATACTATTTGTCCAAACCCGGTTACAACACAACAATTCAAACATCCGTATACAGTTATGAAAAATGCGATCAGGAAAGTGACCAGGGATATCCATTATAGTTTGTGTCAATACGGGATGGGGGATGTTTGGAAGTGGGGTGCAGAGGTAGATGGAAACTCATGGCGGACGACAGGTGATATTGAAGACACCTGGGAAAGTATGTCCGGAATTGGCTTCAGTCAAAACAAATGCTCTCCATTTGCTGCCCCTTCAAGATGGAATGACCCTGATATGCTGGTCCTTGGGTTCGTAGGTTGGGGACCATATTTACATTCTACCCGTTTAACACCAGGTGAACAGTATACCCATATTTCCCTATGGTGCCTGCTTTCGGCTCCTTTACTTATCGGGTGTGACCTTAGCCGGCTGGATCCTTTTACCATTAATTTATTAACGAATGATGAGGTTTTGGCAGTAGATCAGGATCCATTGGGAAGGCAAGCAGTTCAGGTGAAAAGCAACAGCAATTATGAGATCTGGGTAAAAGACCTGGAAGATGGAAGTAAAGCCGTTGGACTTTTTAATCTCACATTGAAACCATTGAATATTCCTGTTGACTTAAAAGATCTTACCATTTCCGGTTATGCTGACATGCGTGATCTATGGCGACAGAAAGATCTTGGTGTTGTGGATCTCAGTTTTGAGATGATGGTGCAGCCCCATGGAGCTGCATTACTGAAATTAACAAAAAGAAGCAAGAACATGAAATAAAAGAAATAATCCTTGTAAACTACATATACCTAGTTAATCCGAAGATCCTCCAAAATTATTTCTTAAAAAACAACGCTATAAACAGTTGATTTAAGGTAAATTTGCAAAATATTTCTAAATCCCGGGCATCATAAACTAAATTACTTCGTATAAATAAATTTTTCGAACACCATGAAAAAGCAATTTACTTTAAGCAAATTCTTATTACCCGTCTTCCTTTTGAGCATATCCTGTTCATTATCCGCCCAGGATTCGCCTTTGACACAAATTGCGCCTCATACAAGTGTAGGAACAGCCTATGCGTGTCCGGGTTCAACTATAACCGTTCCCGTCATTGATTCAGGTTTTAAACATATCTATGCTCTTGAGCTTCAAATTGTCTACGATTCAACAATCATGACCTATAACCATTCCCTGATTGCACCTAACCCGTCATTAGGATATATTAATAACAACAGTCTTCATATCCCTGGCCATGGATCATTGTGTGCAGTAAGGTTAGAATGGAGTTCTGCTTTCGGAGATAGTCTTCCAGACGGAAGTACCCTTGCTACCATAGGATTCAATTATATCAACGGCACCTCTCCCCTTTATTTTCTCAATACAGATACATCAGGCACCTGGGATAGTTTTTATGATGGGTCTACCTATTTTCCATTAAATGATATGCCTACAGCAACTTATTATCATAGTGGACAAATTAGTTCAGGGTTTGTCGGAGGAACCGTTTCAGGCAGTTCAAATATTACTTTTGGAAGTCCGACTGGAACTCTTATATTGAACGGCTATGTAGGAAATGTTATTAAATGGCAAAAGCAATTAAACGGAGGAGGATATGTTGATATTTCGAATACTAATCCGACTTATTCTACGACCCCGGATACTACCGGAGTATGGAATTACCGGGCAGTCGTTCAATATGGGTCATGTCCACAGGCATTTTCTACTCCTGCAACAGATACCGTGACAGCTGTAAATCATTTAAAAACCTGGACGGGGGCTGCAAGTATTAATTGGAAAAATTCCCTAAACTGGAGCCCGTATGGAATTCCGATGTTAAGCGAAAGTGTGACGATCCCTTCCGGCCTTTCCAATATGCCTACTGTCTCGAACCAGGGGTTGGGTTGTAATAACCTTTCGGTTGCAGGAAATGGAGGATCACTGACCATTAATCCGGGGTACCATTTGAATATTAATGGAACTTTAAATATCGGACCCTGAAAACGATCCGTTTAAATCTGGTATTTCCTCACTGTACTTTCTGAATAGCCCAATCCAGCGCTGACTTTATCATTTCGATAGGGGGTTGCTGGATAAATCCGTTATCCATCATTGATTTCGTGAGCTCCCTGGAGTATTCGATATCTTTTTTTGCCCTTTGAAAGGCTTCTTCATGTGTCATTTGGATCCGTGCCACACCATCTTTGATTGCCTGCATTGCAACATCAGCCGATTCTTGAGGAAATACGGAGGCTTCCTGCATATTCGGAACGATATTTTCAACATTAATCCCCCGTTTTTCGGCATAACTTGCCAGTGAATGGGCCGCTGCAATGGCCATGTTGTCGGTGATCTTCCGTGCCCTCACCATGAGAGCGCCTTTGAGGATCCCGGGAAAACCGATGGAGTTATTGACCTGGTTCGGAAAATCACCCCGTCCGGTAGCAACGATATAGGCACCCTCTTCCTTGGCCGCATACGGATAAATTTCAGGGACCGGGTTGGCACAGCAAAAAACAATGGATTTTTTCCCCATTACCCTTATCCATTCCCGTTTGACAGTTTCAGGGCCCGGAGTTGATAAAGAAATCAGGACATCCGCTCCCTGCATGGCTTCTTCCATTGTGAGGATCATCCCGGGATTTGTTGATAAGCAAAGTTCCCATTTCCTGTAAAAGCGCGGATCAGCTTTAATATCCCCGCGATTTTTATGAAGGGATCCTTTCGTGTCAAACATGATCATTTTTGCCGGATCTGCACCGTCTGCAATAAGCAGGCGGGCAATCGTTGTATTGGAAGCGCCCGCTCCGAACAGGACGATCTTAACATCGCCAATTTTTTTGCCTGCCAGTTTCAACGAATTGATCAAGCCTGCCAATGTGACACAAGCAGTTCCCTGCGCATCGTCATGCCATACAGGGATATCGCATTCTTCCCTGAGAACATCAAGGACCTTGTAACAATTCGGTTGGGAAATATCTTCCAGGTTGACAGCTCCAAAACTATGCTGGCACATTTTGACAAATTGAATGATCCGGTCAGGATCATTTTTACCATTTGCATCTTTACTGTCGATACATAATGCAACAGCATCAACTCCACCCAGGTATTTCATCAGGAAAGCCTTTCCTTCCATAACACCTAATCCACCTGCAGGTGTACAGTCACCATCGCCCAGAACACGTGTAGAATCGCTAACGACGGCAACCAGATTACCCCGGTTCGACAATTCGAAGGAAGCATCATTATTATCCCGGACAGTGGTAGAAATAGTTGATACACCTGGGGTGTACCAAACATTAAACCAATTGAATCCAATGACCGGAGCTTTAGGTACCACCTGGGTTTTTCCCGCATAAAAACGATGGGCCTCCCCTGCCAGCTTTTTAAGAAACAAGGTTTTTGCTTTTGCTTTTTGCTCCTCCGTAAAATCAGAAGGGAATACTTCATTGAGGTTGTCAAGGTTTAAGGAAATCTCTTTCATAATAAGAATTTTTAGTTAAATGACCTGAATTTGACGGGAAAAATATTCAAAAAAACAAGGAATATTTTCAAAATTAAGAAAAATTATGCTAAAAAAACCTAATATTTAAATAAGTCAAAGTTAGTTTTTGAAATTTAGTTGTATATTCGCAAAGTTAATTTTAATTCTTATTTATTATGTCAACAGGTAAAGTAAAGTTTTTCAATGAGAGAAAAGGATTTGGTTTTATTGTTGAAGATGAGACCCAGGAGGACATTTTCGTCCATGTCAGTGGTTTAATTGACAGAGTCCGCGAAAATGACCAGGTTTCTTTTGATATCACGGAAGACAAAAGGGGTAAAAAAGCAATCAATGTTAAAAAGGACTAACGTTCTTTGAATACTAGAGTGCATTTCAAGTCCTGTTAATTCACAGGACTTTTTTATTTATTGAGCATTACCGGCATAACAAGCATCAGGATGTCCTCATCTTTGTTCTTGTTATCCACGGGTAATAAGATTCCTGCCCTGTTGGGAGCTGACATTTCAAGCTTGATTTCGTCTGTATCGATATTATTCAGCATTTCCAGCATGAATTTCGAATTAAATCCGATTTCCATGTCATCTCCCTCATAAGTACAGGTTAGCCTTTCTTTAGCTTCGTTTGAGAAATCAATATCTTCTGCCGATAATACAAGTTCTTTCCCTGAAATTTTGAACCTGATCTGGTGCGTAGATTGATTGGCGAATATCGCAACACGACGAATGGTGTTTAATAGTAAGATCCGGTCAATCACCATTTTATTGGGATTTTCTGCCGGGATCACTGCGTCGTAATTCGGATATTTTCCGTCGATCAACCTGCAAATCAGATTTATATTGCTAAATGAAAAGAAAGCATTGGTAAGATTATACTCTATTTTCACAGGTATATCCTGGGAAGCAAGAATGGTTTTCAGAAGGTTAAGAGGTTTTTTTGGTAATATAAAAGAGGCCGAATCCGTTGATTTTGCATCGGTCCGTTTGTAACGAACAAGTTTGTGTGCATCGGTAGCTACAAAGGTCACATCATCCGGGGAAAGTTCACAGAAAACTCCGGAAAGAACCAGCCTCAACTCATCATTGCCGGTAGCAAATAAAGTTTTATTAATGGCATTCGCCACGACCGAGGAATTCAGCTCAATGGCTGTAGTTTCTTCCAGTATGGGAGTACGCGGATACTCATCACTTTTATGACCTGAAAGTCTGTATTTCCCCTCTCCTGCTGAGATCTCGATTAGGAGAGTATCATCATTGATGGAAAATGATACAGGAATATCAGCAAAAGTCTTTAACGTATCAACCAGTATCTTGGCAGGAATGGCAATGCTTCCGGTCTCATCTGTTTTATCCGGAATAAGTGTTACACTCATCGTGGTTTCCAGATCGGACGAAGTAATTGAAAGTTCATTCTCTTTCAGCTCAAAAAGAAAATCATCAAGAATGGGTAAAGTATTACTGCTATTGATCACACCATTGATGGCCTGCAGGTTTTTCAGCAACAGGGTACTGGAAACAATAAATTTCATGCTATACGGTTTTAAATGTTTACGTTATAAAAATTGAGAGGATTTTTCCCGCTATGAAGTTACTATTTTTTCAAATATGCAAGAGTAAAATCTTTTTTCATATTATAAGTGCATTATTTTACCAGCGTCTGATCATTACTTTTTTTTCTTTTGAAAAGGAATTTGTTTTCCTGGCCCTTTAAAAGACGATGTATATTTTTTTTGTGTGATATCGGGACAAATATACCGACCAGTATCGCCAGGATAATCATTCCCATATTTGTTTCCCTCAATAAAAAGACTACAATGAATGGAAAAACAACCGCAGCTATAATAGAAGAAAGCGATACATATCTTGAAAGAATCAAAGAAATGATAAAGATCCCCAGAGCAATCACTAATGCGAGGGGATAAAGAGCAATTCCAACCCCGGCAAGGACAGCCACTCCTTTTCCCCCTTTAAACCCGGCATAGATTGGGAAAATATGTCCAGTGACGGCAGCAACAGCAAGAACGATCCTGAGATAAGTGATCCATTCTGCTGATAACAAAGCATGTGGAAACAGGATCGCCAACTGGACAGCAAACCACCCTTTAAATATGTCAAATAGAAGAACAGGGATACCTGCCTTATAGCCCAGTATCCTTATCACATTTGTTGCCCCTGCATTCCCGCTCCCATATTTCCTTACATCAATTCTGTAAAAAAGTTTACCAACCCATACGGCTGAAGGAATCGAACCGATAAGGTATGCAAGGATTATTTCCAGAAGGAGCAACCAGGACATAGGTATTGCGATTTGATTAGCACAAAGTTATTTATCATCCGGTATTGTACCGTTGCAGATTTAGTCTTCACCAGTTTCATACTTTCTCAGGAAATCCCGTTTCTTCCTTTCAGTCGAGATAACATAACGGTATCCCTTTGAAATATCATTCACTCGTCTCTGTTCTGATTTTGATTTCATTGCATTTGTTATGAGATCATTGAATTCCAGGTTGGAGCTGAGCGCCTGCATGATATTATTCCGGTAATTAAAGAAATACCAATCGTTTTTTGTCAGCTCGAGAAAGATCGTAAAATCATCACCCGTTCTCTTCTTTGAAAACTCAATAATACCTTTAACATACCTGTTCACCTGGCTTTTCATAATATTTCCGATGCCGATTGGTCCGTAGGACACCCATGCTTTATTGACTGAATCCCATCTGAAGTGAACCTCTGCAAGGAATAATGTCCTGTTTAATACATCCGGGAATTTCTTGAATTTCCCTGTCATTTCCATCTCCGATTTCAACTTATCGAATTCTTTGGGTTCAAGAAAATTCCTCATTGCAATCAAGTAGGGTGTATTATAAATGGTAATACCGTTAAGATTAATAGAACCGAGCTGGGTAGTAAATTTGCCCAGGGCAGATTCCGAGAAAGGAAAATTAAGAGCCACAGAAACATTTGACTGTGTGGAATCCGGAATAATAAAATAGTCAAGATTACCGTAAGCTTCCATTTTAAGCGCACCGGAATTCATCCCCATATTGATCTTCCCCTCGGCATAAATCTTACAATTTGAGGTATTCAATGATAAAAAATTCTCTTTTCCGGTTTGATTCTTCCCTTTTGAACGTCCTGTTATCCTGAATTCTCCTGACCCCGGAGCATAATCAAGGATCCCAGACGATGAGATCATGACACTGTCGCTAAATGTTTCCCGTTTGGAAAACATCGACGGATAGATCCTGTTCTCCCTGTTCGAATAAAGAACCCCCACCGTCAGCTTTTCCCTATTGAGGTCAAGAACCGGATCGGTAAGCGGGATCTGGACATTTCCAGGATTGACAATAGTCTTAAACTTTACCCATGCATCATTATATCTGAAACAGTCGGTGATTAATTTGAAGCCACCTTCAAACTCAAGATCTTTGCGACTGGCTTTAAGGTCTATATCTCCTGCAAAGGCAAATTCAGGACTGAGCCTGAAATTGGCCGAATCGGGAATAAACCCATTTGCGTAAGTCTGGCCAACTGAATCCACTTCGATCTTCCCGAAATTTATCTGTTCACGTTTTCCAATGCGATCTGTATAATCATAATTTCCCGAAGCGGAATATTTTTTCCTGGAATGAATGGTTATATTCGAATTATAGAAATTGTGGTATTTGGTGATAGTATTCGTGATGATGGCAGCCCTTTTTAATGGCTCGATCTGCGCATTTTTCAGAATGCAGATGTTACCCGAGTCAGGAAATATCCCGGCATCAGCAACCTTAATAATTTTCACATCCTGGCAATAAATAACGTTGGTTTTAAGGTTATACCGGGCCGATAATGCAAAGAACCGAAGTGAATCCTGGTCCGGGTGGACAGAGACGAATTCGGAGCCGCCAAAGTCAAAATCGATCAACTTTGCAAGACTCATTGTATCTGCACTTGCAACCTTTAGGCTGTGTTCATTGTACAATAAGATTTCTGCGTTATCGATCGACCAGTCAAACCGGTCCATCATACAAATGTACTTGTTGAATGGAAATTCAACCTTTGATATCCCGATATTGGATTTGAACTGGCCACGGCCCTTTTCAAAATCAAAATGTGTCTGATAATTTTTTGTGGAAATAGAAAGGTCGGCAAGATTATAGGCTTTAATTCGGAAATTAGCGATATTGGCATCGAAGGTCTTTTGCTTGAACTGGAATAGTTTGGAATCCATTTCCGCATCCCTGATCTTCACCCGGCCTTCACCGGTCAGTCCCTGCGGGGTCAGCGAAAGATGACCTGCAAACCCCGACTTATCATTGTACATTGCCAGGTCTTTCCGTGTCGTCTGCATGATCATTGAATCTTTATAAGGCAGCCATAATTCATTTACCGAATCACCATGAACTGATGGGAATTCAACCGCTGCAATGACCTCCGTCTGAATAATATTCCTGGCTATTGTCCTCATAGAATCAGGATAGAAAATAAAATTGTCGGAGAAAGAGGCGGAATTAAGAAAATTTACTTTACCATCCCCTTTTAATCCGGAATTACTGAGGTCAATCTTCGATATAAATATACCTCTCCCCCCGTAAAGCGGTAATCCTTTTTCATCGGTGACTTTTTCAATGCCCATGGAGTAATCAGGACGTAAAACAAGAGGCTGTTCAATATCAGGGAAAATTCCCCCGGAGATTAATGAGCCTTTGAATTGAATACTATCGGTCGGGATCGTTCCAAGGTTTTTAATCGTGAAAGGAGAAACTTTGAAGAAAAACTTATCTTTTTTGTAGACTCCGTTTGCGATGGTTTTCCTCTCCCAATTGACGAGAGCGTCATTCTTACTGGTAAAGACCGGGTAAGATCGGAACCGTTTCAACCCTGATTTGTTTTTGGGATCATCAATTAAAAGTTCTCCGCTCAACCCTGTTATCACTGTTTTAACCCTGACAAGAGGATACTGCTGCGTTTTGGGATCTTTCGTCCGGCTCCTGACATACAAGCTCATGGAATCTATGGCCGACAGGTTAAGCTTGAACTTTTCATATTCAAATGAACATTCCTTAGCAAAAAAATCAAATAATCCTGCTTCGATCTTTCCTGAGAACAGGAAGTCCCTGTCCTTTTTCAGTACCAGTTCCTGGTTTACAGGATAAATATATACTTGCTGTGAATCGCTGAGGAAGACTTTCGGTACACCTTGTATTTTCAGGTCAAAATTGTCAAGGTTGAGAATTCCATTGCTTTTTGCCGTGACCGAAGAGCTGAAGAAAAGAACATCATAGTCGGTTTGTCTGTTTTTTGCTTTCTCATAATCGAAAAGTTTCTCCTTGACTTTTGCAATTTTATTATCATAATCATAAATAAGAAATCCCTTTGTAGCCAGAGTCAGAATAATGGATTCCACCTCCGGGGGCGCCTTTTTCATATAGGTGGAAAGTTCATCCAGTGTAAATTCGTTACTCTTTTTCAGTCCCAGGTATCTTTTAATGACATACAACGGATTAAATTCATCCAGTCCTTGCAGTCTCTCGTATCGTTGTTGCGAATAATAATTGCTGGATTCAAATACAGCTTTCCCTGTCATATTAGGACCTTTCATCATCTCAAAGTCGATTTTGGGCTCATTCATTTTCCAGGAAAACGCTTCGCAGTATATTTCAATTTTATGCCAGGAATCATACCACGGGTTGATGGTGCTGACTCTCTCATCTCCACTGAGTGTCAGTTCCTTTTTCTCATCCATGTATTTCATCTGAAGACCCGGATGATAGATCGAGTCATTGTCATGATATATAGTAATGGATGCAATACCGGAATTGATTCTGTCAGGACGGATGATAAAAGCTTTCGAGCGAAGGGTAACAACACCCTGGGGCTCTTGTTTAAAAACCAGCTGGGCAGGACGGGTGTTATCACCGGATCCGATAACTTTGGCTCCTTCCATTGCAAATCCGCCCAGATAATCGATATTCCTGAACAACTCTTTTATCCCTACCAGATTATCATAGGAAGCAAAGCGCGGATAGGAGGCTTTTTCTTCAGGAACATCGATAAGGATCTTATCTGTATATTTTCCCAGTAATGGTATTGAAAGATAGGTATTATTATGAAATATAACAGAATCTGCCGTTACTTTTGCGTATTTCAATTGGATCCGGTAGTTATTCAAATCCGAATAAACTTTCTGAGGATCAAGGCCGGAACGCCTCCAATCTACCCTGCCTTCTTTACCGATCCATAGATTTGAAAGGGGATAGAATATTCCCTGAGTGGCAAATATCATAACGCTGTCACCATTGGAACGGCAAACAAGATCTGATTTATTAAAAGTAATGAAAGGCACAGTATCTTTAATAAATCTATATACCGGCTGTAGGATTTTCCACTGGCTTGAGTTGGATTCGTAAATGCAATCATCCCTGAAAAGATCTATTGTCGATTCAAGAAAAGTGGTAAAAGCACGGCTGTTTTTATTGCTGATAAGCATTTTCAATATATCCGACCAATCATAAAAAGCATCATCGGGTTGATGGGTATTGATAAAAATGTCAACTGCGCTGATATAGTTGAAAAAATCAGGAAAGTTCCTCATACGCTTTTTCAACATCTTGTTGCATAACAGGTAAATGATTTGTTTTTTGGATGGATTATATTGCTCCTGGTTCCATTTCTGAATAAAGTCCTCCATCAGCTTATGGGTCATTTTTTCCTCATTTCCGACCAGGTTTGAAAATAATGTATTAAGCTCACCTATAAATTTTGTGGAATCACCGGAGAACCGTTCAAGTTTCTGTGCGGAAGCAGAAGAAGAAAATGCAAGAAAAAAAATAAGAACCAGGATGAAAGAAAAGCACGTATTGGTATTTATTTTCATTTTCCGAACTTTGCAGCTACCCATTGGTTTTTCAGAAGGAAAGAAATGAAATGGAAACCTGACTTTGTTGCATGGTCCCTGATAAGTGCGAAATCAGTTTCATAAAACCCGCTTAATAGTATTCCGCCGTTTTCATTTAAAAGCCTGTAATAATCATCGAATTGCTCCAGGATAATATTCCGGTTGATATTAGCAAGGATATTGTCAAAACCATCAACCGGAATATCCTTCATTCCCCCAAAGATAACGTCGATTTTATCCGCATTATTTTTTCGGATATTTTCCACTGCATTATTAAATGCCCATTCATCACTATCGACCGCAATTATTTTTTCTGCATTCATTTTATCAGCGAGAATGGCAAGGATACCGGTCCCGCAACCCATATCCAGTACTTTTTTACCGGTGAAATCCATTGCCAGCATGAGCTCAAGCATCATTGCTGTTGTCTCATGATGTGCAGTTCCGAATGACATTTTCGGTTCGATGATGATCTCGTACTGCCAACCCGATTCAGGCTGATGGAATGGAGCCCTGATGCGACAAATACCTGAAATTTCGACAGGTTGATAATTTTTCTCCCATTCCAGGTTCCAGTTTTGTTCAGGAAAGTGTGTAACCTCAGCTTCTGCTCCACTCTGCTCAAGGATGCGGTGAATTCTTACCGGATGATAACGGGATTCAGGAATAAAAGCCCATATTTCATTTTCTTTCTCTTCAAAACTTTCAAACCCTTCTTCAGAAAGTTTGAACATCAGGATAGCGCCTGATTCTTCATCGAGATCCCGGATACATAAACCAATATAATCCATATGCTAAAGTGAAGTAACGACAGCGATGAATTCATCCGCTTTCAGGGAGGAGCCTCCTATAAGTCCTCCATCGACATCCGGTTGAATAAAAAGTTCGCGGGCATTTTTTGAATTACAGCTTCCTCCATAAAGGATTGTTGTGTCATCTGCTATTTGCCTGTCATATTTCTCTGCGATCGTCTCACGGATATACAAATGCATTTCCTGTGCCTGCTCCGGGGTGGCATTTACCCCTGTTCCGATAGCCCATACCGGTTCATATGCCAGGATGACCTGTTTAAAATGTTCCGGCAGTAATTGAAACACTGAATCATCCAGTTGCTTTTTAACGATTGTAAAGTGGGTTCCTGCTTCTCTTTCCGCCAGGATTTCACCGCAACAAAAGATCGGTTGAATTTGATGCCGGATCGCTGCATTCACTTTTCCTGCAAGGAATTCATGGTTCTCATTATAATGCTGCCTGCGTTCCGAATGTCCGATAATGACATATTTTACGTCCAATGAATTTAGCATGATAGCCGAAATTTCACCTGTGAAAGCGCCCAGGTCATGATCATTCATATTTTGAGCTCCGACCCTGAACTTGCTTTCCTCTGCAATATCTGTGGCCATTTCAAGATAGACAAACGGAGGGCAAAGGATCACCTCCGTATCCTTTAATTCCATCCCTTCTAGTGATGCTGCTATGTCTGCTATCAATTTCTCAGCTTCACCAAAGGTTTTATTCATTTTCCAGTTTCCTGCAACAATTTTCTTTCTCATGACAGATAAGTATTTCTTATTTTAATGATGATTGCTTTTTTGATTTTATAACCCTAATAACTTTGATGACTCCCGATTTCCCCAGTCTCAACCCTGAACTCTAACCCTCGGGTCAAGCATTCCATATACAATGTCAACAAGTATATTGATGATCACGAGGATGATTGAAATAAAAAGAACAGCTCCCATTACCACCGGAAAATCATATTTTTCAAGTGCATTTACAATGACAACCCCGATTCCTTTCCAGTCAAAAATATATTCTACAAATACAGCTCCTGCCAGTAAGGAAGCAAGCCAACCGGAAATTGCCGTTACAACGGGATTCAATGCATTTTTCATTGCATGCTTCATTATAATCCTGAAATTGCTTAACCCTTTAGCCATTGCTGTTCTTATGTAATCCTGGGAAAGCACATCGAGCAGTGAATTCCTTGTCAGCACAACAACGATTGCCAGTGGCCTGATCCCCAAGGTAAAGGCGGGGAGAATCAGATTTTTCAGGTCAAGGTATTCGCCATTCCCAAAATCATCGACGGAATAAAGGCTCCCGGCCATGTTCAGATGTGTGATCCCGGCTAACACATAAGCGAATATCCATGCGTTCAGAATAGCTGCAAAGAAAGAAGGAAGAGACATCCCAAGAACGGAGAATACGATCGAGATCCTGTCAATGAAGCTATTCTTCTTTATCGCACAGATAATTCCTATGATGATTCCTAAAAAAACGGCAAATGTCATGGCAACAAATGCCAGGATCATTGTATTGATAAATCCATCCGACAGGATCTCCGAAACATTTCTGTTGGACTGGTATGAACGCCTGAGATAAGGTTTCTTCAAAACCAGCACTTTGTTTTTGGACAATGGGAAGAGCTTTACAGCAGAAGTGTATTTTGAAGGATCCAGATACCAGTAGCTCTTTTGACCGAAAGGATTGTGCAAGGATATGGGAGACAGGTCATTAAGGTAATTCAAGAATTGAATGATCACGGGTCTGTCTCTTCCGAGATCCCTGTTGATCGCTTCCACCGAGGCGATATCCGCACGCTGGCCAAGCATCATTCTTGCAGGATCTCCGGGAAGGATATTAAACAGGAAGAAATTGATGACGATTACTCCGAGAAGAACAAGAATTCCATAAAAGAGGCGTTTCAGGATAAATCTTCCCATAACTAAGGTTTTCCGAACTTTTTCACGACATCTTCGTAGGAAGGGAAATCATTATAATGCCATTTGGCCAGGACGACTCCATGCCTGATCAGGATCAGGCCGGGGTTTGATCGCACCATTGTCTTCAATACAACATCGTCGGCACTATAAAAATCAAATGCAATCCCATTATCAAGTTTGAATTTTCTGATTTCATCGTTCAGGGAGTTGGTCAGACAGACAAAAGAATAGCCATCCGCGATTGCTTTCTTATAGAATGGTAAAATTTTGTGAAAGGCTTCTTTATTGGTTATATAGAGTTCATAGGCTACCAATATGAACTGGAAATCCGGGTTATCAACTATACTGCTTGTGATATCGGCTCCCTTTTCATTTTCTACACGCAGGATCATCGCCTTATCCTTATTCGGATCTTCGACCCTCTGACCCTGGTAAACCCATTGTTTCATCCACACGGAATCATTCCATGGATAATTCGGTGGAATAAATTCTTTCTCTTCCCCGGTCTTTTTATTTTTGTAGATCACATAAAATTTAACCGGTTTTAGATCGGTCCTATTCACCTGGTTACCTACTTTCCAGTCCATGAAATCAATCAATGGAAGATGACGGTATGAATAAATCTGCATCCCGGTGAAACAGAGAAAAACAAAAATAAGAACGATAATTTCGGAAGTACGTGACAGAAGCCCTTTGAACTTTTTCTGGGATCCAAAGATGGGCATTACCAATGCCATAAGAACCAGATTCTTCAAAAATGTCTGAAGATTGGTAATTTTAATCGCATCCCCGAAACAGCCGCAATCGGGTACGAGGTTGTAGACCGCATCGAAAAATGTGAGGAAAGTAAAAAACGTCAGCATAGGCAGAAGTATCCATGCAGTACCCCGGATCCAGAGATTAAAAAGAAGACTGACCCCGATTACAAATTCCAGTGCACAGAGAAAGATTGTAAGGTACAGGCAAAATGGCACTGCCCATGTGATACCAAAAGCGTAGAAATAATCTTCCATCCTATAGACAAAACCTAAAGGATCAACTCCTTTTACAAAGCCGGAAAAGATAAAAACCATTCCGACGATGATCCGGCAAACGTTTCGTAAAATCTTCATACCCTCAGCATTTTCTCGTAATTCGTAATGGACTCTTGAATCTTCCCTATATGCTAACACTTATATTCCCATCCTGATTAACGCAAAAATGGAATAATTAATTATATCGTAATAATTTGATTCCACTCCTTCCGAAACAAATGTTTTCCCCTGATTGTCTTCAATTTGCTTGATCCTCATTAGTTTCATCATGATGATATCCGTGAGGGAACTCAAACGCATCTCCCTCCATGCTTCCCCATAATCATGATTTTTCTTTAGCATGAGATCCTGTGCAGCATGGATGTATTTATTGTATAAATGTTCTGCTTCTTCTTTATTGAGATTGAGATTCTCATTCTTCAACAATTCCAGTTGAATTAGTGAGATCACGGAATAGTTTACTATTCCAATATATTCGGACCGTATTCCCTCTTCAATTTTCTGTATCCCTTTTTCTTCAATACTCCTGATCCGGCTTGCCTTGATGAAGATCTGGTCGGTCAGGGAAGGATTGCGTAAAATACGCCATGAGCTGCCATAATCTTGCATTTTGGCTAAATATACCTCCCGGCACATCCGGATCACTTCGTCAAATTGTTGCCTGGTATTTGGGTTTTCATTCATATGTTCAGGTCTTCAGGGAAAATAGATGGTTAAAATTAAGAACAATTTGGGTTTTGATTGTACTTTTGAACTATGATTTTTCATTATTAATGAACAGTAAAACAATCTTACTGTCTCCAAGGATCTGCAAATATCCTGGGATAATTCGGAATGATCCATGCAAAGTAAACAAAAATTGAAAGTCCCGGTATTAAATTGCGGGGGTAAATTGTTGGACGTCACCCGGTCTGTTGTAATGGGTATCCTGAATGTAACGCCTGATTCATTTTATGACGGGGGCGTTTATACTTCCGTAGGGGATCAATTGAAACAGGCAGAGAAAATGCTGAAGGAAGGAGCTTCCATCATTGATATCGGCGCCGTTTCCACTCGTCCCGGGGCCAAAGCGGTTGATGAGAAACAGGAACTTTCCCGTTTATTACCGATATTGACGGTGATCAGTAAATATTTTCCATCCTGTATCCTGTCAGTCGATACATTCCGGTCAGCTGTTGCCACTATAGCGATCGAAAACGGGGCAGGAATGATCAATGATATTTATGGCGGAAGGTTTGATGAGAAAATAATAGAAACGGTAGCATCGCATAATATTCCTTATGTCATGATGCATATGCAGGGCACTCCTCAAACGATGCAGGTCGACCCTCACTATACTGATATTATAAAGGATATCACCGGATTCTTCACCGAACAATTGGCTTTATTCCCTTCAGGTTATGACCAGATCATTCTTGATCCAGGTTTTGGATTTGGGAAAAAGATCGAACATAATTTTCAAATCCTGTCCCGTCTGACCGAAATAAAAAAACTAGGATATCCTGTAATGGCAGGTTTTTCCAGGAAATCGATGATCAATAAAGTGTTGCATACAAAACCCATCGAAGCCCTGAACGGGACAACAGTATTAAATACCATTGCTCTTCTAAAAGGGGTCAATATCCTGAGGGTTCATGATGTGAAAGAAGCGATGGAGGCGATAAAACTGGTGGCTATGACAGGAGATTGATCGAGTCATATTTCAGGGCAACTTTAATTGGCCGGCACTTCAAATATTGTTTCTTTTCTTCGATTATGGTCCAGTCGCCTGAAAGCAGGATTTTCTGTTTTGACTTTGCCCTTGACTGATGGCCGTCTTCGATGATCAGAACACCGTTTTTCTTTGTAATCCTGTTTAATTCCCTTAGAAATTCATTGGGATCGTTTACCATGTGGAACATATCGAGGGCATAGATCAGGTCTGCCGTATCGTCATTTATATCAGCGGATCGCCCATCCGTTACGACAGGAATGACGTTTTGTAAGCCATATTTATCAATGATCTTGTTCACTGCGCTAATGGCAAGTTCATGAATATCCACGGCATAGACCAATCCTTCTGCACCAACAAGTTCTGATGCTTTTCGGATATGTCTGCCCGGTCCACATCCCCAATCAACCACGATAAACCCGGGTTTTATCCCAATAGTGTCGATTTTATTTTCTGCATTCCTGAAAAGATCGAAAACCTTGAAAATCCATGCCATTATTTTAAAGAATGCATCCGGCATTCTGTCTGTTTTGCGGCTAATAGAATTGGTATTCATTTCCCGGAAAATTTTGGCAAAGATCGTATATTTTGTTATTCAATCGACATGAATTTGATCCAAACATTTTTTAATGTTGCGTGATTTTATAAATGGAAAAGACAAAAATATTTACGATTTACTATTGTAGATTTACGATTGAATTGTAAGATTGACGATCGACGATTAAATTTTTAAAAATCGTAAATCCGGCAGGCAGGCGTATATCAATAAATTCAATCTGAAGTCGTAAATCGTCCAATCGTAAATCTTTTATGCTAATTTTGGTTCCTCATAATAAATAACATCATTCGCCTTGTCGATTATTCTTAGTCCATTTTTAGTTCTGTCCCTTCCAGGTCTTTTCAACATCCGGATCGTGGATGTCATCGACGTTTTCCTGTTTGCGATCCTTTTATATGAAGTCTACAACCTTATTAAAGGAACCGCAGCAATTAAAATATTTATCGGCATCATCGCTGTTTACCTGGTATGGAAAGTGGTGAAAGCCTTCCAGATGGAGTTGCTCACCGAGATTCTCGGTCAATTCATCAGCGTGGGGTTCATTGCGCTGATCGTTGTTTTTCAGCCGGAGATCAGGCAATTCCTTTTATTACTCGGGAATACGAGAATTATCCGGACTCATCCAAGGAGGTTCCTGTTCTGGAAATTCAGGATCACCGGTCCGACCGGTTTACACAGTGACAAGATTGTGAAAGCCTGCCAGAAGATGGCCGACACGAGGACCGGGGCATTGATCATCATTGCCAGGAAAAGTGAGTTAAACATTTACGTAGAAACCGGTCAGATCATTGATGCAAAAATTTCCGAATCCCTGATCGAGACGATCTTTTTTAAAAACAGCCCGCTTCATGATGGCGCAATGATCATCCTTGGAGAAAATATCCGTGCTGCCCGTTGCATATTGCCCATCAGCAGCAGCCCGGGTATTCCTTCAATTTGCGGGTTACGCCACCGTGCCGCCGTCGGGATCACGGAACGATCAGATGCAGCAGCGATCATCGTTTCCGAAGAGAATGGTAAAATATCTTACAGTAGTGAAGGAAAACTGATCCTCGATGTGACACCGTCAGAATTGTCTAATTTCCTGGAAAAATCGTTCAGTATTTAGCAGGGAAGGGTTAATTCGATTCTATGGTTTTTTGTACGAAAACTACCTGGATACAGATTTGTGTAGGTTTTTGATAACATCAACCCCGGGGAACTGGATAGATAAAGATGTCAACTGGCAATTAACCCTTTCTGTGTTTCCGGTTTTTCCCAGAAACATTTGCCAGTGAATCGGACTGCCGGGTACTGTCCGCTTTGCGTTTTTCCTCAAATTCCTTCACCATTTGTTCAGGAGTCTTGCCGAGATTCTGAATCGATGACTGAGCAGCCGGGACGAATTCATTATTGGGGTATTTTTCAATGAATTGCAGGTAAAATTCTTTTGCTTTTGTCAGGTCATGCTGCAGGTTCTCATAAACATATCCCTTGAAGAAAAGACAAAGCGGGGCTTTGATATAATTCGGGTACTTGCTGATGATCTGTTCAAAAAGTGTCAGCGCTCTCTGCCCGTCACCCGTATTCATCGATATGTTTGCCGCGTTAAAGGTATAACCGGGAACCAGGGAATCCTTTGGGAACCGTTTACAGAAGGCTTCATACATGGATATCAGGCTATCCCATTTTACTTTATCGAAAGATGTTGATTGCGGGGAGAACAAACGTTTTTCCATCGCACCGATATTTTTCACGGATTTATCCCGTGAAGGACTGCAGCCTGCGAAAAGTAACAGGATGATCAATAAAATCAGATAATTTTTGTTTTTCATTTTCGGGGATAAATTAGATTATTATTTGCGTTTTTTCTTTACAAGGGGAAAGATCATTTTATAGGAAACATCGACATTCCCTTTGGAAATATCCATCAACCTGCCCTTCAGCAGCATTTTCTTCAGGGAACTCATCCGGTCAATGAATAAAACCCCGTAATTATGATCATATTCATGCTGGATCACCCTGGATACAATGCCTGTAAATTTCTCATCATGAGGCTGGAAGTTTTCATCCATGGATGTCATATAAATGTCCGTCTTTCGCAGGATATCTTCACGAACTCCGGGAAAGCTTAAACATCCTTCATTAAAGGAGACATCTTCCCCTTCAAATTTATAAATCTTAGCATTGATAAAAACCCTTTTGAAATCTTTTCCCTCGGGATGTTTGTCGCCGTAACCTGATGTATCAACAATAAAAAGACGGATATCCTTACCCACCTGCTGGGCAGCCAGCCCCACTCCATCCGATTGATACATGGTTTCAAACATATCGCTGATAAGCGTCTGCAAGCCCGGATAAGACGGGTCAATTTCTTTTCCAACTTTTTTCAGTACGGGATGTCCGTAAGCAACAACGGGCAAAATCATAGTTTACAGAATTTCAGCTGATGAATCATTTGTTTGTTTTAATCCGAGGAAGGATTGAAGAAGGAGAGTGGCGCTGACAGCGTCAACCAGCGATTTATTTTGCCTGGCTTTCTTTTTTAAGCCGGAATTCCGGATTGTTTGTGTCGCTATCAATGATGTGAATCGTTCATCCATTCTTTCCACCGGTATTTCCCGGAATTCTTTCCGTAACCGTGTGACAAAAGGATCAATATATTTTACGGATTCTGAAGGGGTGTTGTTCATTTGTTTTGGTTCTCCCACAACAAAACACTCCACGGGATTTTTCACCGTATAATCCTTCAGGAAATCAAATACCTTATGTGCAGGTACGGTCGCGAGCGAAGTTGCAATGAGTTTCAGTTCATCCGTGACCGCAAGTCCGACTCGTTTCTGTCCATAATCAATCGCAAGTATCCTACCCATATTGTCAAAATCGCGGCAAAGTTACAAAAAATCGGAATTTCTTAGAGGATGGAGTAACAAAGTGACAAAGTCACAGATTTGAATTACTTTTGAAGAACATTTTGATCGTTACTTTATGGACAATCCATTAATTAAAATCATTGATGAAGCCTGGGACCGGCGCGAACTGTTAAAAGAGCAGGGAGTGCAGGAATCTGTCAGCGAAGTTATAGAAGCGCTGGACAAAGGCAAGCTCAGGGTGGCGGAATACAATGGAAAGGAATGGATCACCCACGGATGGCTGAAGAAGGCGATCATCCTGTATTTTTCTATCCGTAACTCAGAGGTGACATCGATAGGTCCTTTCGAGTTTTATGATAAAATCCCCCTGAAGAAGAATTATGAAGCACTGGGGATTCGTGTTGTACCTCATGCCATTGCCCGGTATGGCTCGTATATCGGAAAAAATGTCATCCTCATGCCATCATACGTGAACATCGGCGCCTATATCGATAACGGGACCATGGTGGACACATGGGCAACTGTTGGATCGTGTGCACAGATCGGGAAAAATGTTCACCTGAGCGGTGGTACAGGGATTGGCGGTGTCCTTGAACCGGTGCAGGCCTTGCCCGTGATCCTTGAAGATGATTGCTTCCTTGGATCCCGGTGCATCGTCGTAGAAGGAGTGAGAATTGAAAAAGAAGCTGTCCTTGGAGCTAATGTTGTGCTGACCGGTTCAACAAAGATCATCGATGTCTCCGGCCCAAAACCTATTGAATCAAGGGGAATCATTCCTGCACGATCCGTAGTCATCCCCGGAACCTATCCTAAAAAATTCCCTGCCGGTGATTACCAGGTTCCCTGCGTATTGATCATCGGGAAAAGGAAAGAATCGACCGACATGAAAACAACATTGAACCAGGTCTTACGGGATTATAATATATCGTTGTAAGGACACCATATATGGTGTCCCAACAAAATGAAGAAATTCCTCATTATACAAACGGCATCGATCGGGGATGTGATCCTTGCGACTCCCCTGATAGAAAAGCTCCATCACTCCTTTCCTGATGCGGGGATCGATTTCCTGGTAAAAAAAGGAATGGAGGGGCTATTTACGCAGCATCCCATTATACATGAACTCCTGGTTTGGGATAAATCGACTAGAAAGTACAGGAATTTTCGTGACCTCGTCTTAAAAGTCAGGAAGAACCGATACGATATTGTCATCAATATCCAGCGATTCGCTGCCACGGGTATATTGACCGTTCTTTCAGGAGCAAAGACAACCATCGGATTTAAAAAAAATCCTTTATCTATTTTCTTCACTAAACGCACCGCACATATTATCGGGAACGACATTCATGAAGTCGAGCGAAACCTGGAGCTTTTTGATGATACCACATCCTCCGGAAAGGTCAGACCGAAATTATATCCAACGGACGGGGATATTTCCAAAATATCCCCATATAAAAAGGCACAATATTATACGATCTCCCCTGCATCTCTGTGGTTTACCAAGCAGTACCCTGCAGAAAAATGGATTGAATTCATTATCCGTATCGATCCCAAATTCAGGATCTATTTCCTGGGATCAACGCAGGACAAGAGTTTTTGCGACAGGATCATTCAAACATCAGGACATCCCGGTTCGGTGAACCTGGCAGGAAAGTTGTCCTTTCTTGAATCTGCCGCTTTGATGAGAGATGCGAAGATGAATTTCACCAATGATTCTGCTCCGATGCACCTGGCGTCGGCTGTCAACGCTCCGGTAACCGTAATATTCTGTTCCACAGTTCCGGCTTTTGGGTTTGGTCCATTGTCAGACAACTCCTTTGTCGTTGAAACGAAGGAACAGCTTGATTGCCGTCCCTGCGGTCTTCATGGGTTTTCCCAATGTCCGGAAAAACATTTCAAATGTGCACTGACAATCCATCCGGATCAACTTACTGCACGGCTGTAATCCTTCCTTCTTTTATTTGGACTGACAACTTTGAAGGCAATAGGCATTAGGCAATAGGCACTAGGCAATGGGCAGTAGTGATATTTATCATCAATGATTTGTCACGCGTTTCGCGTCACGTGTCACGAATGTAAAAGAATCGTAAATTGTAAATCAAAAATTTCAATCGTCAATCTTAGATCGTCCAATCGTAAATAATGGGAGTCATACCTCCTGCTCCATTTGAATTTTCCATTAATTTTGCAAAATAATCTGCTTGGTACGGAAGGTTGTTCAAATTATGGAACAGGAAATTCAAAAATGTTTGGCAGTTTTACAAAACGGCGGTACTATTTTATATCCCACCGATACGGTATGGGGAATTGGATGTGATGCAACCAACTGGAAAGCCGTCAGTAAAATATACCGCTTGAAGAAACGGTTGGAATACAAGAGCCTTATCATCCTGCTTGATGATCCGCAAAAATTCAGCAAATATGTAAAAATCATACCTGACATCGCCTGGGATCTTATGAAAAACGTAGATAGTCCCTTGACAATCATCTATCCGGATGCACAAAACCTTGCAAAAAATGTGATTGCTGAAGATGGTTCCATTGCTATCAGGATCGTAAAAAATGAATTTTGTAAACGGTTGATACACGAATTTGGAAAACCTATCGTTTCTTCTTCAGCAAATATATCAGGAGAACCTTCACCCATGGTCTTTAAAAAAATATCCCCGGAAATCACAGGAAATGTGGATTATGTTGTAAATCTCTACCAGGATCAATTCCAGGAAATTAAGCCATCCCGCATAATCAAAATAAAAGCCAATGGAGAGTTTCAGATAATCCGGCCATAGGGTCAGAACAGATCCGTTGATCCCTTAGTTACATCCTGATCATTGCCGCATAATAAATAATATTCATTACTAACCAATAATTGCAGAATGAGGTTTTGCACTGTCGTTTTCACCCTGCTGATTCTGTTCATTTCTTATTGCAGCGCGGGGGATGAACCGGATAATACCAGTAAACATACAATCAGCGGGAAAGTCACGGATAAATCGAACGGTGAAGGTCTGATCGGAGCGGCTGTCTTTATAAAAGAACTGAATACCGGAACCTCGACCAATTCCTATGGATTTTACTCGATCACTCTCCCTGTAGGTCAGTATTCATTGATCTTTAGTTATATCGGTTACCATAACAGCATAACATCCATCCAGCTTCATCAGGATATAAAGCTGAACATTGAAATGGAACAGAAACATGAAACGCTGAAAGAGGTAGAAGTCACCAGTGAACGACTGGATAAAAATGTTGTGAAACCCGAGATGAGCACGTTTAAAATGGATATTAAAACGATACAGAAGATCCCTGCACTCTTTGGAGAGGTGGATATCATCAAGGCGATCCAGATGCTTCCTGGTGTTCAATCGGTCAGTGAAGGATCAAGTGGTTTCAGCGTCAGGGGCGGCGCCCCGGATCAGAACCTGATCCTGCTTGATGATGCTCCGGTGTATAATGCGTCTCATTTGCTGGGATTCTTCTCCGTTTTCAACAATGATGCAATAAAAGATGTGAAATTATATAAGGGTGATATTCCCGCGAACTATGGAGGAAGGCTTTCTTCTGTGCTCGATATAAATATGAAGGAAGGGAATAACAAGGAGTATGAAGTAGATGGTGGTATCGGATTGATTTCGAGCCGTCTTACCATTGAAGGGCCGATCGTAAAGGATAAAGCATCGTTTATTGTTTCTGGTCGAAGGACCTATGCTGATCTTTTCCTTGGCCTGTCATCGAATAAAGCATTACATAACAACCAGCTTTATTTCTATGATCTCAATGCCAAGGTAAATTGGGAGATCAATGAAAATAATCACATATATCTCTCCGGGTACTTCGGGAGAGATGTGTTTAAAAACAGTTTTGCCGGATTTAAATGGGGTAATGAAACAGGTACTTTCCGGTGGAACCATCTGTTCACAAAAAAAATATTCGCCAATTTTACCTTTCTTTATAGCGATTACCTGTATAATCTCGGAACGCCTGACGGCAATACCAACTCTTTTGTCTGGAATTCAAGCTTACAGGATTTCGGGGTAAAAGGAGACATTAGTTATTACATGAATACAAACAACACTATCCGTTTTGGCATAAGCATAACACAGCATGCATTTAACCCGGGAAAAGCCAATGGAATCGGTTCGCAAAGTTATTTTCAGGATTATGTTGTCCCGGGAACTCAGGCAATAGAGAGCGCAGCTTATGCGAGTAATGAAGAAAAATTCGGGAATCATCTCACGCTGAATTACGGCTTGCGATTTTCAATGTTCCAGAGTGTAGGACCCACGACACTTTATCATTATAATTCAAACTATATCGCGATCGATTCCAGTATATATAAATCATGGACATTTTACAATACCTATACCGGACTTGAACCAAGACTCGGGGCAGTCTATGTTCTCAACGAGCTTTCATCGATCAAGGCAAGCTATACCAGGACCCTTCAGTATTTACAGCTGGCTCAAAACTCTACTGCAGGAACGCCACTGGATTTCTGGTTCCCTGCAAGTCCCAATGTAAAACCACAGGTAGCCGACCAGGTTGCAACTGGTTATTTCAGGAACTTCAGGAAAAATACCATTGAAACTTCGGTAGAAGTCTATTATAAATGGATGAATGATGTTATTGATTTTAAAGATAATGCACAGCTTCTGCTCAACAAGCAACTGGAAGGAGAGCTGCGTATCGGAAAAGCCTGGTCCTATGGCGCCGAGTTCCTGTTACGATTGAACGAGCGGAAATTGAACGGCTGGGTAAGTTATACGTATTCAAGGACCTTCCGCCAGATACCAACCATCAATAACGGTGCATACTATCCTGCTCCCTATGATAAGCCAAACAACATTTCCATTGTTTTAAATTATCAACTTACCAAACGGTTGGGGATCTCTGCCAACTGGGTCTATGCAACCGGTACTCCGGTGACATTCCCGACCGGCAGGGCCATCATTGGCGGTAAAGTCATTCCCATTTATTCCGACCGGAATGCTTACCGGTATCCGGATTATCATCGCATGGACCTTTCGGTCGATTATGCCTGTAAAGAGAAACCCGGAAATAAATTCAAATGGGATCTAAACTTCTCCGTTTATAATGTTTATGACCGTCACAACACCTGGACCATCAATTTTGTCCAGGACAATATCGACCCGAATGTCACCTATGCTGAAAGAACGTATTTGTTTGGGATCATTCCATCCGTAACACTGAATTTCCATTTCTAATGAGACGTTTAAAATGAAAAGTACTTTAAAAGCAATTATCTCTTATTTGTTTTTCCTGGTCGTGACTGTTTCATGCACGGAAAAAATCACGATCAACACGGGAGAAACGTATGTGAGATTCGTGGTCGACGGGCATGTTGCCACCGATACTGCCGCATATGAAATCACCCTGACCAAAACAGCAGATTATTTTTACAATGCCCCTTCTCCAAAAGTGGTTAATGCTAAAGTGATGCTTTCAGATGGAGATACCAATTATACTTTACATGAAACGGAACCAGGAAATTCCGGAATTTATACAACGAGTCCATCATTTTATGGTAAAATCGGAAAAACCTATACTCTTTCTGTTCAATTGGCTGATCCGATTGGTGGAAGTGGTAGTTATTCGGTAAGTTGCGCACTGGTCCATGTGGCACACCTGGATTCAACAAAGGCCGTTTTTCACTCGGAATTCGGGAAGAATGGAGCCTGGGAAATTCTGGCTTATGCCCAGGACCCGGCGAATGAAGTGAATTATTACATGTTTAATTTTTACAGGAATGGGGTATTAATAACTGACAGCATTCATAAAGTCAGGGTTTCGGACGATAAACTGATAAATGGTAGTTATTTTAACGGATCCGTTCTTTATTTAAACAACAGCAGAGACGATGAGAAGCTGGTACCCGGCGACCGGATCACACTTGTAATGTCAGGAATTACGAAAGAATACTTCGATTTTGTGCAGCAGGTCCAGGAATCAGGGTTCAATATTCCCTTTTTTACCGGGCCACCTGCCAATATCGTAGGTAATATCAACAATAGTGGAATAGGCTTCTTTGCTGCGTATTCAAACAGTTATGCTTCTGCAATCGTAAAATAAAGGAATGCAGGAATCCAAGAATGCAGGAATGCAAAATGCAGAAATTCAGGAACGCAAGAATTGTCAAAAATTACTAACTAGCGCGCGCTTGTAGCGCGTGCTTACCATAATGAACGGACAACTTATTAAACAAATAACCACAATGATCACAACGCTTTACACCAAGTCCACAATGAATATTTTCATTGTGCCCATTGTGCAATCATAGTGTTCATTGTGGTAAAATAAGTAGTTTGTCTCTTTTCATTTAATAGTAATTTTACAGGAGAAATTAAAATATCATGAAAACAAAAAAGTCTCTGACTGGAACATTTTTTATCCTGCTTTTGATCTTGATTTCCTTGTCAGGATATGCTCAGGAGCAGGTGAAAGATAAGATCAAAGGATCCTGGATCGGATCTCTTAAAGTAAAGACCGTTGAACTTACCCTGGTCATCAATATCGCAGCGAATGAGAAAGACAGTCTGACAGTCACTATTGATAGTCCTGATCAGGGTGCAACAGGACTTCCAACGAGCAGGATAGGTTTCAACCATGATTCTCTTATTGTGGAGTCAAGATCATTGGGTATTGCCTATAAAGGACATTTCAATCCTGACCTTACAATACTGACAGGAAACTGGTATCAAGCCGGGTTATCCTTTCCCCTGACCCTGCGGCATAGTGATAAAAAATTTGAGCTGGCCAGGCCCCAGGAGCCGAAGCCACCATATCCTTATTTAGTAAAGGATGTTCAGATCCCAAATAAAACAGAAGGCATTGAATTAGCCGGAACTTTGACTGTTCCAAAAGAATCGGGCCGTTATCCGGCAGTGATCCTGATTACCGGTTCAGGCCCCCAGAACCGTGATGAAGAGATATACGGTCATAAACCTTTCCTGGTTCTATCAGACTACCTGACTCGTCACGGAATTGCAGTGCTCCGTTATGATGACAGGGGTATAGCAAAATCCACCGGCAACTTTACAAGTTCCACCACTTTCGATTTTGCCACGGATGTATCAGCGGCAGTTGATTTCCTAAAGACACAACCCTCTATCGATACGAGTAAGATCGGATTGATCGGACACAGTGAGGGAGGAATGATCGCACCCATGGTAGCAACCGGCAGGAATGATATCGGCTTCATTGTGCTGATGGCAGGACCGGGCATTACCGGTGTAAATATCCTGCTTGAACAGACTGATTTGATTTCCAGGGCAAATGGAGTCAGCAATGATGAAATCGCAACTGCCAGGAAATTGAATGAAGAGATTTATGAGGTTTTGAAAAAGACGACGGATAATGAAAAAGCTTCAGAAAAAATTAAAAAACTTCTGACTGATTATACCCAAAATCAAACCAATAAAAAAGGCGCTAAAAAAGTACCGGAAGAACAGATCAACTTCCAGGTAAAAACGATGGTTTCTCCGTGGTTCCGTTACTTCGTCAGTTTTGATCCGATGGAGTATCTGTCAAAAATAAAATGTCCTTTGCTCGCAATAAATGGTCAACTCGATATGCAGGTTTCAGCAAAAGAAAATCTCGAAGCCATTGAGAAAGCCATGATCTTTAGTGGAAATTCGAAATATACAATCACGGAAATACCAGGTGTTAATCATCTTTTTCAGACAGCAACCACAGGTTCCCCCAACGAATATTCAAAGATCGAAGAGACCATTTCTCCTATTGTCCTTGAACAAATCAGCAATTGGATACTTAAGATGACGAAATAAGCAACCTCACCCCCCTGCCCCCTCTCCTCAAGGAGAGGGGGTGAGGTGATTTCTATGAAATGTGGCCCAAAAAAAAGGCCTCAACAGTATTGAATACCGTTGAGGTCTTTGCTTGAAATGAAATGCAAAATCAATGAATTACCTGCATTCTCTTTGATCCCAGTATCCGTCCGTCATCGATCAGCCTGTACAGATATAATCCTCCAGCTAATGATGAGGTGCTAATGGTTATCCCTGTCATTCCTGAATTCACCTGACTGGTATTTACTATACTACCGGTAATATTGACAATTTCGAGTGTCATGGAATGATCTATCCCATTCAGGAGGATCGTGGTCTTATCACCTGCAGGATTCGGATAATTTTGGCCAAGATAACCGGTTAACTGTTTTGTATTTCCAGGAATTCCAACGGGAATATCCATAAAATAGTGCCATGTGCGGTTAATGATGTCATTTGCAATGGCGGTTTCCAGGACCATTTCAAGACCAACGCCGAAGTATACAACCTTTGCCGAACCTTTCAGTGACCGGATAGCAGATATCCTTGTTTTAGCAACATCATAATAGAATGTTGAGGTTGCATTTTGCAAGGGTGATATCTGGTCGGGGTAAATATAACCTCCATTGACATCATGAACAGTTGCGGAGGTTTCAGTGCCATAAACAGAATCAGAACTATTGGGAACTAATTTACTATTATTGGCATCCCCGTCAGCGACCCAATGTGCTTTCAGATAATTCGTATAAAGATCCTGGGCTTCGGGTGTACCATGGCTACCCGATTGACCGCTTTCGATATCCCATCCGATATCCTGGCCGGCTGTAAAGAAGTGTCCTCCCCTGTTGATAAACGCTTTGGCTGCCAGAGCTTCCGGATCGGTGTATGCAGGGAAAGTCCATGCAACATTGTAGAAAATATCGATAATTTCAGGAAGGATCGCTGCCTGTGTGGCCCTGACAAACTGATCGGAACCCATCACCGCATTTTGAATGCTTCCGGAAGCTGCCAAACCATTAAGATAAACATCCTGAAAAGATTTGGCATTGTTGTCTCCTGCAGCATTGACCAGGAGAGTATTTGCATTCGAAAGAACATACACTTTGAAATACTTGGCTGGTGCATTCGGGTTACTCACGGATGTCATAGTGAATGTATAGGTTTGAAATCCGGAAATCGAACCGGGTATGACATTCAACAAAAGAGGTTTTGGAGTGCCTTTGACGAGATCTACCAGGATAGTATCAGAAACCGTTTGGCCGTCGATAACAAAATTGGCATCCCAATCACCCGGAGCATCGGAAGTCAATTTTAATATATATTGTTCTGTTCCTGTAATATTACTGTTAGCCTGAAGGTTGAATGATGTTGTATTGGCAGGATGGCCAAGTTTCATAGTGCTGTCGGAAGTACTGATATCGCCGATATAGAGGTTCGTACCGTCAATGGCATCCACGTTATCGCCGGAAAGGATTTCCTGGTGGCTTTCAGTAACGAAAGCTGAGACCCTGCAATGGCTCACCACACATGGAACGTTGTTATAACTGGCGGGAACAGTATACGTATAGGTCCTTTCAACAAGAGTACCTAATGTTGTTTGTGTAACTGCATCACCCCATTGCCCGGTAATCAAATATCGAAGCATGTTCATGTGATTGTAGTTATTACCCGCACCACCATTGGTCTGTGGCCCGTGAACAGAGTCCTGAAGCAGAGCCACATTGATATAATTTGTAGAAGCGGCACTGTTGGCAGTATAATATAATTCAACATGGACAGTAAGAAGACGGGTAACAGTGTCTAATGTTGAGGTTATTCCAACATTTACCGGTGAGGATTGCGCCATGATAATGTTGGATGAAGATGTCCAATCACCCCGGTTCAATGCTGTAATGGTGGATCCTGGGAAAACATGGCGGTTCACCGTTCCCATCGGGTACCCGGTAAGACCGGTCTGGGCTTCTAAGGGATCGCCAAAAGGAGTACGATAATCAGGTTCACCTGCGTTGGGCGTAGCATACGGGCCCTGATGAACATCAATTACGGTAACCCTTCCAGGATTGTTAACAAGTATAGATTCTGCAATGACATCCCCGTCAGGACAATATTGACAGTGAATTCCTGTATAATTTTCCAATATCACATTTTTATTGGTCGGTTGTGTAGTCACCAATGTCTGGGCATAAGTAACTAACATACCGACCAGAACAAAGAATAGCGTGGTAAATGATCTTTTCATGGTTTTTTGATTTTGTTTGGTGTTTTGCTACAAAAATACAAATATTTCTGATGACATTTTTTTAATTATAATAAAACAAAATTCATAATTTTGAACTAATTTAGTTTAGTGGCACAATTCATTACTTGGAACTAGTGATTGGTGACTGGTGAAGAGTGAGGAGTAAAGAATCTGGATCCGGCATCTGGCATCCGGTATCTGTTTGGTAATTCGTAATCCGTAATTAAAAAGTATGAATTCATCCTTACATGCTATTTCCCCTGTCGATGGCCGTTACCATAAGGTGACAGAGCCATTGGCCGCTTATTTTTCTGAAGCGGGGATCATCCGGTACCGTATTTTGGTGGAGGTTGAATATTTCATTGCTTTATGCAAGATCCCTCTCCCACAGTTAAAAAAGTTCGATGAAAGAGCGTTCCCGGATCTCCGTTCTTTCTATAAGGAATTCAAGGAGGAAGATGCATTGCGTGTGAAAGAGATCGAAAAAGTGACCAATCATGATGTCAAGGCAATTGAATATTTCCTGAAAGAAAAAATGACGGGGCTGCATTTTGGGAAATACAAAGAATTCATTCATTTCGGACTGACATCACAGGATATTAATAATACAGCCTTTCCGCTTGCCTTAAAGGAGGCCTTTATCATTGAGTTCAAACCGTTGCTCGATGAACTCCTTACTGTGCTGTTTCAGAAGAGTAAAGAATGGAAAGGGATCCCGATGCTTGCACATACGCATGGACAACCGGCTTCGCCGACAACAATGGGAAAGGAGCTTTTTGTTTTTGTGGAAAGATTGCAAAAACAAATCACCTTGCTGGAAACCATTCCCTCTTCGGCAAAATTCGGCGGTGCAACGGGCAATTTCAATGCCCATTTAGCTGCTTATCCCGCGATAGATTGGGTAAAATTCGCTGATGAATTTGTAAATCAAACATTGGGACTGGACCGTTCAAAAACCACTACGCAGATCGAACATTATGATAACCTGGCCGCCTTCTTTGACAATCTTGGAAGGATAAACACGATCCTTATCGACTTAAACCGCGACATCTGGACTTATATCTCCATGAACTATTTCAGGCAGAAGATAAAGAAAGGTGAAATCGGTTCTTCTGCCATGCCGCATAAGGTTAATCCTATCGATTTTGAAAATTCAGAAGGAAACCTGGGAATAGCCAATTCCATTTATCGCCATCTTTCATCAAAATTACCAATTTCCCGGCTGCAGCGTGATCTCACCGATTCAACCGTAATACGTAATATCGGCGTTCCGCTTGCACATTCGGTCATCGCATATAGATCATTGCTGAAAGGCCTCGGTAAACTGGTTCTGAATGAAGAAAAACTCAGCAAAGACCTAGATGAGAACTGGGCTGTGATCTCAGAAGCGATCCAGACAATCCTTCGCCGTGAAAATTATCCCGATCCATTTGAAAAGTTGAAAGACCTTACAAGAGGAAATACAAAAATAACCCGGGACATCCTTCATCAATTTATTGATCAGCTTAACATCCCGCAGAAAGTCAAAAACGAATTGAAGAGGATTACCCCGGAGAATTATATTGGAATTATATCATTCTAATTAACAAAGTCACAAAGTCACAGAGCAAAAAAATAACAGAGTAACAGAGTAACAAAGTCATCAATTTTTGATTTCGCTATTTCGCTATTTTGCAATTTCGCTATTTTACAAAGGACAAGGGATGAAAATAAGTGGTTTTACCTTTATCAGGAATGCTATAAAATACGACTATCCTGTCGTTGAATCCATCCGGTCAGTTTTGCCCCTATGTGATGAATTTATTGTTGCAGTAGGAAAATCAGAAGATCACACCCGTGATCTGATCACATCCATCGGATCACCCATTATCAGGATCATCGACACCGAATGGGATGAATCCCTGCGAAAAGGAGGAGAGGTATTGGCAATGGAGACCAATAAGGCATTTGATGCTGTTTCACCGGAAAGCACATGGGCCATGTACCTCCAGGGGGATGAGATAATACATGAGCAATACCTTGACCGGTTGAAGAACGACATGGAAAAATACGGGAATGACAAGGAAATTGAGGGGTTATTACTGAACTACCTCCATTTTTACGGATCTTATGATTTTGTGGGGAATTCACGTCGATGGTACAGGAAGGAAGTACGGATCATAAGGAATGATAAGCAAATCCGGTCCTATAAAGATGCCCAGGGTTTCAGAAAACAGGAAAAACCCCTGAAAGTTATGCCGGTCGAAGCCTTTGTCTATCATTACGGGTGGGTAAAACCGCCTGAATTTCAACAGGCCAGGTTGAATTATTTCCATACTCTCTGGCACAATGAAAAATGGATGAAAAGAAACATTGCCTCAGATGACTATTTTGACTATTCGAAAATAGATTCTCTTGAAAGATTTCATGGGACACATCCGGCGGTAATGCAACAGCGGATAGCAAAGGAAAACTGTCAATTTTCTTTCGATCCTTCAAAAAAACAAATCTCTCCTTTTAAAAGAATTTCCTGTTTCATAGAAAAGAAAACCAGCTGGAGACCGGGTGAGTATAAAAACTATAAGATTATTAAATGAATGGATCAATAAGGATTTTTTATAAATTGGAACACAATACTTTTATTACTTTTGTAAAAAATAGTATATGATGGATCTCAGTAAGATATTATCGATTTCGGGAAAAAGAGGCCTGTTCAAGGTGGTATCCCAACTAAAAAATGCTGTTCTGGTAGAATCACTCATCGATCAGAAAAGATTCCCGGCTTTTGTCCATGATAAGATCAGTACCCTGGAAGAAATATCTGTCTTTACAACCGGTGAGGATATTCAACTGAAGAATGTCCTTAAAACGATGTTCGGGAAACAGGAAGGGAAACCGGCTATCGATGCAAAATCCAATGATAATGCCCTGAAATCCTTCTTTTTGAAGATCGTACCGGATTATGACCCGGAAAGAGTCTATATCTCGGATATTAAAAAAATCATCGGTTGGTATAACCTCCTGGTTGAAAACAATCTTCTTGATTTCACTGAAAAAGAAGAGGAGAAAAAAGAACCGGAATCAGGAATGAACGAAGAGAAGAAAACCGGGGAAGAACCCGTTTCAGATAAACAAGAACCGGCTGTAAAGAAGAAAAGAACCCGGAAAAGCGTACCTAAAAACAATAAAAAACCTTCAAAATCAAAGAAACCTGCTTCCCAGTCACGTTCAAAAAAGAGTGAGGGATAAACCCGGAAATGATAGTGAAATTGTTTATAATTATATACCTCTAAATCTATAAACCTCTAAAATCATTTAAGATGAAAAACTTTATAAAAGCCGGGTTTCTGATTTTTCTTTCCATAACTCTTAGTCTTAGCGCCATAGCGGGAAAAAAAACGGTTCGATTCGGGGTCTCTGAACAAGATGTAAAAATCTATATTGACGGGAAACTTATGGGATCAGGTCAGCTCGATATTGTAGTTCCTTCTAACGCCTGTATCACAGTAAAAGTGGAAAAGATCGGGTTCCTTCTGGAAAACATTACATTCTGCAATAAACCGAATTACGCACCGCCACCCAAAACCTATTACCTGGAAATGAAAAAAGACGATGCATTTGATGCTTCTGAAGCAACGGATATGGCTAATATCGACATGGAAATTAAAACCCATAAACCGGAAATTGACGCCTGGAAACTGATCAGCCAGATCATTACATCTTATTTCGATGTTATCGAAGTGACCGACCGTGAAACCGGTTATTTACGAACCTCCTGGGTACTGCAGACCTTTAAGCAAAATACAGTAAGAACAAGATTGATCGTTAAACTCGGTTCAACGGATCCACTGACTTATAAAGTCAAGCTTGTCAGCGAACAATCGGGTATGCCTCAAACCAGCGTAAAAAGCGATGAGCTTTTCAAGGAATGGGACAGAGTGCTCAGAAAATACAAGGAAGTCATTCATGAATTGCAGACAAGACTCGGTAGTTAACCTTATTATGAAGTTACATTGATGAGTGCCAGGAAATTTATCCAGGACTTTACCGTTCTGAAAAATATACGCTTAAATCCTCGACATTTCGTAATGGAATTATTAGCCCCGGTAAAACTTCCTGCTCTGTTTCCCGGGCAATTTGTAGAACTTTACGTTGAAGACTCTCCCAGAACCTTTCTCCGCCGTCCTTTTTCGATTCATTCTGTAAACACAGCCACGAATACCTTTCAGTTGCTGATCCAGATCAAAGGAGAAGGGACTAAAAAACTCAGCTCGAAAAGCATAGGTGAAAAAGTAAATGTTATTTATCCTCTCGGAAATTCATTCACATTACCCGACACGAGCGATGTGCTTCTGATCGGCGGAGGATGCGGGGTAGCGCCCCTGCTTTTTCTAGCCATGCAATTGAATACAAATGGAATCAACCCCAGGATCCTGGTAGGTGGGAAAAGTAAAAAAGACCTCCTTGAACTTGATGAATACAGGAAATACGGAGAGGTGCTGATAACGACAGAAGATGGTTCGGAAGGGGAAAAAGGTCTTGTAACCGATCATTCCATTTTCAGCAAAGAACAACCCGGATTTAAAATGATCTATTGTTGCGGTCCTGATCCGATGATGAAAAAAGTGGCTGAGATTGCCGGTAAATATAAAGCCGGTTGCGAGGTCTCGCTTGAAAATACGATGGCCTGCGGTTTCGGCGTTTGCCTGTGCTGTGTTACTCAGACCCTTCAGGGGAATCAAAGGGTTTGTGTGGAAGGACCAGTGTTTAATGCCAAACATTTGGGATGGCAGAAAACATAATGACGAATTAAGGATGACGAATGACGAATATTAAGTAAACCAAAGATCACTTCCTGATGCCTGATCTGTCGATAACACTCGGAAAATTAAAATTGAAGAATCCCGTCCTTACTGCATCGGGGACATTCGGGTATGGAGAAGAATTTGCTGATTTTATCGATCTGGGTCGTTTGGGAGGGATCGTAGTAAAAGCCGTCACAGGAAAGAATCGTGATGGGAATGCTTATCCCCGTATGGCAGAAGTGCCTGGCGGAATGCTTAATTCAGTCGGGCTGCAAAACAAAGGCGTGGATTACTTCGTAAAAGAGATCTATCCTCGGATCAAAGATTTTACTACGAATGTGATTGTCAATGTTTCCGGGTCCACCCTTGAAGAATATGTGGAAGTGGCGGAAAAGATCAACGAATTGGCAGCTATCCCGGCCATTGAACTGAATATATCCTGTCCCAACGTAAAGCAGGGCGGAATGGCTTTTGGTAACGTTCCATCCAGTGCCAGGGAAGTGACGAATGCAGTAAGAAAGGTCTATAAAAAAGATCTGATCGTGAAGCTATCGCCGAATGTGACCAGCATTGTGGAGATCGCAAAAGCAGTTGTAGACGGTGGAGCTGATATTCTTTCACTGATCAATACGATCCTTGGAATGGCCATAGATGTTGAAAAGCAAAGGCCCGTTTTATCTACTGTCACAGGGGGATTATCCGGCCCGGCCATTAAGCCTGTCGCTCTCCGGATGGTCTGGCAGGTTCATAAAGGTGTTAAAGTTCCTGTTATCGGGATCGGGGGAATCATGAATGCAACAGATGCCATTGAGTTCATGCTCGCAGGGGCTTCCGCCATCCAGGTAGGTACGGCCAATTTTATCGATCCCGGTGTTTCTGTAAAAATTGTAAACGGGATCGAAGCTTACCTGAGGTTCCACAAGATCAATTCTGTAAATGAACTGGTCGGCGCGCTTAAAACGGATTGAGGGGCTATTCACATTAAAGCCCTTCAGGCTTTTGGGGATGTCATTCAGATAACATTGACCTCCTGTTCGAGCAGAATTTCAAATCGCTCAAATATAGATTCCCTGATACGACGGGCTAAATCGAGGATCTCGTTGCCACTTGCATTTCCATAGTTTACCAGTACCAGCGGCTGGTTTACATGTACCCCGACATCACCAAACCGTTTTCCTTTCCAGCCACATTGCTCGATCAGCCATGCGGCAGGGATCTTATGCTCTTTTCTTTGGGTATAAAAGACAATTGCGGGAAATTTATCTTTAAGTTCAATAAAACGCTCTTCGGAGATGACTGGATTTTTAAAAAAGCTTCCGGCATTCCCGATCTCGGCAGGATCAGGCAACTTCCTTCGACGAATACGAATTACAGCTTCACGTACCGAATGAATGTCAGGATGATCAATGTTCATTATTTCCATTTCTTCCCTGATATTGGCATAGCCAAGATTAAGAACAGGTTTTTTCAATAACCGGAAAGCGACCTTTAGGATCATGTACTGACCCTTCAGGGGACCTTTAAACACGCTGTCCCTGTAATCCAATTTACATTCTCCGGGAGTAAATAACTTCTTCTCATGCGTTTCAAGATGGATCGCCTCAACCGAATGAAGAACCTCCTTCATCTCCACACCATATGCCCCGATATTCTGGACCGGGCTTGTCCCGGCATTTCCGGGGATCAATGACAAATTTTCCAGTCCTCCCCATCCCTGATCGACGCAGTATTTTACAACATCATCCCAGCCTTCTCCTGCATTGGCGCTGATAACGACAGAATCATGGTCTTCGTCAATCAACTCAATTCCTTTCGTGCTGATTTTCGCAATGGTACCTTCAAAGTCCTTTGAAAACAAAATATTGCTACCACCGCCAAGGATCAGGACAGGATCCCGATCAGGGTGATGAATTGAAAGAAAAGACAGAACATCATCCTCAGTTACCAGCTCTGCAAAATATTTTGCATTTGCATTAATCCCAAAAGTATTGAAGGATTTCAGTGAAATGTTTTCAAGGATTTGCATGGGTGAAGTTCAGAAAGTCGGCCAAAGTTAAGTGAATTTTTATTTTGACTACATTTGTTGTTTAGGTGATATGGGCTTATTCTTTTTTTATTTCTGGGTGAGAAAGAAAATATCACCGCAAAGACGCAAAGACGCAAAGAAATCAAATGAGTAAACCTCAAAAACGAGTAATTGTATCTGTAACCAATGACCTGACCACGGATCAACGTGTCGATCGCAGTTGCATTTCATTGGTTAAAATGGGGTTTGAGGTTTTGCTGATAGGGCGGAAAATCAAAAAGAGCCTGGGTTTAGAACCCAGGCTCTACGGGACAAAACGAATGAAATTGTTTTTCAATAAGGGTCCGCTGTTTTATGCAGAATATAACATACGACTCTTTTTGTTCCTTCTTTTTCACAAAGTTGATATTCTCTTTTCGAATGATCTGGACACTCTGCCAGCAAATTATCTGGCATCCGGCATCCGGCATCGGCCCCTGATCCACGATTGTCATGAATATTTCCGTGGCGTGCCTGAATTAAACGGCCGGGGAATCGTTGCCGGGTTATGGAAATTCCTGGAAGACCGGTTTTTCCCAAACCTGAAGACAGTAATTGCAGTAAATTCTTCAATTGCAAAGATCTACCGTAAAGAATACGGGAATGATATAAAAGTGATCAGGAATGTTCCGGTGAGAAGACCAGTCAACGACCCGAAAAAGAAATCCGATTTCGGCATTCATGAGGATCAGAAAGTAATCCTTTACCAGGGTGCAGTGAATATGGATCGTGGTCTCGAAGAAGCGATCCAGGCAATGAGATTCGTAAAATCGCAGGCTGTCTTGGTGATTATCGGGACGGGCGATATTATTGAAAAACTGAAACATCTTGTTATAGACCTGGATCTATCCGGTAAAGTCATTTTCACAGGCCAGATCCCATTCCGGCATCTCCACTCCTATTCATTAATGGCTGATATCGGCTTATCCATTGAAAAAGATGTCAGTCTGAATTACCACTATTGTCTTCCGAATAAGTTCCTCGATTATATACAGGCCGGTGTTCCCGTGATCATTTCACCGATGCCTGAAATGCAAACCATTGTTGAAAAATACAACATCGGCGAGATCATCTCCAGCCATGAACCTTTATACCTGGCAGGCATGATGGATGAGATGTTGGAAAACAAGGATAAACTGGCCATTTTCAGGGAAAACATCAAAAAAGCTTCAATCGATCTTTGCTGGGAAAAGGAAGAACCGGAATTTTTTAAGATATTTGAACCCTATGCCTGAGGAACATCTTCATATTATATCTTTTGATGTGCCTTACCCACCCAATTACGGGGGAGTTATTGATATTTTTTATAAGATCAGGGCGTTATATGCAAGGGGCGTCCGGGTTCACCTGCATTGCTTCGAATACGGCAGAAAATCAGCTCCGGAATTGGAGAAACTTTGTTATGAGGTCCACTACTATCCAAGAATGACGGGGTGGAAATTCGCCATTTCCTGGAAACCATTTATTGTAATCAGCCGTCGTTCCCCGTTATTGATACAAAACCTTCTGAAAGACAAGTATCCCATATTATTTGAAGGACTTCACAGTTGTTACTATTTAGCTGATCCCCGCATCGCAGAACGTTTCAAAATATACCGGGAGAGTAATATTGAGCATCACTATTATTTTCATTTATTCAAAGCAGAATCCCATCTTTATAAAAAATTATTTTTCCTCTTTGAAAGCTGGAAACTCCATGTTTTCCAACGGCAATTAGAGTATGCTAATATCATGCTGACAGTATCGAAGGACGACAGGATTTATTTATCCGGAAAGTTTCCAGGGAAGAAAGTGGAGTATCTCCCGAGTTTCCATAAAGATGATAATCTGAATATCCTTCCTGGTAATGGAAATTTTGCATTGTATCACGGAAATCTTGGGGTGGCCGAAAATGTTGTGGCAGCTGAATTTCTTATTACCAAAGTTTTTAGAGGACTGAATGAAACACTGGTTATTGCCGGGCTGAATCCTCCTGAAAGGCTGATCAGATTGATCCGCCGGTATTCAAATGTCAAGATCGTATCCAATCCTTCTGATGACACTATTTACGAACTGATCCGGACGGCTCAAATCAATGTACTGGTTACGTTCCAGACGACCGGATTAAAGCTCAAGCTGTTGAATGCCCTTTTCAGTGGCCGGTTCTGCCTGGTAAATCCAGAGATGGTTGCCGGCACCGAACTGGCCGACCTTTGCGAGATCGGATCAGATGCCGGGGAGTTAAAAGAAAAATTGTCTGCACTGATGCATCGCTCATTCGATGGATCGATGCTCCAAAAAAGGCAAGAAAAATTGATAAAATTTCATTCCAACCTTAAAAATTGCGATTTTCTTCTTAATTTGTTACCTTTGTCTCATGAGTGAGGCAATTGTTCTTCAACAATACTAATCCTTTTTCTATGAAAAAAATTTTAGTTCCTGTTGATTTCTCCGGGCATACTGATATTACATGCACATATGCCCTCGAATTGGCTCAAAAGTACGGCGCCGAAATAAGGCTTTTTCACACTTTTTTCGATCAATTTATCATTGCCGACAGTAGTTTTCCCGAATCCATTGACATGAGTACAATGTACAATGAAGAATTGTTAAAGGAAATTTTGCACCAGGCCGAAAAACGTCTTGAAACTCTTTATGATAACCTTCAGGATCGTATCAGGAAAGAAAAAATTCAGAATGTTACTATTTCAAAAAGCCTGACAGGGGGGGAAATTGAGCGTGAGGTCATAACCATTTGCGAAGAATATGATCCTGATATTATTGTCATGGGAAAAAGAGGAGAAGGAAAAAACAGTAATATCTGGGGGAAAGTTTCCACCTATATTATGAATCATGTCAAAGTACCGGTGCTGACGATTCCTGAGATTAAGAAATACATGGGATATTCCGGGATCCTGTTTTCTGCTGATTTCAGTGATGGAAATTCATTGGCATTAAAGAAGATCCTGGAGATATTTATGCCGTTTAAATCTCATATCCATTGTGTTCATTTCCTGCTCAAACCTAAACAAAAGGAAGAAATTGAAAAGATGGATCAACTGAAAAAAAGTTTATCTGATCGTCCCGGGGCAGTAGACCTAACATTCCAAATGATCAATGTTAAGGATGGGGTACAAAAATCGATCGATCAGTTTGTTTGCGATAATAATATCAACCTGATCGCATTCGAACCTCACAAAAGCAGTTTGTTTTATAAATTGTTCACGAAAGACATTACCAGGAAGAACCTTTTTGCAACAAATATTCCGTTGTTGGCTGTTCCCATAGTTTTGCAATAGGCAGATAGTGGCATCTCCCTATTTTCCGACCCTTTTGAGCTGGTAATTTTCATATTCATACATTTCCCAATGCTGATTCTCAAAGCCATTGTCGTTTGACTGGCTGAACCGGAAATCAGTTTGGAGGGATTTCATATGCAATTCCGGTATACATTGACCGAAATTCTTTCCATATTTCTGAAGTGCGGAGAGAAAGTAATAAGCCACATCAAAACCCTGGAATGCGAGCGGTTCAGGATCGGTTTTATAATGATCCTGAAAATTCAGCACGAATTTTTTTACGTCTTTATCCTGGTAATCGATAAAGGATGGAGCCATCACATGCACTTTCATATTTACAAGGTAGTCCGTTTCGAGGCCATCCAGTTTATCCCACCTTGGTAATCCGATGATGGTCAGATTGTAATCATTCCGTATTTCATTCAACTTCGTCAAAAGCTCTATCGCGTAAACTTTATTCTCAGAAAATACCACCATGACATTCCCTTTTTCTTTTGAAAGATTTTCAATTGCAGGACCATAACCTTCTGTGATGATTGTTTGAACTTTCCTTTTGCTGCATTCCATATTCAGACTGTCCGCCACATTCAGGTCACTATACTGGCGATTTCTTGCGATGACTATATTCTGATCCGGAAATTCATTGGCAAGGATCTCAGCAAGGTGGCTGATCTGGCTTGCATTCGACGGCATGACCTTGAAAACCCTGGAATGATCCGTGATGATCTGTTCCCGCTCAGAAAGTGGATTGATAATGTTGATCCCGTTTTTTTGTGCAAAATCGGCAACGAGCTGGAAATTTTTCTGGTACAACAACCCAATGATAAGATCCATATTTTTCATTTCAGGATTCCGTAGCATTCGTTTTGTCCGCGAAGTATCCTTATCCACATCATAAACATAGAGTTTAAGGGAAATCCCGGTTTTTTCAAGCGAATCAACAGCTATCCTGAATCCTTCATAAAACTGGATGAAACGGAGGGATCTGTAATCATTTTCAGACCTGGAAGAATTATTTTCAACATCCATGTTTAGCACTTCTCCGAGCACGAGAGGTAACATCAAAGCAACATTGTATGATTTATTCCTGCCCTGGTCGATTTGTTTGCATGGTAACTCAACTTCAGCCGGAACTTCCGGTTTTAGCTCATTACTTTCGGGAATATTCGGTTTCGGGATTTTTTTTGATTGATCAGCAGGGTTGTTAACAGGAATCCTGATCTTTTGTTCCGCATAGATCCCTTCCTTCACTTCCGGATTTTCTTTTATCACTTCATCTATATCTGCACCATATGCCTTGGAGATCATATATAATGTCTGTCCTTTTTTGACCGTATGGATATAATAGTCTTTACCGTTGATATTTTCAATGACGTTAGAACGGATTTGTTTCAGATTTTCCTGGGCAGGTGTGACAGAGATAAAAAGAAAGAAAAAGGCGGAAAGAAGAATGATGATTCTTTTCATATTGAATATTTTCACTCCCATTCGATAGTAGCAGGGGGTTTGGAGCTGATATCATAAACGACCCTGTTTATTCCTTTCACTTTATTTATGATCTCATTGGAAATTTTCGCCAGGAATTCATAGGGTAGATGCGCCCAATCTGCGGTCATTCCATCGGTCGAACTGACTGCACGAAGACATAAGACATTTTCATACGTTCTTTCATCCCCCATCACCCCAACTGATCGTATTGGAAGAAGTACGGAAAACGCCTGCCAGACTGTATCATAAAGATGATGTGTGACGAGGCCTTGTATAAAGATGTCATCTGCTTCCTGCAGCAGACTTACATTTTCCCTGGTAATCTCTCCAAGGATCCTAACACCGAGTCCCGGGCCCGGGAAAGGGTGACGGCCAATCAAGCCCGGATCAATCCCCAGGGTTTTACCGACCTTCCGGACTTCGTCCTTGAAAAGACTTTTCAGGGGTTCAACGATCTTAAAATCGAAATGCTCGGGAAGTCCGCCCACATTATGATGGGATTTAATGGTTGCAGAGGGACCTTTGACCGATATCGATTCTATCACATCAGGATAAATGGTACCCTGGGCAAGCCATTTTATATCTTTTATCCTCACGGCTTCTTCCTCAAAAACGCGGATAAAAGTTGTCCCTATTATCTTCCGCTTCTTTTCGGGATCTGTCACTCCTTTTAATGCATCGAGGAATCGATCCGCGGCATTCACTCCTTTAACATTCAAATCCATATGAAGATATGAATCGAGGACATGCTGGAATTCATTTTTACGTAAGAGACCGTTATCAATGAAAATGCAGTGTAAGTTTTTCCCGATCGCTTTATGCAAAAGAGTCCCGGCAACCGATGAATCCACACCTCCTGATAAACCGAGGACGACCTTATCATCGCCGAGCTTTTGCTTAAGATCAGCCACTGTAGATTCAACGAAGCTTTCGGGGGTCCATGACTGGGAACACTTACAAATATTGACAATGAAATTCTTTAAGAGTATGGAGCCCTCCGTAGTATGATAAACCTCAGGATGGAACTGTATGCCATATATTTTTTCCTGATCAATTTTAAAACCTGCAACTTTTACATCGGATGTGCTTGCAATTATTTTGAATGTATCCGGGATATTCAGGATCGTATCGCCATGCGACATCCAAACCTGGCTACCCTGTGATAACCCATTCAGCAAATCGCTTTCAGGATCTATAAAAGAAAGGTTTGCCCTGCCATATTCCCTGGTCTGTGAAGGCATCACCTCACCCCCTGATACCTGGGCCAGATACTGGGCTCCATAACAAACAGCAAGGATCGGGATTTTTGATTTTATCCCGGCAAGATCCGGAAAGGGTGAATTTTTATCCCTCACCGAAAAAGGACTTCCGGATAAGATTACACCTTTAACGGGGGTTTTTTGCTTTGGAATCTTGTTGAAGGGATGAATTTCACAGTAGACATTTAATTCCCGCACCCTGCGGGCGATAAGTTGAGTATATTGAGAACCAAAATCAAGGATTAATATGGTTTCTTCCATCTTACAAAGATAAACAGAAAAATTTACCTGGAAAGCATGGCAGTGTAGACCGATTCATTACCTACTCCATCTCCTACCACCAGCCTAAAAGTATTCTTTCCGCGTTTAACCCTTTCATCAAAGAAGTAAGTAAGTGAATTGGATTTTGAATCATAATCCATCAGGATCCATTTCCCATTCAGTGTACCCCGGTAATATTTTATCCCTGAGAGATCGTCTGAAATCTTTACCATTATGAAAGACTGATGACTTATATTCTTATTGTTGAAAATGTTCAGCGGGCGTATAACAGGCGGGATAGTGTCAACCATTACCGCATAATTTCCAAATTCCCGTATCTGCGTTGTAACCCAGCCATTTTCCCATGTTCCTCCCTGGCTGCTGAAATGGCCGGGGCTTTCTACCAGTGCAATGAGTGCCTTTGATGTTAACTTCATGGGTAAGCCTTCAGGTTTGATGGAAAGAGAACAAAACGAATGGATCGGAGTGAATTCATTTTGCAGGTGATGGAGGCCCGAATAGGTGCCGTGAACCGGAGGAGTGACTGAATAGTTGAAATCGAGATCATCGTAAAGTGCGTCTTGCGGAAGGTTCAATTTGATGTCATCACGAACAAAATGGTTTTCCGATTTACATGAAAAAAGAGTCCCCGTCAGGGATTTGGTTACTTTTTGCCCGGTAGATACCGGAGGATCACTTTTCATCCAAAAAGCCAACCTGGAAGTGTTCCCCGATTCATCCCTGACAAGATAAAGCACTTTATGAGTTTTATCATCGGTAAAGCTGACTATTCCCCGGTTTTTCATCTTTCCATAAATCCGTAGTTTATTATTTGGAGAAACATAGGACCTTTCGATAAGGGAATTGAATTGAATTAATGACGGGTAATCCAGCAAACTATTTACGTACCGTGTTTCAGCAAAGGCAAACTGATCGATGGATTGTGAGAAATACATAGTTGTATCAACATAGAGTTCTATGGAATGAACCCCACATTTCATCGTGTTTTCATTCATAAGATCGAACGCCTCGATCCCGAAAATGATGTTGCCGGAAACTTGTATAATATCCTTTGATATGATCTGGCAGGTTTCGCCCATACCTGATACCGGAAAAGTCAGGGGTTTTCCGGAGGAATTGACATTACTGTTTTCGTCCATCGGATATATCCTTATTCTCACGATTTTCGGCGGAATATCATCTTTTACATCAAAACCAAATAATAAAGGATCAATCGCATTTTGAGTGGCTGCATCTCTTAGTTCAAAATGCAAATGAGGGCCTGCGGATGCACCAGTGTTCCCGGAATATGCAACCAGCTCGCCTTTTTTAACCTTAAGGACGCCAAGATCAACTGGCATATCGATAACAAACGACTCTTTGTTGTACTGCTGTGACTTTACCCATGCACCAATCAGCAAATTGAACCCTTTCAGGTGCCCGTAAACAGATACATACCCGTTTGGATGAGTGATGTAAAGCGCCTTACCAAACCCTGTTGATGAAATATTGATGCGCGAAACATACCCGTCAGCCACAGCATATACCGGTTTTCCCTGCACACCATCGGTACGGATATCAATTCCTGAATGGAAATGGTTCTTCCTTAGTTCACCGAATGAGCCTGCAAGCAATATCTTAAAATCGACTGGTGAACGAAAATAGTTTTTTGGGTAAGCATTTTGTGATAAAAGCGTTTCTGTTTTGCAGGAAATAATAATGGAGAGAAAAATCAGGATAAAATGCTTCATTTCCATTATGGTCTTGCAGGCAGAAAAGAGAAATTTTTCGAGTAATACAACATTTGTACGGTAAAATCTTCCGGGTATGATATTGCGATGTCTGAAAGTTCATTTTCCGACATCTTCAACGTGAAAACGGGGTTGATAAAACCACTGTAAGGGGCAATGTTCAGCTTTTGGTAACGCTCCAATACTTCTTTGTGCAAAACAGGATCAACTTTTACGCCATAAGCTTCGACAAGTTTCCTGGCGCCATCATAATCCCCTTCTGATGTGATCCGTTGTATTTCCTTTAATAATTGTCCGAAAAGTTCACGCAGGCCGTCATAATCGTTGATCCTGAAATAGGTCAACCCCTCTTTTGTGACCTTTTCGATGATCTTTTTCTCCGTCCCTTTTTCATAGACCCAATGGGCAATGAGAGAACGATCCCGCATATGTGCTTCTTCGACATCTTTACCCGGATGGATCCTTACAAGCTGGGTCATAAGCCCATTCCTGATGTAATTTTGATATTCGGCTTTCCCAACGTCGCTGGAGGGAACCAATCCCAACCTGACCATATTCAGATCCATGATATAATAAAGAGCAAATAAATCGGCACGTGCCTCCTCTATGGTCGAATGATAGTTTTTCAATGATTCGGAACTTACCCCAGGATTCATCTGACCGGATCCATGCCCGAGACATTCATGAAGATCGGTTGTAAGGTTTCCGGCCAGGTACCCGTACTTTTTAACATTTTCAATTTCCTCTTTCGAGTAAGCAAATTCTTCGATAAAGCCATTTCCCAATGAAACCTGGTCATACGCGTAGGTAATGTTGTCCATGGTCACCGACTTTGATCCATAATCTTTTCTGATCCATTGAGCATTCGGCAGGTTGATACCGATCGGTGTGGAAGGATCAGAATCACCTCCTAACAGGGCGACAGTAATGACCTTGGCAGATACACCTTTTACTTCTTTCTTCCTGAATTTCGGATCAACAGGGGAATGATCCTCAAAATATTGGGCATTTTTACTAAGGATATCCGTCCGTTTTGTGGCTTCTGTATTTTTAAAATTGACCATTGATTCCCAGGTGCCTTTTTTCGCCAACGGATCACCATATACTTCAATAAACCCATTCGTGTAATCGATCATTGAATCCAGGTCCTTTACCCAAATAATATTATACTCATCCCATGTTTTGAGGATCCCGGTCTGGTAATATTCTATCAGCTTTTCGAGACCTGCTTTTTGCCTGGGATTCTCGGCAACCGTTGCTGCTTTTTGGAGCCAATAAATTATCTTTTGTATGGCAGGTGAATACATCCCTCCTGTTTTCCATGTCTTTTCGGTTATTAACCCGTTTTCTTTCACCAGCTTTGAATTCAAGCCGTAAGAGATCAGGGTATCCTGGTGGGATTTTACCGCTTCTTTTTTCATTTTTGAATAGAAATCTTCCGCCTCTTTTTGTGTAACCCCTTCATAAAAATTACAAGAGGATGATGCAATGAGATCATTTTCCGGGTTTAAATTCACCCGTTTGGGAGCGACTTTCGGATCAAAAATAATGGGTGTGATCTCGGTTATGAATTCCTCTACTGTCTGACCCTTCTGCAAAGGCAGGTTCCGGGAATTTACTCCATTCAGGAGAGAAGCGAAGTATTCCTTATTGCATTCGGGGAAAAATTTATCCGTAGAGGAATGATGATGGATCCCGTTTGAAAACCATACTCTTTTAAGGTAAACTACAAATTTCTTAAAATTCTCACTTTCGCGGTCTCCTTTGTAATCAAGATAAATGGCTTCGAGCGTCTTCCTGACCAACAGGTTGTATTTATAATTCTGGTCATAAGTGATATCCCGTCCCGATAAGGCTGCCTGACTGAGGTAATAGATCAATTCTTTCTGTTGCAGAGAAAGTGTTTCAAAGCCGGGTACTTTGTATCGAAGAATTTTAGTGTCCGCAAATTGTTCGGTCTGCCATCTGAATCCCTGAATTTTGGCGTCATTCTGTCTTTTATCAGGGCTTGATGAAATTAACGACACAGCAATCATAATTGTAAGAATTAAAAACACGGGGTGTTTCATAGGACTGGGTTGTTTATATTTTTACCGGAGATTACAGGCTATTCAAATCAAACAATTTTAATGATCTCCTTCCCGTTAAACACAGGAACAACGCTGGTCAGATCGGAAATAAAAGAATATGGGATCACATCATCCAATCCCAATCTTTTAAGCCGGTGCCGGTGCGCTGCTTTTTCAATATAACCAAGGATATCATGTTTAGCAAGGGACCAAAGGTCAAGAGCGGCTTTAGCCGAATCACAACGTGTGATGAAACCCGGGGTCGCAAGGAGCGCATCCGTAAGAGCCCCGGCAAAAATGCTGTCTTCAAGACAGAATTTATTTTTCCACCCGGAGCAAAGGATCACAACATTTTTGTTTTCTTTTAAAAGCCAGTTTTTAAGCGCGGTGATATTGACAAAAGCTCCCATGGCAATTGTTTTCGCATCCTTTGCCGTTTCCAATGCACGGGTACCATTTGTAGTGCAATAAACAAGCGTTTTACCTTCTATTTTATCCCGTGTAAAACTGAATGCTGAATTCCCGAAATCGGCGAAGTCCAGTTTTTTTCCATCCTGCTCGGATGCTACCAGATATCCCTGTGCTTTTAATATTCGTGCCTCATCCAACGAGGCAACGGGGATGATTGTTTTTACCCCGTTTTCAAATGCGGTACAGATCGATGTAGTAGCACGTAAAATATCGACCAGCACAACAATAAAGTCCTCTTTGGTAAGTATTTCCGGGTAAAGTTTTGGCGAGAAACAAACTTCAACCGTATAAATGAAATTCCCTTCCTTATTCATTCCTTCCTTAATAAAAAATGACTTCACAATGCGGATGAGCTGCTTTGAACTTCTCGACTCTTTTCGCGGAAATTTTGGTATTGAAAATCTTCAGTGATTTTAACCCTTCCATCTTATCCACTACATCCAGGTTACTGACACGGGTATTGTAAAATTCGAGGGTTTTAAGGTGGATCATATTCTGGATGTACTTCAGGTTCTTGACCGGTGTTCCTGAAAACTTCAGAATTTCCAGATCGGTGAGGAATTGTATCTGCTCCAGATCTTCCACCGGTGTATTGGAGAAATCGAGTTCCCTGAGTCCTTTTTTCTGGGCAAGGGGTGAAAGATCAGTTATGGGATTTTTTGGGAATCGCAATATCTGTAAGTTCTTCATCTGCGTTACAGGTTGCAGGCTTGTGACTCCGGTTCCCGTAAATTGCAATTCCTTTAGCCGGGAAAGTTTCAGTACAGGAACTAAACTTGTGATCAATGCATTCTCTGCTATGATAAAAGTCTCAAGACCGACCATCTGCTGCAGTTGAATTTTATCAGGTGTTCCCGTCAGGTGCATCTGGCTCAGAAAGCATTCCTTCCAGGATTGGGGGAGATTTTTCCACCAGCTTATATTTTCATAGGTCTGGAAAATCACCAGGCAATTTGGATTGCTTTCAAGGAAATCATTTCCCGTTGCAGGTGTGACTCCCGTGTTATCTGCATAAATCACTGCTAGGTTTTTCAATGGTTTGAGAGGTGCCAGATCGCTGACTGCAGTATTTTCCATATACAGATATTTGAGATTTTGCAAAGCGCCAAGCGGCTCTACACTATTGATTTTGGAATTATCCGCATTGATGATGGTCAATAAAATAAGGTTCCGTAAAGGATCAAGAGTTGTCACCGAAGTGTTGGCACATTCCAGGTGACGAAGTTGAGTCAGCTTTTCTACCGGAGCTAAAGAATTTATCATACTCCGTCCGCTGATATTAATACTGTCAATAACCAACAATCCATGCAACTGTTCCTTGGTAGGCACATCATTCAGGCGCTGGTACAGGTTAAAAACTTTTTTCCATTCCGGCGACATCGCATTCCACCATTTCATTAATTCCTCGGATTCAAAGATCACCAGAATCGCAGGATGTTTCAGGGTGAATTGGATGTCCGTTTCCCGTGTGATCAATGTATTGTCACAATAGATCTTTTTCAGCTCCGGAAGATTTTCAAAAGCACTGAGGTTATTTACCTTCGTATCATCAAAAAAGACGAGCATCAGTTTTTTACAATTTTTCAGAGGATCCGCATCGGATACGAAGGTTCCGGAAAAATTCAGTAAAGCAAGATTTACAAGGGCTGCCAGAGGTTTCAGATTGTTCACTTTGGAACCTGAACATTGAAGGTCCCTGAGCCCTGTCAGATCTTTGAGCGGATCGAGACTATCGGCAGGTGTATTACTGATATCCAGAACCTCCAGTGATGAAAACCCGGCCAGGAGGGTAAGACTTTTAATTTGTGTTTTTTTCATTCGCAGTTCTTTCAGGTTAACTGCATATCTCAAAGGTTCAAGGGTGGTGATCAGGGTGCCGGAACAATCCAGAGTTTGGATTGAATTGAGGTTCCGGAGTGGCATAAGATCGCTTACCGGGGTGTTTGAAATGTTAATATTAATGAGGGACGAGAGCTTGCCAAGCGGTTCAAGGTTGGAAATAGAAGTGTTCCCTGAAATATCGATATCTTTCCGGTTAATGATCTGCAGTAGCAGGCTATAAACCCTGCCTCCATCGACTTTTATTTTCTGGTTATTCACAACAGCAAGAGAATCGTTAAATTCTGATAACCGGTTGAGCGATAAGGTATCATTTACTTTAAGATCCTTGCCGAAAATATTTTTCCATCCTTCCGACAAACTGTTCCACCAGTTCCTCATATCGTCTTTTTCATTCGGCTTTGTGGTATAGATACTTGCAATCTTTAATTGTTGTTTACTATCATCGTAATTTATCTCAAAGTATCTGACTTTATTCGAATTGACCGAATCACCGTTGACCGTTATTCCCGTAAGGTTCCGGTTGGCGGTTACCTTGAAATAGGTCTGTCCGATATCATTTGTCAGGATCCCGACGTCCTGGACCGTATATTCGAATTTTGCCTTTTTAAAGAAAAAATCAACATCGGTAAGGTAAGCAGGAATATCCTTATAGAGCGTTACTTTTCGGTTTTCATCGAGGTCATCTTCCACCTGAACTTTAGTATCCCAGAAATATTTCAGGTAGCTTTCTGTAATAATGGTCTGTTTTTCTTTAACGGGATTACTTTTATCTGCTAAAAAATTCAAGGTTCCTTCGAAGAACTTAACAAGCTGACTTGATTGTTGCCGGAAAGCCTCCAACTGTTCCGGCGTGAACTGGATCACCGTTTTGTTCTGCACATTTTCAACGGGAGGGGGCTTTTGCTTTTGATGCGGACGGGGTTTTGGTTTATTTTGTCCAAGGCAACTTCCCCCCAGACTAAAAAGAATAATCAGGAAAATATAAAAATGATGGTTAAAACCGGAATTATTCGTCATGTGTATAATGTCGGATGAGATCCTTCTTATCTTTATCATTTATCCTGGTCATGTTGTCAATTAACCAGCCTGAATTAACATCATTCCTGTTAAAATAGGAAAGCTCGAAATACCATCCGGGGACCTGGAAGAAATGAAATTTGACATTACTGACCGTTTCGTATTTCAGATCACCGTTTTTCACTTCCATGGTAAACAGGGCCAATTGATCGGGGTTATAATGGCTTTCAAGATAGTAGTCGATGTTTCCGGGATCCCGGAATACCTTATCCAGGTTCATAAAATCGATCTCATGACTCAATGGGTGAATGAAAAGAGTGTTGCTGGTGGAATCGCCGGCATGGGCAAACCATTGATCAAACTGATTGAAATAAACATTTGAAAATACCCATTTATATCCAAGTTTTTCCTTTACAAGTTTCAGATAAACGATAAGATTAATCTTTTCTTTTTTATAGGTAAATATGGCTGATACCTCTGCGAACCAATCCCGACCATGAAAATCAAGGAATACAGGACTTTTTTTGTTCAATACCCCGGTAATGAAGTCTATTTTCATCTCTTTTGTAATGGACGGATTTGCATTATCAAAGAGAATGTTCAGAAATTTTTTTCTCATCTTTGGATCGCGGAAATCTTTGTCTTTATCATAGTTCCGTTCCCCCTGAATACTTTCTTCTCCATTGAATCTCCTGAAGAACTGGTTGACTTGCTTGGTTTGGGCATAAAAAACCGTTTCATCCCCTGAATAAGTGCCGATGGAGTTTACCTGTGAAAAAGAAATAATAGGGAAAATTATACAGACAAGAAAAATTACTTTTCTCATTGGCAAATCAATTAGGAATTAAGAATGACGGCAATTCTTAATTATTATTTCGAGGTTTCTTTTACCCTGATATCACCCAGCAATACATCCCAGAAACCGATCAGGCGACCGCCAATCTGGGTTTCCTTGCGCTTCACATAAATGGTAATATCCTTTTTTGTAGTATCTTCATAGACCAGGCCTTTTTCACGGTCATAACCCTGAAAACGCTGGTAGATGGTGATAACTCCCACGTAGGTTCCATCGGGCTGCCGCTCAAGATCGCTGACATATTGAATTTTATACCAGTCAATGTTGACTTTATCATAATTCAACTGCATCAGCCGGTCAAAATATTGTCTTACTTTATAATTCGTAACATCCGGGTGGGCTAAGGAGGATACCCCGACTTCACTACCCTCCATGAACAATTCTACCGCTCTTTCTATAACACGTTGTGCATCCGACCAGGGAGTTTTCTTATCGCCAATGATGCTGATGTATTTGCTGAGATCCCTGACTTTTTCCAGAGCCAGGCTGTCGATAGCCTGTTTTCTTTGAGGAGAGATATTATCCTGCTTTTCCTGGGCAAAAATACCTGATGTGATCATAAAAAAACCAACCAACAGGGTGATTGAACATTTTATTTTCATGGCATTTATTTTTTAATTAAGTCAAGTTCTTTAATTTTTCCATTCTGGTCAAGCAAATAGGAATCCACCGCATTCTTGTTTGCCTTCTGATCTTTCAGGAAATCAAGATAGCGTTTTATCGTGGTTGGTTTGTCATAATCCACGATACTACCTTCCCTGCTAATGATGATCAATACAGGAGCGTCAGGTGCAGAAAATAAATCAATCGTATTCTTAGTCAGGGTTGAAACTTGTGAGGCATTACCGCTTTTACTTGCCTCCGCAACGCCCTGGAAATTTTTTTCGAGTTGTGTTTTAAGAGGAATATTTGCCGGGCTCTTCATATCATCGATCTTCTTTGCAACGCGGGTAATGAGATCATTGATCTCGTCAGAGTATAGGTCTTTGGTATCGGCTTTAATCTTATCCAGTTCGTCCTGCAATTCGCCGGCTGATTTATTTTCTTTATTGAGAAGCAGATCCAAAAGTTTGGCTTTGGCTGCATCGACCCGCTCCATCCGTCTTTTTTCCTTGTCGGCAGAGACTCTTTTTAATTTCTGCTGGGCTTTAATAATCAGGTCATTCAGGGTCGGATCATTATAATTTTTATTGATGATCTCTGAAACCACCCGTTCCTGTTCATCAAAGGTTTTAGTGCTTGTTCCGTTGATGATTTCGGTCAATTGTCTCTTTGCAGCCTCAATCTGTGCTTTTCTTTCTTTTTTGGTCAGTTTCCCGGATGTCTTGCATCCGTCGGATCCTATGACCACAGCTGCTATCAGTGCCATAATAATGAAATTGTGCCACTGAAAAGATTTGATTTTTCTAACAATTTCTGACATAGAAATGATTTTTTATGAATTTATATTCCTGGATAAAAATGTATCGCTAACTAAGATAAAAAGGCAGTTTGACCACTTTTGCTTTCAGGGATTTCTCGCGGATCCGTATCCATATTTCGCTTCCTTCTTTTGATAATGTTATGGGGACATATCCCATTCCGATCGGGATCTTCAGAGAGGGAGACATTGTACCTGATGTAACTTCACCAATAACGTTGTTGTTTGTATCTACAATCTCATATCCGTGACGAGGTATTCCTTTTTCGACCATTTCAAAACCGACGAGTTTCCTGGAAACACCCTCGTTTTTTTGTTTCAGTAAATTTCTTTTGTTAATGAAATCCTTCTCATTCGTAAATTTCGTTATCCAACCCAAACCTGCTTCAATAGGCGACGTAGAATCATTGATATCATTACCATAAAGGCAATATCCCATTTCAAGCCGGAGGGTATCCCGCGCACCTAAACCGATCGATTTGATGCCAAACTCTTTCCCAGCTTCAAAAACGGCGTTGTATATCTTTGGCGCATCTTCATTGGCCATATAAATTTCACAACCGCCGGCACCTGTATATCCTGTTGTAGAGAAAATGATATCCTTAACGCCGGCAAATTCAAGTTTTTTAAATGTATAATATTCCATATCGACCACAGGGGTAGTTGTCAGTGTTTGCATAGCCTTCAGGGCAAGCGGACCTTGCACTGCCAACTGGGCTATTTCATCCGAGGCATTATATAGAACTGCATTCATTTTATTCTGCTTGTTACACCATTCCCAGTCCTTATCGACGTTTGCAGCATTAACTACCAGCAAATATGTTTCTGCATTTATCCGATAAACGAGTAAATCGTCCACGATCCCCCCTTTGTCGTTTGGAAAGCATGAATACTGTACTTTCCCATCCACCAACCGGGAAGCATCATTGGAAGTTACCCATTGAACGAATTCCAATGCTTTGGGACCTTTTACCCAAAATTCACCCATGTGGGATACATCAAAGACCCCAATGCTTTTACGCACAGTCTCATGCTCAGCATTAACCCCTTCGAACAATACCGGCATAAAATATCCTGCAAATGGGACCATTTTTGCCCCTAATGTTTCGTGAAATTTTGTAAAGGCAGTGGTTTTCATGAAATGTAGTTTATGTTACTTCGTGAACGCTGCAAAGTTAGAAAAAATTGTGGGGGTTGTTTTCGTTGTTCATATTAATTCATAACTTTGACGCTCAAAATACCAAGCCTGGTAAGGCTTAATTCGATTTCTTCCGACCATGATGTTTACTAAACAAAATTCTCCACGTTGGCTGATTTTTCTTATTGACATTTCGATTGTCATTTTTTCAGTCCTTCTTGCTTATCTGCTTCGTTTTAATTTTGCCATTCCCGATGTGGAATATAAACCTCTTCCTGTTGTTCTGGGATACGTAATTGTTGTCAGATCGGTGAGTTTTCTCATTGCCAGGTCCTATGCAGGGATCATCCGCTATACAAACATTGCGGATACGCTCAGGATATTTACCATGATCTTCCTGGGCAGTATTATTTTAGGAGTGACCAACATTTTCACCTATTTCCTGGTCTACCACAGATTTCTCATTCCCTATTCTATTATCATTATTGACCTGCTGATCACTTCCATGCTTATGGTTATGTTCAGGATGCTTGTCAGGATTGTATTCCTTGAGTTTGAGCATCCTGAGAGAGCAAAAGCGAATGTGATCATTTACGGTGCAGGAGAAACAGGGATCACCGCAAAAAGAACACTGGAACGTGATGAAGGAACAAAGTTTACTGTGCTTGCTTTTCTTGATGATAATCCTGCAAAAATCGGGAAAAAACTCGAAGGAATCGATATCATGGATCCTGATAAAATCGACAACTTACTGGAAACTAATACTATTGAACATTTAATTCTGGGAGATCATACCCTTGATCCAATCCATAAACAGGAACTTGCGGATAAATGTCTTGCACACAATGTTAAGATTTTGAATATCCCTCCCATGATAAAATGGATTAACGGTGAACTAAGTTTTAATCAAATAAAAAAGATCAATATTGAGGAATTACTGGAAAGGTCCGAGATAAAACTTGATGAACATCGGATCAGCAATGATCTGCAAGGCAAAGTCATCCTGATCAGTGGCGCTTGCGGCTCAATCGGCAGTGAACTTGTGAGACAGATCACCAAATATATGCCCAAACAGCTTGTACTTCTTGATCAGGCTGAAACACCGCTCCATTACCTTGAAAGTGAATGTTTTGAACTTTATCCTAAAGTGGATATGGAGTTCATTATTGTAGATATCTGCAACGAAGCTCGTATGGAAAAGATTTTCAGCCATTTCCTTCCTGAAATTGTATTTCATGCAGCCGCATATAAGCATGTGCCGATGATGGAGAATAATCCGTCGGAAGCCATTGTAAATAATGTCCTGGGAACGAAAATAATGGCCGATCTCTCCCTGAAATACGGCGTCAGGAAATTCATCATGATATCTACCGATAAAGCGGTTAATCCTACCAGTGTGATGGGAGCATCCAAACGTATTGCTGAAATTTATGTACAGGCTCTCAACCAGAAAAACAGCACACGGTTCATCACCAGCCGGTTTGGAAATGTCCTCGGTTCGAATGGTTCGGTGATACCTCTTTTCAAAAGTCAGATTGAAAAAGGAGGGCCTTTAACCATTACACATCCCGACATCACAAGGTTTTTCATGACCATTCCCGAAGCTTGTCAATTAGTACTGGAAGCAAGTGTTATAGGAAAAGACGGTGAAATTTTTATTTTTGATATGGGAAATTCGGTCAAGATCGTTGACCTCGCAAAAAAAATGATCAAATTATCCGGTCTGACCCTTGGAAAGGATATACAAATTAAATTCACAGGCCTAAGACCCGGGGAAAAACTATATGAAGAACTTTTAAACAAAGAGGAAAATACTCTTCCGACCCATCATCCCCTGATCCTGATTGCAAAAGTCAAGGAATATGGTCTTGAAGAAGTAACGAGAGAAATCACAGAACTTACCGGGATGGTTAAAACACAGTCCAATTTCGACATTGTTAAAAAGATGAAGGAAATCGTCCCGGAGTACAGGAGTCAGAATTCAGTTTATGAACAGTTGGATAACCAGGATTAGCTGGCTGTTGACATGGATTATGGCTGTTACTCGTAGTTACTTGTAGTTATTCATAGTTATTCATTGTTATTCTGGTTATTCTGGTTATTATGGTAACTTATCATTGATATGCGAACTCGTAATTCGTAATCCATAATTCGTAATTATGATTGTGATCCTTGGACCAACGGCTTCAGGAAAAACATCTTTAGCAGCGAGATCTGCACTGGAATTTGATGGTGAAGTGATAAGCGCCGATTCACGCCAGGTATATAAAGGGTTGGATATCGGAACCGGCAAAGATCTTGGAGATTATATCATCCAGGGAAAAAAGACCCCTTATCATCTGATCAATATTGTTGAACCCGGACATGAATACAATCTGTTCGAGTTCCAGCAGGACTTTTTGAAAACCTACGTGGAAATACTAGAAAGGAACAAACTTCCTATCCTTTGCGGCGGTTCGGGTTTGTATATTGAGGCAGTTCTCAAAGGATTTCATCTTCCGCCTGTTGACAATGATCCCGAATTTGAAAATAACCTCCGGCTTAAGACCCGTGATGAGCTGATCAAAATGCTTCAAAATCTTCGTCCGCTACATAATACAACGGATATCCTCGATGAGGAGCGCTTAGTAAAAGCGATTGAGATTGCAACCTTTTCCCATGGCAGGAACTATTCAAAAGGGAAACTACCCGAAATTGAATATAAAATCTTCGGAATCCGGTTTGAACGGGAAGTAATACGAAAAAGAATAACGGAACGGCTGGAAAGAAGGCTTCAAGGCGGGTTGATAGAAGAAGTGCAAAAATTACTTGACCAGGGACTTACTCCTGATCAGCTTAAATTTTATGGATTGGAATACAAGTTCATTGCTATGTATCATCAACAGGAAATCACTTTCAACGAAATGTTCAGATTGTTAAATACTGCGATTCATCAATATGCAAAAAGACAGATGACATGGTTCCGGAAAATGGAACGTTCGGGATTTATAATTCACTGGATTGACGGGGAACTTGAGATGGAGCAGAAAATCAAAGCAATAAAAAAGATCGTTTTGCCAGGGGAAAATCTTTTATAAAATTTTGTTTTTATCAAAATTCATGCTACATTTGTATTCAATTTAAATAAAAATTAATAAAAATCGGCGCATTATGAAAAAAGTTAATTATCTGTTATTCCTTGGAGTATTATTGCTCGGCACCTCCATTATTTTCTCTGGTTGTAAAAAGAAATCATCTACTCCGGATCAGCCTACTCCTGTTTTTATAATTACATCGATTACTGTCCAATTACAGGACGGGTCCGCTGGTATTGAATTTTTTACCGTCTGTTCTACTACAGATGTCACCATGACAAAAGTGGAAATAGTGTCTCCGATCCATGATTATGATATTACTTACAATCTCGGCAATGTGCTTTATGTAAAAAATCAGATTTTCGATTTACAGGCAGCAAATACAGCCTACACCAAAGAGAGTGGGACGTATACATTTACATTTACCGGGATCCGGAATGCTGATGGTGCAGCATTTACAATTGTTTCGACACTTGTTGTTGCAGGCAAGTAGTAAACTTAAAATAAAAAAACCCGGCCGGAAAATGGCTGGGTTTTTTTATTTTGATCGGTAAGGTAAGGTTATATTGGAAGCCACCTTTCTTTTAATTCTTCAAGTACAGAATATTTCATAAAATTTTGTTGTATTAAAAGTTAATGCTACATTTGGGTTTACTTTAATGAAAAAAGTACCTGAACTTACGCATTATGAAAAAAGTCCATTATTTTATTACCCTTGGAGTGCTAATGTTCGGCACATCCATTATCTTTTCAGGTTGCAGCAAAAAATCATCCACTCCCGACACTACAGTGTATCCCGTACCTGCCTTCATTGTAACATTTGATACGATAAATCTTCCTACCGGTGAGGCGGAAGTTGAATTTTTCGCCAAATGCAATACTACTGATGTTAAAATGACAAAAGTGGAAATTTCAGATTCCATTTCCAATGATAGTGTCACCTATGATTTAAAGAATATAACCCATTTAAAAAATGAAATCTTTCCCTTACAGGATGCCGGAAATCATTATCTTATAAAAGGCGGGGCTTTCAAAATCACCTTTAGCGGAACCCGTGTTGCTGATAATGCAACCTTTACTGCTGTATCAAGGCTGAATATAACTGTTTACCCGAAACCTGAATTCAATGTAACTTACGTTGTGGTCACCCTTCAATCCGGTGATAGTGGTGTTGAATTTTTCGCAGATTGTACTACCACTGATGTTAAAATGACTAAAGTGGAAATTGTAGATCCATTGACCACTGGTACTATCACATATAATCTGAATGGTATGTATTTTGTTAAGGATCAGATTTTCGCTCTGCAGGATAACAGTACTGCCTATTTTAAAGAAGTTGGGATTTGGCAATTTACGTTTATAGGAAACCGTTCCATTGATAACAGAGTTTTTAATTTCCATACTACCCTGAATGTATCTAAATAGTGAACCTATATGAAAAAAAACCAGCCATTTTCAGGCTGGTTTTTTTTATTTTATTTGGATTTGTCAGGGAATGAGGGTATCGGTGGTAATTCCTTAGGCCAGTTCTTTAGCTCATCTTTTATTACTTCAATAGCTTTATCCAGTTGCTGGTCGATTCCTGCGTATTCTTTTGCAGGATCATTGTCCACCACAATATCAGGATCGACGCCATGTCCTTCAATAACCCATTTGCTGTCGATTGCATAATGCGCAAACTCGGGTTTCATCAGGAATCCGCCATCCATGAAGGGTAATGATCCACGAATTCCAACTACGCCACCCCAGGATCTCAGACCGATCAGTTTACCCATCTTCAGCGTCTTAAACCTGTACGGAAAGATATCCCCATCCGAGGCAGAATACTGGTCGATCAACAGGCATTTCGGGCCCCATTCCATTGCAATATCGGAAGGAGATTGCGTAGTATTCCTGCTCATCTCCATCAGGACCATTTCCCTGTGGAGACGTTCAATGATCATGGGCGAGACATTCCCACCTCCATTACCCCTGTCATCAATGATAAGCGCATGTTTGCGAAGCTGAGGATAAAAATGTTTGACGAACTCATTCAGTCCTTCGGCACCCATGTCAGGGATATGAATATATCCAACTTCACCGTTTGTGGCATCATTCACCTTTTTAATGTTGGCCTCAACCCACTCATAATAATATAAACCTGATTCATCATCCGTTGGTATCACAATGGTTTTACGGATTGCTGTTTCTGAAGGAGTGCTGTTCAGTGTCAATTCCACCTGCAATCCCGCTTTATTAAACAGGGATTCATAAATATCATTCATGTCCTTTGTGGATTTACCATTCACTGCAATAATAAAATCGCCTTCCTTTACGTCGACGCCAAGTTCTGTCAGGGGTGAGCGGTTATCTTTCGTCCAATTTTCACCACGAAGGATCTTGTCGATCTTATAATAACCTGAGGCATCCCTGCTGATCCTTGCACCCAGAAGTCCCTGTTTAATCTTCTTTACTTCAGGCTTATCCCCTCCGCCGACGTAAGTATGTCCGATGTTTAATTCGCCAATCATTTCACCTATAATATAAGTCAGGTCATTCCTGTTCTTGACATAAGGTAAAAGCGGTGCATATTTTTTCTGAATCCCTGCCCAATCGACACCATGCATGTGAGGATCATAGAAGAAATATTTCATCTGCCGCCATGCTTCATTGTAAATCTGACTCCATTCTGCAGTCAAATCAACCATTACCTTCATATTGGAAAGATCAACCCAATCCTTCACTTCAATCTTTTGCTTAGGAAGATCGATAACTGCAAATTTCCCACCGGCATTCACCTGCATTTTTTTTGTATCGGCAGAGATCTCATAATTATTGAATTCACCAAGAGCCGTTTCCTTTTTATCCTTTAAATTAAAGGTCATAAGATTTGGCTTGTCACCTCTGCCTCCTTTTACATAATATACATTCTCGTTTACCGCAGTTACAGCCCAATATGAAGATGCATCAATAGGCAAGGCAATAATCCGGTCGATGATGCCGTCAGTATCGATCTTTACATTTACCACGGCCTTGGTTTCGGTATCTTTCTTCTCATCTTTTTTGCTTTCTTTTTTATCTTTTTTCGGTTTAGTATCTGCATCAGCATGTTTTTCGTCCTTCTTTAATGTGACTTCATCGTTTTCGGGAACAAAAGGTGATGGAGTGCTTTTCGCCAGTGTGATCATATACACCTTGGTCATATTCGTATAAACAATATCAAATTCAAGCCAGCCATAGGTTGGATTGTAATCCCTGTTGGAGGTAAAAAGGAGGTATTTCCCATCGCTGCTAAAAGCAGGATTGGATACTTCATACCATTCACTGGTGATAGGAAATTTATTTTTCGAAGCCAGTTCGTAAATATAAATCCTTGATTCTGCATTACGTACAGGTCTGATATAAGTTATCCATTTACTGTCGGGTGACCAATTGTACTCGGAGAATTCCCAGTCTTTGTCGGTATCCACCAGCGTGACTTCCTTACTGTCGATATCCACATATTGTAACCTTAACAATTTATCTGACCAAAGCAGCTTTTTACTATCCGGTGACCATGTGACACCATATTTATAGGTATCGGCATTTTTGGTGATTTGAACAGGGTCGGAGCTTCCATCCTGTTTCTGGATATAAATTTCATCTTCCCCGGTTTTGTCGGAAATATAAGCGATATATTGTCCATCCGGTGACCAGGCAACATCCCGTTCATGAACTCCGGGGGTTGTGGTCAGGTTCTTCGTTATCCCTGTTTTTGCTGGTACGGTCCATATATCTCCTCTGGCATCAAATGCAATCCTTTTCCCATCCGGAGCAAGGGAAGAAGAATTGATAAATTTACTTGCGTCTTTGATACTATTGCGACCGGTAATCAAATCATTTGCAATGCGGATCGTGACCTTTTCTGCTTTTTGCGTAGTGAGGTCAAAGAGATAAATGAATCCTCCGTTCTCAAATACAATCGCATTATCTCCCAGTGAAGGAAATTTTATATCATATTCCGTGAAATTTGTAAGCTTTTTGGTTTCTTTCGTACCCAGGTCATAGACAAAAAGATTCATTATCCGGTCGCGGTCGGAGCAGAAATAAATTTTATTTCCTGCCCACATGGGAAAGATATCCTGGGCAGGATTATTCGTGATATCTTCGATCTGTTTTGTTTTAAAATCATAGATCCAGATGTCATCCGCCATTCCTCCGCGATAATACTTCCATGTTCTGAATTCCCGGAAGACCCGGTTATAGGCTAATTTTGATTGATCGGGTGAATAGCAGCAAAAACCCCCCACCGGTAATGGTAACTCTTCGGATAACCCGCCGTTAAGATTGGTAACGAATAATTGTCCTTTAAAAGCATTGAAGGATTGCTTGCGGGAACGATAAACAATGTTATCATTGTCCTTCCATGTCATTACAATATTATTGGGGCCCATACGGTCGGAAATATCATCTCTGCCAAGTGTGGCTGAATAGGTAAGCCTTCTTGGAATGCCACCTGCAGCAGGAATGAGGTAGACTTCCGTATTTCCATCATACTGGCCTGTAAATGCAATTTTTTTTCCATCCGGTGAAAAACGGGCAAACATTTCATATCCGTTTTCATCATTGGTCAGTTTACTGGCAACACCCCCGCTGCGGTCAACACTATAGAGGTCTCCCGCATAGGTAAATACAATCTGGTTCCCGTGAATGGCAGGGAACCGCATTAACCGGGCTTCATCCTGGGCAAAGATAATGCAGGTCAGGAGCAAAGCAACTAATGTAAGGAACAGGTTCTTCATTGTAAGATCGTTTTAGTATTTTGAATAAATAGATAAGTGGGGCACAAAGTTAGTGTGAAATAAAATGATTTTAAAATGGTTTTTTATCGAATGATGGAATAATCAGTAATTTTGGTTCAGAATACCAATAGAGTTTGTTCAAATTGGGGAATTGATAATCAATAATCAAGAACTAATAAAAGGAAAATGTCAATCAAGATTCATTTGGCTGGTGGGAAAAAAGTCAACGCCAAAATAGAAGGTTTCGAAATAAAAACCGATCAGCCTGTTCATGCAGGTGGAGAAGGCAGCGCGCCGGATCCATTTACCTTATTCCTGGCATCGATCGGCACTTGTGCAGGTGTATATGTTCAATCCTTTTGTGACAATCGTAAAATCTCTACTGACGGTATCCGGATAAATATGGATTATCAATATGATAAAATAGCAAAACTCATCGGAAAGATCCTGATTGATATTGTAGTTCCACCGGATTTCCCTGGGCATTATGATAATGCGGTTATCAGTTCAGCCGGTCTTTGCACCGTGAAAAGACACCTGAAAGAATCTATTCCGGTGATAATTACTGTGTCGCGTTGAATTCGCCAAAACCCAAGATGTCATTAAATTGGAAAAGAGCCGGTTTAATTTTATGTTTGATTTACCATAGAATGTTGCATGAGATCCTATAAAGTTAAATTTTCACTGCTCTGTTGGTTTCTGATTTCAATTTCTGCTTCACTTTCTATTTCCGTCGAGGCTCAGAAAGTCGCACTCGTACTAAGTGGTGGAGGATCACGTGGTGCAGCCCACATCGGGGTGATCAAAGCCCTCGAAGAAAATCATATTCCCATTGATTATATCGTTGGGACATCCATTGGAGCCGTCATAGGCGGCCTTTACGCGATCGGATATACCCCGGCTGAAATGGAGGATTTTATCGCTTCGGAATCATTCAGCCGTCTTATTGCGGGAAACATGAATGAAAAGAATATCTTTTTTTTCAAAAAAGAAGATCAGAATGCATCCTGGATCGCATTTGATTTTAACCTGAAAAAGAAGTTCACTTCTTTACTTCCAACTAATCTCATTTCCCCTTATGAAATGGATTTTAAATTCCTGGAGTTATTAGCATCTGCTTCGGCTGTCTCCGATTATAATTTCGATGAATTCATGATCCCTTTCCGGTGTGTAGTTGCAGATGTGGATTCAACAAAATCCATTGTCATGCGCCACGGGGATCTTAACAGTGCAATCCGGGGATCGATGAGTATCCCTTTTGTATTCAACCCTATTACAATTGACGGGAGATTGGTATTTGACGGAGGTATGTATGATAATTTCCCGGTTGATGTTGCAGTGAAAGATTTTCGTCCCCAGGTCATTATTGGTAGCCGCGTAGCACAGCGCTATGGAAATCCAAGCAGGGACGATATCCTTTCCCAATTGCAAAGCATGCTGATGGAACGGCAAAGTGATACGATCATGTACCCCAATGCAATCCTGATCCTCCCCAAATTACCGGAAATAAATATTATTAATTTTTCCAGAACGAAAGAATTCATTGATAGCGGATATTATTCAACTTTACGGAAGATCGATGAAATAAAGAATCTTGTACACGCTCGTCTGAACCCTGATACACTGGCCAGCAGACGGGAATCGTTTAAAAACAAACAGCCTCCGCTGGTCTTTGATTCCATCTATGTTCACGGTTTGAACACGATTCAATCCGCATACCTCCGGAAAATGCTTAAACATGGGAACCGGTTTGTCACATTATCAGCTATCAGGAAGGAATATTTCCGGTTTATCGATGACGGGTTTATTAAAGGGATCTATCCTATTGCAAGATATAATAGAAGGACTGGGTATTATGATCTCTTCCTTGATATTCAGAAGGCGGATAACTTTAATTTACAGTTCGGCGGAAATATATCCCTGGGAACCAGCAATGAAGGGTTTCTGGAAATACAATATAAATATCTATGGACAAAAGCGCTCCATTTTACTGCAAATGGATATTTCGGGAAGTTCTATAATTCAGCCAAAGTGAACGGAAGAATTGATTTTAACTCAAAAGTACCCTGGTTTATTGATGCAAGCTATACTTTCAACCATTTTAACTATTTCCAGAATTCCACTTATTTCTTTGATGATAAGACACCTTCTTATTTAATGCAAAGCGAGTATTTCGGAGAGATAAGAACAGGGATTCCCGTGAGTAATCACGGGAAGGTAATGATTGGAATAACCTCCGCCTTTACTAACGGCAAATATTACCAGAATAATATCTTCTCCAGGATGGATACGGCCGATCAGACCAGCTTCAATTTCTTTTCTCCGGAAATTTGTTTTGAGCTTAACAATCTGAACCGTAAGCAATATGCAAATGCTGGCGCTAAATTTATGATGTCCATTGCTTATGTAAACGGGAATGAAGATTTTCTTCCCGGTTCTTTTTTCAAAAACAAAAATGAATTTTCACAATTCAGGCAATGGTTTCAGTATAGAATTATGTGGGACAATTATTTTACCGTAATTGGTCCTTTGAGGTTTGGTTTTTATGGAGAATGCCTGTTGTCCAATCAATCTTTGTTTTCAAATTATACATCAAGTGTCCTTTATGCTCCGGAGTTTAGCCCCGTTCCGGAAATGAAGACACTCTTTCTGCCGTCATTCCGTGCAAATAATTATGTAGCTGCAGGTTTAAAGGGTGTATTACGACTATATAAGAAAATCGAATTCCGGCTCGAAGGATACCTTTTCCAGCCATATGAGTCCATTTTAGAAAATCCAGACAACCAGACCGCATATTATGGAAAAATCCTGAGTGACCGTTCCTTACTTTATTCCGCCGCCATTGTCTATAATATGTTTCTCGGTCCCATCAGCGTTGGGGTAAATTACTATGATAAGAGTACTAATCCGTACACGATAAATCTGAATTTTGGTTATATTATCTTTAATAAGAGGGCACTCCAGTGAACCGGATGCCAGATGCCGGATGCCAGATAAAAACTGGTGATCCCGATAGCTATCGGGAGGTGAGGTGGTGAATTGGCGAGTTAAATAGCGAAATTTATTATTCCACATATTTGGCGCGCGTCTCTGACGCGTGACAATATTTATAATTTTCTCATTATCCTTAGCTCGCGCGCGTTTGTAACGCGTGCGTAATTCTAATCTTTCAAGCAACGAACGGAAAATGCATTATTTCTTAATGAAGGATAAACCGAAACACTCGGATCAATGTCATTCATTCCATGAGCCCATGCTTTGATTGTGCTATGGGCCGTCGATGACCAAAAGAACGTTGCAAACCCCTGATAATCCCAGGTCTTGTTGAGGTGTCTTGCACCATAAAGAAGAGCATTAAACCCTGAAAATCCTGAATATTTCAAGGGACTGGCTGCAAAGGCATTACTAATGTAATTTGCAAAAAGTGTATTCCAGTCAGCTTCTGATGGAACGTGCCAGCCCGGTGGGCAGAGGCCCTGGGTGGAGACGACTTCGTCGTAATTCATGATTTCGTCCCATTGATAGACAGATGCTGGATGCTGGATGCTGGATGCTGGATTGTGATATTTCTCAGGTATACAGTTGTCTCTCTGATCCATGTTTTCTGGTATTTCCATTCCGTAATTCAGGTCTTCGGCAAGCCAGCACTGGCTTCCTATTTGAACTGTCGGA
>CAIYUC010000187.1 GCA_903929315.1 uncultured Bacteroidales bacterium
CAGGTTTGAAGCTATTTCTGTTCCGTAATTCAGGTCTTCTGCCAACCAGCATTGGCTGCCTATTTGAACAGTTTGATATGTTTTCCCGTCCCGAATGTCCGAAAGTATCTGCCCGCAGTTCGTGACAACCGGGACAATCGTAACAATCGTGACATGAGCATTTGCAGAGCAGAATGCTGCATTGGTATAGGTGTAAGTTATTTGATGATTTCCAACGCCTGCAGTGGCTGGATAGAAAATCCCGTTTGTGACCCCTTGCCCGGAATAGGTTCCGCCAAGTGGAATTCCGCCTTTTAATTTAAATGGTTTGGCGTTGGTGGTGGTGATTGAATCGTTGCAGAGTGTGAATGTTACGACGGATGCTAATGTACCGCTCATGCTGATCGTATTTGATGTTGCCGGGTTGCCAGTTACGCATGGAAGATTGGATGTCAGGGTGCAGGATACCAGATCGCCGGATAATGGATTATAGGTATAGGTGGGAGAATTCGTTCCTCTGTTGATTACGTTGACTTTCCACTGATATGCCGGGTTCGTACCGCCATTGACGGGTGTTGCGGTGAATGTAACTGAATTGCCGGGGCAGAATGGATTTGTTGAGGCGGAAATGCTTATCCCGGCCGGAAGATTAGCATTCACAACCATAGTTATTGAATTCGATGTGGCTGGATTTCCAACCGGACAGGCAATGTTTGAAGTCATTACACAGGAAACAACATCTCCGTTGTTTGGTGAATAAGAATAAACAGGGGTATTTAGACCAACACCGATCCCATTTACTTTCCATTGATAGAATGGTGCTGCCCCGCCATTCGCAGGCGTCGCTGTATATGTAACGGAACTTCCCTGGCAGAAAGGATTTGCAGAGGCTGTTATAGAGACACTGACCAGAAGATTTGGGTTTACGATCATTGTAATCGTATTGCTGGTAGCCGGATTTCCCGTTGGACACTGGATATTTGAAGTAAGGATGCAGGATACCAGATCACCAGATGCCGGAGAGTACGAGTAGGTGGTACTATTCGTTCCGACGCTGATCCCGTTAACTTTCCACAGGTAAACAGGTGTCGTGCCGCCGTTACCGGGTGTTGCGGTAAATGTAACGGTCGCACCTGAACAGACCGGGTTTGCAGAGGGTGAAATATTAACACTGACAGGATTCAGCGGATTGACAATCATTTGTATGGTATTGGATGTTGCAGGGTTATTTGAAATGCACACAACAATTGAAGAAGTTAAGATGCAGGATACCATGTCACCGGATGCCGGACTATAAGTAAAGTTGGGACTATTTGAGCCGGCGGCGATCCCGTTTACCTTCCAGTGGAAAGTTGGAGTCAGGCCTCCATTTGTTGGGGTTGCTGTGAAAGAAACAGGTGTCCCGGCACAAACATTATTGGTTGATGCGGAAATTGAGACTTTTACAGAATCACCGGCATCCACTGTTACCAGAAAAGCAACAGCAGTTCCCGCACAACCCCCGACCTTTGGTGTTATGTGATAAGAAACGATTCCCGCAGAAGCCCCGTTATTGATAAGGATCTGATTAATAACCAATCCGGAATCAGCGCTGAAACCGGTAATATTCCCGGAATTTAATGAAGCGGTCCAATAGAAATTCGTACCCGGTTCATTGGAGGTTAAGGCAATATTGGTGGACTCTTCCGAACAGATAGTTTTTGAAAGAGGATTGTTAGTTATGGCAGGTGGCGGATTTGTGATCAGTTGAACCGTATCTCTACCGGTGCATCCGTAATTGTTGGTCACGGCAGCCTCATAGGTCCCTGCCTGGCTTGTTGTATAGGTCTGGCCGGTACCAACAGGCAGCATAGTGGTCAGATTTGTCCACTGGTATGTACATCCGGTGCAGGCCCCTGCGTCGAAGGTAAACTGGGTTCCGCTGCAAACGGACCGGTCGGGGCCGAGTACCGGTATATAGGTCGGATTAATCGTAATCTGCCGCCATGCCGTGTCGGTACGCTTGTCGATATGTCGTACAAACAGCGTTATATTGTATGTACCAGGCACCAAAAAGGTATGCGCAGGATTTTGGATGTAAGAATAATTTTCCGGACCCGATGCAGGATCACCGAAATCCCAGTGGATGCTGTCAGGTTGAGGCCATATGGCAGAGGTGAAGTTCACGGGTAAACCCTGGCAATGACCTGTATTATGAATATACACATAATACCGCTCAAGGTGTTGAACAAATCCCTGATGACATATTCTTCCCTGCAACCAGATCACGCGAGGCTGATAATCACACCCCAGTCCCTGGACGGCCGGAAAATTGATGACATCCACAGAATCCTTATACATGTGTGTACAATAAATTTTATGGTCAGGTCCTCTCTGCAGTTGTGATGGGTAGTTATGAGTCTGTTGAATCAAAACTTCACTTTGTATGAACTGCAAAGAATCTGTTTTTGAAGCATCATACTGGTATATTTTCATACAGGGGCAATAACCATCCCATCTTGAAATATACAGGAACCTGTTATCGATCGAGAATTC
>CAIYUC010000188.1 GCA_903929315.1 uncultured Bacteroidales bacterium
ATCGGCACGCTTGCCATGTTCGTTTATTTTGGAAAGGTTTTGTTTGATGGTTTGTAACAATTCTTTTTTCTCCTCTTCATCCCTGCTGTTTTCCAGTTCATCAATTAGTTCATTGTTCAGCTCTGCAAAGTTGTTTACAAAGTTGAGCGGGTTTTTGATCTCATGCGCAATGCCGGCGGTAAGCGCTCCCAGGGATGCAAGCTTTTCCTGTTGAACCAGTTGCGCCTGGGTCTCCTTCAGTTCATTATTTACTTTATGAAGTTCCTGATTGGTCTGTTCAATGATACGGTTTGATTTTTTTTGTTTTCTGAAACCGCGATAAATGAAAAATAGGAACAGCAGCGTCAGAGCCACCCCTGCAAAGCCGGTCCAGGTAAAGGCTTTTTGCTTCTGCAGTTTTAATGCCCCTGTTTCTTTTTCTTTCTCAAACTTTAGACTATCGGCCACCTGCTTTTTATCACATTCAAATTGCATCTGCTGCTGCGTTATTTTTTTGGTGTTTTCCTTATTGAACATGCTGTCGCGGGCGGCGATGAACAGTTTGTAATGCTCCAGTGCCTGTTTAAAGTTGCCTTGCGCACTGTCCAATGTTGCTAAAACTTCATAGCATGATTTAATATTTTCCAAGCTGCCAATCTCTTTTGCTAGTGACAGAGCTTTATTCAGGTATTGAAATGCCTCATTGGTTTTTTTTAGTCCCAAATAACAGATTCCAATGTTGTCACAAGTACCAGCAATGCCGTTTTTATCCCCGATTTCTTCACTGATTTTTAATGAAGCGAAATAATTCTTCAACGCTTCGGGATAATTGCCCTGGCGTTGATAAATAAGTCCGATGTTGCCGTAAGACGAAGCAATACCATGTTTCTCCCCGATTTCTTCTTGTATTTTTAAAGCAGCGAAATAAGTCTTCAACGCTTCGGGATAATTGTCTTGAGCTGCATAAATAACTCCGATGTTGAGGTAAGACCTAGCAATACCATGTTTCTCCCCGATTTCTTCGCTGATTTTTAATGAAGCGTAAAGATTCTTCAACGCTTCGGGATAATTGCCTTGATAAATATAAATAGCTCCGATGTTGCCGTAAGATGTAGCAATGCCAGGTTTGTTGCCTCTTTCTTCATCGATTTTTAATGAAGCGAACTGATTCTTCAACCCTTCGGGATAATTGCCTTGTCTGGTATAAATAGTTCCAATGTTACCATAAGAACCAGCAATGCCAGGTTTGTTGCCAATTTCCAATTGTATCTTCAATGATCTTTTAAAAAATTCCAGGGCGGGTAAATTATCTCCTTTGTACGCATTAATTACACCCATACTGTTATATGCATTGGCCATTCCTTTTTTATATCCAATTTGTTCAGATAATGCCAGGGTTTGTCTGGCATAATTCAATGCCTTGTCAGGATTGTTGCCCCAATAGACTTCGGAGAGCTTATTTAAAATTTTTACCGCTGTGGTATCTTGTTTGTGTTTCTTTAATTCGTTGGTGAGTGAGTCAATGAGGTGCCGGTCCTGGGCTAGGCAGTGAACAGTAAACAGTGAACAGTGAATAGTGAAAATTACTATAGCAATTAGTTTTTTCATGATGGAGTCTGTTTATTAAAGAATGAATTCGTCAAAATTATTTTTATGAATTACTTTAAATGATGCTTCCGGATAAAAAGTTTTCCATGCTGCGGGCGCTGAAACATTTTTTTTCTCTGCCGTATATTTGAATTCATAACCTGATAGTTTTCCGTTCCGGTCTTCCACCCAATCAATTTCCTGGCGGTCGTGGGTGCGCCAGAAATAGTTGTTTGTTTTCCGTTCATTGTAATGCTGGAATTTCAACCGCTCCGAAGCAAGGTAGTTTTCCCATAACATGCCGATATCATTGCGCATATTTAAGGATTGAAAATTTGCAACCACCGTGTTACGGATCCCGTTATCGTAAAAATACCAGCGTTTGGTTTTTACAATTTCGTTTCGCATGTTGCGGCTGAGCCCGCGTATTTTAAACAATACGAAAACTTTTGTGAGCAAATCAAGGTAACGCTCCACAGTGTTTTTGCTCATTTGCAGGTTGCGTCCCAACTCTTCGAGAGAAACTTCTTTTCCGATCTGCCATGCAATCAGTTTCAGGAGGTCAATAATTTTTTCAGCGTTACGCAGATTTTCAAATATCAAAATATCCTTATACAGATAGGAGCTTACAATTTCGTACAAATAATTTTGTTTCTGCTTGTGGGTTTTATATTGCAGCAACTCCGGATAGCAACCATAAATAAGTTTCTCGTCAAGGTTGCGCTGCATGTCTAACTTGTTTTCAATTTGATTGTATTCAGACTGTGCCAAAGGGAAAAGGGTAAAATCTATTTTCCGCCCGGTGAGCGGTTCGCCCAATTTATTTTTTAAGTCAAACATAGAAGAACCTGTAACAATCAAACGTATTCCTTTTATTTCGTCCACCATCAGTTTTAAAATCAATCCGGCTTCCGGAATTTTCTGTGCTTCATCAATGATGATGTATTGGTATCCGGCCGTGAGTGACTGATAATTTTTAAGCGTTCGCTGATGCAGCGCCTGCTGAACAAGGATATCTTCTCCATTCATCAGCAAACATTTTTCTTTACCTAATTTACCAATGAGTTGATTGATTAAGAAAGTTTTTCCCGTACGCCTGGCGCCCACCAATAAGATTACTTTGCCGGGCACAACAGCTTTTAATAATTTGGGGAATAAAGTTCTTCGAATTTCCATAGCAACTTTTTGGATAACAAAATTAATATAAATTCCGTCAGTTTAGTGACGGAATTTATATTATTTACGTCAACTAAAGAACAACTTCAGATTTTTATATGCTCCGCTAATCATGGGTATGAACCCCAGGGCAAGCCCAGGACCCAAATTAATATCAATCATGCTTATTTTTCTCTGATGATTTTTTTTAATCAATTATAACGGTAAAGTAATGATAAATTCTGTCCCTTTGCCTTCCTCACTTTGCACCTCAATCTTTCCGCCATCAGCCTCACCCCCCGTCCCCCTCTCCTCCAGGAGAGGGGGTGAGGTGGTGGATTCATATCAATTGATTTAAACCGGCAATGTAATAATAAACTCGGTTCCTTTCCCTTCCTCACTATTCACTTCTATTTTCCCGCCATGCGCTTTGATAATATCAAAACTGAGACTCAACCCTAAACCAGTGCCAGTACCTGTTGGCTTGGTGGTGAAGAAGGGTTCAAATATTTTCTGTTTCAAATGTCCGGGTATGCCGGTGCCATTGTCTTTTACTTTGATGATCACGGAATGGGCTGTTGCCAGCGTTGTCAGCGTCAGGGTTGCACCGGGTTTGTCTTTGATGGCGTAAAAGGCATTGTTGATCAGGTTCAGCAGCACCCTTGATATATCCTGTTGTACTACGTTAATTTTTGGAAGGTTTTCTGCAAAATGACGTTCCATGCTGCAGTTAAAATCTTTCACATTGGCCCGCATGCCGTGGTAGGCCAGGTTTAAATACTCATCGCAAAGTCTGTTGATGTCGGTGGGCTGTTTTTCACCTGTGCCGCTGCGGCTGTGCTCGAGCATGCTTTTTACAATGCCATCGGCACGCTTGCCATGTTCGTTTATTTTGGAAAGGTTTTGTTTGATGGTTTGAAACAGTACCTTTTTCTCCTCTTCATCCCTGCTGTTTTCCAGTTCATCAATTAATTCATTGTTCAGCTCGGCAAAGTTGTTTACGAAGTTCAGAGGGTTTTTTATTTCATGAGCAATGCCGGCGGTAAGCGCTCCCAGGGATGCAAGCTTTTCCTGTTGCACCAATTGCGCCTGGGTTTCCTTCAGTTCATTATTTACTTTATGAAGTTCCTGATTGGTCTGTTCAATGATATGGTTTGATCTTTTTTGTTTCCTGAAACCGCGATAGATAAAAAACAGGAACAGCAGCGTCAGCGCCACCCCTGCAAAGCCGGTATAGGTAAAGGCTTTTTGCTTCTGCAGTTTTAATGCCCCTGTTTCTTTCTCTTTTTCAAACTTCAAACTATCGGCCACCTGCTTTTTATCAAATTCAAATTGCATCTGCTGCTGCGTTATTTTTTTTGTGTTTTCCTTATTGAACATGCTGTCGCGGGTGGTGATGAACAGTTTGTAATGCTCCAATGCCTTTTTAAAGTTACCCTGTGTGCTATCCAATGTTACTAAATTAAAATAACAATTTTCAATATCCTCCGAACTACCGATATCTTTTGCCAGCAATAAAGCCTTATTCAGGTAGTGAGAGGCTTCAATGTTTTTATTCTGTTTAATGTAAATTCTCCCTATAATGTAATATGAATGAGCAATATTTTGTTCATCATGCATTTCTTCAAAGATTCTTAATGAAGCGAAATAGTTTTTCAATGCTTCAGAATAATTGCCTTGATCTGAGAGAATATTTGCGATGTTGTTGAGTGAAAATGCGGTTAAATGCTTATCCCCGATTTCTTCAGCGATTTTTAATCCAATCGAAAGGTTCTTCAATGCTTCAGGATTATTGCCTTGATTAATATAAACTGTTCCGATATTGTTATGGGAAGCAGCAATACTTTTTTTATCCCCGAGTTCTTCCCTGATTTTTAATGAAGCGTAAAGATTCTTCAAGGCTTCGGGATAATTTTCTTGCCTTTCATAAATAATTGCGATGTTGTTGTATGAATTAGCGATGTTGTATTTATCCCCAATTTCTTCCCAAGTTCTTAATGCTGCAAAATAATTCTTTAATGCTTCGGGATAATTGCCTTGATAATGATGGATAATCCCACTGTTGTTGTAAGAGTTAGCGATCCCATTTTTGTTCCCGGTTTCTTCAGAAATTTTCAGAGCAGCTTGATAATTCTTCAATGCTTCAGGATAATTACCTTGGCGGGAATAAATAATTCCGATGTTGTTGTACGACTTGACTTTCTGGTTCGGAATTTTAGATTTGCTTGTAGTTTTTTCCGAGGTAAGCAATTGGTCAAATAATCCAAGTGCAATATTGTTGTTTTTCAACGCCTCTTCAAGTTTGCCATGATTATTTAATACTATAGCAATGAATAAATACGAATCAGCAACTCCCATTTTATAATTTAATTTGATTCCAAGAGCCTTTGCTTCGCTGGCGAAATAAATTGCCGTGTCAGGGTTGTTGTTTCTAAATTCATAGGCGAGATTATTCAGCGTATTTACTTTGGCAGTGTCGGGTCCGGAGGTTTTTAAAACGGTAAAGAGGGAATCAATTTTATTCTTGCCCTGCTTTTGTGCAAAGGATTGCAGCATCAGGCCAGCACTAATGATAAGGAGAAAGAAGGCTCTTTTCATACTGTCGTTAATTTTTACTTTTGAATCCATGCCGAAAAGTCTTAAATTTTGGACAAAAGTCCATAAGTTGCTGAATTTCAATTACCCCTGCCTTAAGACCGGGGTAATGCATCAAGATGGCGACCGGGGCTTTAGCCCAAAACAAAAAATATAAATGACTTTTCGAAGGTGACTCATTGTTCTTGTTATAAAGGCAAACTTACTATAAATTCAGTCCCTTTTCCTTCCTCACTTTGGACCTCTATCTTGCCGCCATGCGCTTTGATGATATCAAAACTTAAGCTCAGTCCCAACCCTGTTCCCGTACCGGTTGGCTTGGTGGTGAAGAAGGGTTCAAATATTTTCTGTTTCAGATGTTCGGGTATGCCGGTACCATTGTCTTTTATTTTGATGATCACGGAATGGGCTGCTGCCAGCGTTGTCAGCGTCAGGGTTGCACCGGGCTTGTCTTTGACGGCGTAAAAGGCATTGTTGATCAGGTTCAGCAACACCCTTGATATATCCTGTTGTACTACGTTAATTTTTGGAAGGTTTTCTGCAAAATGACGTTCCATGCTGCAGTTAAAATCTTTCACATTGGCCCGCATGCCATGGTAGGCGAGGTTTAAATATTCATCGCAGAGCCTGTTGATGTCGGTGGGTTGTTTTTCACCTGTGCCGCTGCGGCTGTGCTCGAGCATGCTTTTGACAATGCTATCGGCACGCTTGCCATGTTCGTTTATTTTGGAAAGGTTTTGTTTGATGGTTTGTAACAATTCTTTTTTCTCCTCTTCATCCTTGCTGTTTTCCAGTTCATCAATTAATTCATTGTTCAGCTCGGCAAAGTTGTTTACAAAATTGAGCGGGTTTTTGATCTCATGTGCAATGCCGGCGGTAAGCGCGCCCAGGGAGGCAAGCTTTTCCTGTTGCACCAGTTGCGCCTGGGTTTCCTTCAGCTCATTATTTACTTTATGAAGTTCCTGATTGGTCTGTTCAATGATATGGTTTGATTTTTTTTGTTTCCTGAAACCGCGATAAATGAAAAACAGGAACAGCAGCGTCAGCGCCACCCCTGTAAAGCCGGTCCAGGTAAATGCTTTTTGCTTCTGCAGTTTTAATGTCCCTGTTTCTTTCTCTTTTTCAAACTTTAAACTGTCGGCTACCTGCTTTTTATCAAATTCAAATTGCATCTGCTGCTGCGTTATTTTTTTGGTGTTTTCCTTATTGAACATGCTGTCGCGGGCGGTGATGAACAGTTTGTAATGCTCCAGCGCCTGTTTAAAGTTGCCTTGTGCACTGTCCAATATTGCCAAACCTTCATAGCAAGATTTAATATTTTCCAAGCTGCCAATCTCTTTTGAAAGGGAAAGAGCTTTATTCAGGTATTGAGATGCCTCATTGGTTTTTTTCTGTTTCGTATATATCTCTCCTATGTTGTTATAAGTATCAGCAATGCCTTCTTTAAAGCCGGTTTCTTCAAAGATTCTTAAGGAAGAGAGAAGGTTCTTCAATGCTTCAGAGAAATTGCCTTGATTTAAATAAATGACTCCGATGTCATGGTAAATAAACCCTATACCCTCTTTATACCCGATTTCTTGAAAGAGGGTTAACGCAGCGAAAAAATTCTTCAATGCTTCGGAAGAATTGCCTTGATCCGTATAAATAGTTCCGATGCAGTTGTATGTGGAAGCAATGCCTCGTTTATCCTTGATTTCTTCATAGATTTTTAAAGCAGCGGAATAATTCTTCAATGCTTCGGGAGAATTACCCTGAGCTTTATAAATAATTCCGATTTTGATGCAAGAAGAAGCGATGAAACTTTTATCCCCGATCGCTTCATAGATTTTTAAGGAAGCTAAACAATTCTTCAATGCTTCGGGATAATTACCCTGTTTAGTATAAATAGTTCCGATGCTGGTGTAGGAATATGCTATGCCATTTTTATTCCCGATTTCTCCCTGGATTTTTAAAGCAGCGGAATACTTCTCCAATGCTTCGGGATAATTGCCCTGAGCAGAATAAATAAATCCAATGGCGTTGTATGAAGTTGCAATGCCTTGTTTATCCCCTATTCCTTCGCTGATTTTTAAAGAAGCTATATAGTTCTTCAATGCTTCGGGAGAATTGCCTTGATAATAAAAAATATTTCCAATGTTTTGGTAAGAACCTGCAATACCTTGCTTGTCGCCAATTTCGGCTCTGATTTTTAGTGATTTATTAAAAAGTTCCAGTGCAGGCAAATAATCTCCTTTATCCATATTGACTCTGCCCATACTATTATATGCATTGCCCAATCCTTTTTTAAAGCCAATTTGCCCTGATAAAGCCAGGGTTTGTCTGGCATAATCCATTGCCTTGTCAGGGGAATTGCCGATATAAGCTAAGGATAATTTGTACAAAATGAATGCCTTGGTGGTGTCCTGCTTTACTGTTTTTAATAAGGTTTGCAGGGAGTCAATGAGATGCCGATCCTGGGCAAGGCAGTGAAAAGTGAAGAGTGAAAAGTGAAGAGTGAACAGCAGGAGAAGAAGTTTTTTCATGATAGGTGCATTTATTAAAGAATAAATTCGTCGAAATTATTTTTATGAATTACTTTAAAGGATGCTTCCGGATAAAAAGTTTTCCATGCCGGGGGCGCTGAAACAGTTTTTTTCTCTGTTGAATATTTGAATTCATATCCTGATAGTTCCCCGTTTCGCTCTTCCACCCAATCTATTTTCTGGTGGTCGTGGGTGCGCCAGAAATAGTTGTTCGTTTTCCGTTCATTGTAATGCTGGAATTTCAAACGTTCCGAAGCCAGGTAGTTCTCCTATAACATGCCTTTATCATTGCGCAGATTTACGCTGAAGATTGATAACATGTATTTTAACTTTGCGAGACTCTGCGTAAAACTCTGCGAAATTTTGCGGGAAACTTCCATGTTTCTACTTTTTAATCAACCCGCCGGGGGGTGAGGCTTTCAGGCAAACATCTGTTTTATTTTTATGATCGCCCCAGCCATCACATCAATTTCATCAAACGTATTGTATAAGGCAAAGGAAGCCCTTACAGTACCCGGGATTTTAAACAATTCCATGAGCGGCATCGCGCAATGATGACCTGTCCTTACCGCAATACCTAATTTATCCAGTATCGTTCCGGTATCATAAGGATGTATGTTCCCGACCAGGAATGATACAATACTTGTTTTATTCTTAGCTGTTCCTATGATCCGCATTTCACCGATCGCCATCAGTTTCCGGGTGGCATATTTCAGCAATTCATCCTCATAAGCTGCGATATTCAGAAGTCCAAGTTCCTGAATATAGTTCATTGCTGCATGCAAGCCATAAACCCCTTCGACATTGGGTGTACCGGCCTCAAATTTAAAAGGTAATTCGTTATACGTCGAGTGATCGAAAAACACTTCTTTTATCATTTCCCCGCCGGTCTGGTAAGGAGGCATCTCATCGAGCCATTTTTCTTTCCCGTATAAAACGCCAATCCCCATTGGAGCATACATCTTATGACCGGAAAAACAATAAAAATCACAATCCAGATCCTGCATGTCCACCTGAAGATGAGAAACAGCCTGTGCACCATCCACCATGACGGGAATGCCGGATTGATGGGCCTGTTTTATGATCTCCTTTAACGGGAAAACTGAACCCAGCACATTGGACACATGAGCGATGGAGATCAGTTTCGTTTTCTCATTCACCATCCGTCTGAATCCATCCATGTCAAGTTCCCCTCCGGGGGTTACCGGGATAAATTTCAACACGGCTTTCTTTTCCTGGCAAAGGACCTGCCAGGGGACAAAATTCGAATGGTGCTCAATTGCACTTATTACTATTTCATCCCCTTCTTTTATATATTTTTTTCCAAAGGAGGATGCGATAAGATTAATGGATTCAGTGGTCCCTTTTGTGAAAATGATCTCCGGTGAAGAGGGGGCGTTGATGAAAGTCTGAACAGCCTTCCTTGTATTTTCATACGCTTCAGTGGCTTTTTGGCTCAGATAGTGAACTCCACGGTGGATATTGCAGTTATCCTGCCTGTAATAATTGGTGATTGCATTGATGACAGCTTCAGGTTTTTGAGTTGAAGCCGCATTATCAAAATAAATCAGCGGATGGTTATAAACCTTCTGATGCAGGATCGGAAAATCGTTGCGTATTTTATCGATAGGAAAGTTCAAAATGGTAAATATTAGATCTTAGTGACATCGATATCAAACTCCAGGGGGCGTTCCGGGGTATTGCAGTGTAAAACACAATGCTCGCAGACAGAAAGTTCACCCCGGAGGCGTTTCTTCACCATATCTTCGATCCTGAGGCGAAGAGGTTCTATACTGATCTTGCTTATCACTTCATTGGCAAAAGCGTACATCAGCAGCATCCTGGCATTTTCTTCACTGATACCACGCTGCCTCAGATAGAACATGGCTTCGCTGTCAAGCTGACCCGTCGCGGAACCATGGCTGCATTTGACATCGTCAGCATAGATCTCGAGGAACGGTTTTGAGTTGACCCTGGCAGTATCGGTCAGTAAAATATTCTTATTGCCCTGGTAAGCATTTGTCTTTTGCGCATTCCTGCGAACCAAAACATGACCATTGAAGACTCCGCTGGCATTTTCGTCGAGAATACCCTTAAACAGCTCACTACTGGTACATTCCGGATTTGCATGATCGACAAAAACATGGTTATCGATGTGTTGCTTCCTGTCCATCAGGTATAAACCCCTTACATTCGCAGTCCCTCCTTTCCCGTTAAAAAGAATACGGGTGTTGTTCCTCAATAATCCACCATTGAAGGAAATAAAGTGTGATTCAAGGTTTGCAGCTTGTTCCAGGTTGAAATAAACAGAACTGATCAGCGTCGAATCGTTGTTCATGTTCTGTAACTTGTAATGATCGAGGGAGGCGTTCTCACCGATAAAGACTTCCGTGACAATATTGGCAAAACTGGCCTGCTGATTATAGGAATCATCGCAATGTACCAGGGAAATCCTGCTATTTTTTCCCAGGATGATAAGATTCCGCGACTGAAGAAAAATACTTTCAGGATGATGGATCACATTCACCATCTGAATAGTTTTCTGACTTGAAACATTATCCGGAACATAGATGAAGATCCCGTCCTGTGCGAATGCTGTATTAAGGGCTGTCAGGCCGCTTGAAGTGAAATCGGCATATTTCCCGTAATATTTCTCAATGATCCGGGGATATTCTTTAAAAGCTTCCGCAAGGCTTCCCAGGATCATCCCGTTACCCAATTCCATCAAAGGCACATCTTTCGAGACATACCATCCGTTCAGTTGAGCAATAATCGCCGTATCCAGGTGGGGGATATTACAATGGAAGACTTTTTGAACATCGACATCGATGACCGGGTGTAAATAATATCCGTATCCTTTTTCGAGACTTGCTTTCAGATCGGTGTTCTTCCATTCTTCCAGTTTCGTTGTAGGAAAACCCAGTTCCCTGAACCTTTCCATCGCATCTTTCCTGATCCGGGACATGAATTCCGAATCGGTCATAAAAAGACCTTCCCGGTTTTTCTCAAAGAGACCGATCATTCTTTCCTTTGAGATGATTTCTTTAGTGTCCGTTTTGATTTCTTTCATATCAGGAAGAACCCTTATAACATGTTCCCGGTTTTATGTGTTCTTAAGCCAGTCATACCCTTTTTCTTCCAGTTCAATGGCAAGTTCCTTACCTCCCGATTTAACGATTTTTCCTTCAAAAAGAACGTGCACATAATCGGGGATGATGTATTCGAGCAGCCGCTGGTAATGAGTGATGATCAGGAAGGCATTGTCTTTCCTTCGTAAATGATTGACCCCTTTGGCAACGATCCTCAGGGCATCGATATCGAGGCCGGAATCGGTCTCATCCAGAATCGCTAAAACAGGATCCAGCATAGCCATCTGGAAGATCTCGTTCTTTTTCTTTTCTCCCCCCGAAAAACCCTCATTTACCGAACGGTTGGTAAGGTTCGACTGGATTTCCACCAGCTTTTTCTTTTCTTCCATTAATTTCAGGAACTCAACGGCGCTCATCGGATCCAGGCCCCGGTATTTACGTAACTCATTGAGGGCGGTCCGGAGAAAATTTGTAATGCTTACACCGGGTATTTCAACAGGATATTGAAACCCGAGGAAGATCCCTTCCCGCGCTCTTTCTTCGACTGGGACTTTTAACAGGTCTTTGTCCTTGTATTTCACTTCTCCTTCGGTTACCTCGAACAAGTCCCGCCCTGCGATGACTGCGGCAAGCGTACTTTTCCCCGTTCCGTTGGGGCCCATGATCGCGTGGACTTCTCCATAGTTCACTTCCAGGTCTATCCCTTTAAGGATCTCCTTTCCGTTGATCGAGGCATGAAGATTTTTAATTGATAATAGCATTATATCTGATTGGTTGGTTCATAAATGTAATCTATGCCGGTCCTCTTTTATTCACATTATCCCACGCTCCCTTCCAGGGAAACAGATAACAGCTTCTGTGCTTCCATTGCAAATTCCATAGGTAATTTATTCAGCACTTCTTTTGCATATCCATTGACGATGAGGCCGATGGCGCTTTCCATGTCAATACCCCTTTGCTGGCAATAGAAGAGCTGGTCTTCCGATATCTTTGAGGTGGTGGCTTCATGTTCCACGATGGACGATTTATTTTCCACCTGGATATACGGGAATGTATGAGCCCCGCATTTATTTCCAAGCAAGAGCGAATCACATTGCGAATAATTTCTTGAATTCACAGCATTTTTCGCGATCCTGACCAACCCGCGGTAACTGTTGTTCCCATTTCCGCCGGAAATTCCTTTGGAGATGATCGTACTACGGGTATTTTTCCCCAGGTGTTGCATTTTGGTCCCGGTATCTGCCTGCTGAAAATTGTTGGCTACCGCGACGGAATAGAATTCACCTACGGAATTATCACCCAGTAATATGCAACTGGGGTATTTCCAGGTAATGGCAGAACCTGTTTCCACCTGGGTCCAGGAGATCCTGGAATTATTGCCCTTGCAGATCCCTCTTTTGGTGACGAAATTATAAATCCCTCCTTCTCCTTTTTTGTTTCCCGGATACCAGTTCTGCACTGTGGCGTATTTCACTTCCGCATCTTTCAATGCAATAATCTCAACAATAGCTGCATGTAACTGGTTAGTATCCCGCTGAGGAGCTGTACATCCTTCCATATAGCTGACATAAGCGCCTTCTTCCGCAATGATCAGCGTTCGCTCAAATTGGCCGGTATTGGCAGCGTTGATCCTGAAATAGGTAGAGAGTTCAACCGGACAGCGCACCCCTTTGGGGATGTAACAAAACGAACCGTCTGTGAATACTGCTGAGTTCAGTGTAGCAAAGTAGTTATCGGTATAGGGAACGACAGTTCCCATATATTGCTTAATAAGGTCAGGATGGTTTTTCACTGCTTCGCTGAAAGAACAAAATATAATACCCAGTTTCAACAAGGTTTCGCTAAAAGTGGTTTTCACTGAAACACTGTCCATCACGGCATCCACTGCGACGCCGGTGAGCTTTTTTTGCTCATTCAGGGAGATTCCCAGTTTATTAAAAGTATCGAGCAATTCCGGATCGACCTCATCCAGGCTTCCGGGTATTTTCTTCTTTCCAGGGGCAGCATAATAGATAATATCCTGAAAATCAATCTTAGGATAATGAATATTTGCCCATTTCGGTTCTTTCATTGTCAACCAGTAGCGGTATGACTTCAGTCTGAATTCGAGTAAAAAAGCGGGTTCCTGTTTTTTTTCAGAGATAAAGCGGATAATATCTTCATTAAGCCCTTCGGGAGCCATATCGGTCTCAATATCAGTGATAAATCCATATTTATATTCACTCTGGGTGAATGCGTTAAGGATTTTATTACTTTCTGATTCCATTGTTTGAACAATTTAAAATCATTCCAAACATTTATTGTACAATCCATCAAAACTGTCTGTTTGGATAGACAAAAATACCAAAAATTGCGGTACGGATTTTATTTTGAACAAGTTTAATTATAAATTGAGTTATTCAAGTATTGGCTTTTGACGTTGGGATGATTAAGGGGAGATTGTTATTCGTAGTTATTCATTGTTATTCATAGTTATTCCAGGTTATTGTAGTAATTCATAGTATTTCCGGTTATTTATTCAAATTGTAGTAAGTTGTTGTATGTAAGGTTATTATATACATTTTAAGAGGTAGGCTATGGAAAGGAAAAATCTGGGTAGCCAAGCTGTTTAGAAACCATACTACTATCTAACCCCCAAAATTCCAGAATAATGACAATTACGATTAATTACAATGAATAACTATGAATAACTATGAATAACTTTGTGGTTAAAAAAAGATTATCAAAACTGACAATGTATAATAAGAAACAAAAAGACCAGCATTCAACCCCTGACCATCGAACCGAACTATCAGAACTTGGCGAGTTTGCATTGATCGATCGTCTGACAAAGAGAGTGAAGATCAAAAATCCGGGAACGCTCAAGGGAATTGGTGATGACGCGGCTGTTATCGAGTTAAAGGATAAAGTTCTTTTGCTATCGACCGACTTGCTGATCGAAGGGGTTCATTTTGATCTCACATACATGCCATTGAAACATCTCGGATATAAGGCGGCTGTCGTAAATTTCTCGGATATTGCCGCCATGAATGGCATCCCGAAACAGATCACTGTCTCTATTGCTGTTTCAAACCGTTTCTCCGTGGAAGCGCTTGAAGAATTATACGGAGGCATCCTTCTCGCCTGTGAAAAATACAAGGTAGACCTTGTAGGCGGAGATACGAGCTCAAGTGTGAAAGGGTTGATGATCTCCATCACGGTTACAGGTGAAGCAGTAAAAAATGAAATAATCTATCGTAATGGTGCAAAGGAGGGAGATCTGTTATGCGTGACGGGAGATCTCGGAGCCGCATATATCGGACTCCTGATACTGGAAAGAGAAAAGCAGGCTTATAAAGCTGATCCCGATATGCAGCCGGAGCTTATCGATTATGAGTACGTTCTGCAACGTCAGTTAAAACCTGAAGCAAGGACCGATGTCTATAATTTATTGAAAGGCATTGGTGTTCAACCTACTTCGATGATTGATATTTCCGATGGTCTGGCGTCAGAAATCCTTCATATCTGCAAAGAATCAGGTGTTGGATGCAAGCTGTATGAAGAAAAGATCCCCATCGACACTCAAGTCCGAAACCTTGCCATGGAATTCAGAATTGTACCTGCCGTCTGCGCCTTGAGCGGCGGGGAAGACTATGAATTGTTATTTACTATAAATCAACGCGATGTTGAAAAGATCCGGTTGGTTCAGGGCATTTCCATTATCGGTCACATAGTGCCAAAATCCGAAGGTCAAAAATTGATCACCCCGGATGGCCTGTCTATCGATTTGACCGCACAAGGCTGGGATGCTATGAGGAAACGTGTTTCGTAGAAATCATTCCAGTTCCTTGCTATTCACCACCTTTGCATAATACCCATTCAAAATAGCGAGTGTTGATGCATGCACATCGGCGGCAAGTATTGTCCGGTCTCCATATTTCAAATTGCGCGCAGTACAGGCATCCTGAACAACCAGGCATTTGAATCCATAATCATATGCAGCACGCGTGGTGGCCTCCACGCACATTTGTGTCTGCATCCCGCAAATAACAAGTCTTTTGATTTTCAAAGATGTTAAATAACTCAGTAAGTCAGTTCCATTGAAGCTATTGGCTTCGGGTTTTGTGATCACCTTTTCCCCTGGTAACGGCGCCACGTCCTTATGGATTGGGCTGCCACCGGCATGCTGGATAATGATAACGGGCAGATGCCGGTCGCGGAATAGTTTTTCCACTTCCGCCGCCCTCGCACTTGCCTCCTCAGGATTCGCCAATGGTAATTTTCCACCCGGGAAATAAAAATCCTGGATATCGATGATGAGCAAGGCTGTCGCTAATGTATCATTCTTTATCCTGATCTTTCCCTGCGCGAAAGTTGAATGGCCTGCAAGGAAAAAAATCACCCATGAAATAACGATTATTTTTCTCATCATTTGATGGTTATTTGCTTACAACAAGTATCCTGAATGTTCCGGGAGTGACAGACCGTTTCCCGTTTTCCATTTTCACATCTCCTGATGACAGGTATATCTTTTTTGTGGATGGATCATACGTTATGGTGCGGGCGGATTTTTTAGTTTGAACGGTCTGGATCACTTCATAGTGATCTTTGTCTTTCTGGTGGATTACCGTTAGCGTTCCTTCGCCGTTAGCGGTGATGACGTCTTTATTTTCGGGGATAAAGATCAGACCGTCGCATCCGGCTCCCATGGGCAGGGATTGGATGACTTTTCCGTTTGTCGCATCCATGACCACCATCAGCTTTGAATCACTGCATGCGGAGAATAAACGATGGTTCTTTGTATCCATAGCCAGTCCGCTGGGTCCTGTGCCCGGAGCCAGCGGCCATTCTGCTTCAACTTTCAATGTATTCGGATCAAACTTCACAATGGTGCTTTTGTCTTCAATATTTACAAACATCTTTCCTTTCTCATCTGATACAGCAAATTCCGGTTTCCCGGATACCTGGATCGTTCCCACGACCTTGTCGGTATTTACATCGATGGCAGTAATGTTATTGCTTCGGCCATTGAAGGTGAAAACCCTTTTTGAAAATGGATCATAGATGATCGCATCGGGATTTTTCCCCGATGAAGCAATCTTTCCCAGGGTTGCAAGAGTATTGATATCAATAATCGTTATAGAATCGATCCTGCCATCGGAGATATAACCTTTCCCTGTTTCCGGAGCAAGTGCAATTCCATGCACGCCGGTTGTATTGGGGATGATCCCGATTGTTTTTTCAATTTTGACATCCATAACCTGGACCATGGTGCCATGCGAGATGAACAGATGGCCCATGTTAGGATCTACGGACAAATAATCCCAGCCGGCGTCGCCATCAACCGGGATCTCTTTCTGTAATTTATATTCCTGTGCACCCACCCGGGTGAAGGCCAAAAAGGTGCTTATCAACAGTAATCCGAAGAAATAATTTATTCTTTTCATAATTTGAATTTTTTACAAAGATCGGTAAAAAGACACATCCCTTTCTGAAATTTTAGATTATCTGACAAATTACAAATAACTGATTATTATCCATCAGGATTAATCCATTTAGCGTACTTTGCGTCTTAGCGACTTGGCGGTAAAGACTTTAACCGCAGAGACGCTGAGGCGCAAAGAAAAAAAAGTAACTATTTCATAGATTGACGAAGTCAATGAAAACTAGAGGTGTAAATCTTCAGAAAACTATCTGTTGTGTTGTTATAGGGTATTGCCAAAACAATGAATAAACATATCTGTAATTGTCTTTATATGGAGGACTTGTCCAAATTGATATCGTCCATTATTTATTCCAACAAAACCTTTCCCACCTTTTAAAACACCTACCACCATGTTGTCTTCATTAATAACAGGGCTTCCACTCATTCCATTTAGATCTCCTTGGGAAGTTGAATACCTAACAGTGAAGAAATTTTTCATGTTAACGCCATAAATCAAATCTAAACATTCTGCTTTAATTTCAAAAAAATTATTTCCAAAAAAGTTAGACTGATTTTTGTTGTCTACTGGTTTTAATATTCTTGAATAACCCTTAATTACAAGTGACGAATCTACCTTAACCCGAGCAAAACTAATTGGATCAAAGTATTCAGAATTCCTTATTGCAATCTTACATAATGCAGCATCAACAAAATTTCCGTCTTCTTCTGTAAGATTAGATTCAAGTATGTCGATTTTATAAAAATAATGATCTACCAAAGCATAATTACAAGTTGTGTCATCATCTTTCAATACATGAGCTAAAGTGGCAATCAACCCATCATCCGAAATGAAAAATCCATTACCAAATTTACTAAGACTATATTCAATCTCAGAAGATTTTATTAATTCTTTTTCAGATTCAAGTTTAAACAAAGGAACGTGTCGTTTCATCTATTGTATTATATGGGTCCCAGGTTGAAATACTTTACAACGTCTTGGTAACTTATGAATGTAAGATATCTGAATATTATACATATTTTGAGAAAATCAAATCTTGTATTTTTATTTTCAAATCCTCTCTTATAAGGATTTCAATAATGTAGTTTACGGATTCATTTTCATATCTTTTTTCCTTGAAATAACGCAAAGTTGATTTAATTATAAGCTTCATGAATTTGTAATAATGGATTCCGAAAGCTTCATGATTATAAGCACGCCATAAATTTAGAGCCGGATAAAATAACCCATCAAAATCCATAATTTCATAATCGGGGTCTCCGTTTTGAGGAAATTGGCTAATAGGCCATAATAATTCAAATATGACATCACTTTCCTCAATAGGAGAAATATACCATCTTTTAACATCATTATGTAATTTTTCAATAAAGTCCCTATGACAAAATAGACGAGGGCCTTTAATACTCTTCTCTTTAATAAATTTCTCTCCCAATTCTACTGCTTTTACTATGCCCATTCCTGTAATAGAGTTCATTAATTGATTTTCCCTTTTAAATATGTAATTTGTATTTATATCAGCTACTTCATCATAAGCAATTCCCCCTCTGAATAAAACAGGAAAGGCTATTTGTTCAAATTCTGATTGTACTATTTTACCTTCTCGATCTGCTATGTTTTTTAATATGGTGTATTTGGTAGGCTCTTCTTTGTTTTTTGGATTGGCAAACAATGATGATGACAAATCGAAACTTTCAAAGAGAAAATTTGAAAGTTGTGGAATAAATATATCAAACTCATCACTTGTGATAAATATACTATCACTAAAAGGAATAAATTCTTTAAAACTATCCACACTGCTATTTTCTGAAGTGTTATTGATAGAAAACGCTGTAGTAACCATGCGCGAATTAAATTTTTTTTCAGCTATTTTATTAAAGATGATTTGTTGATAATTATCAAGCATATGCGAAGCACTTTCAGAGTTATCCTTAATATGATTGCTAAACCCTAACAAATCTATAAAAGCACAAATTCTTTTTGCCATACGTACTTTAAAAATTATTATTGTTTATCATTAATCCTCCCAAAATTCAGTGCCATATTTATCAATAAAACCCCGTTTATCAATATATTCTTGACCGCGTTTTAAATATCTTACATTTGCTAACCCTTTAGAAAAAAACAACCTATCTGAATAAGGTTCAGGATAACCTTTAACATCATAAATACACTGAATAACTTCTTTTCCTGTTTTATCAATATATCCCCATTTATTAATATTGTTTGAGACTGCAGCTAACCCTTCTGAAAACGAACCAGCACAACCATATATAAACGGAATAATTACACGTCCAGATTTATCAATGAACCCGCATTTATCATGGATACAAACAGATGCTAACCCTTCTGAAAAAGACCTAGTCCGATTATATATACATGGAATAACTTCTTTTCCCGTTTTATCAATAAATCCCCATTTACCATTATGTACTACGATAGCTAACCCTTCTGAAAAAGAAGATGCATAATTATAAATACAAGGAATAACTTCTTTTCCGGTTTTATCAATGAAGCCACATTTACTAATATATCCAACAGCAGCGAACCCTTCTGAAAAAGAACCAAAATCTTGATATCTATAAATACAAGAAATAATTTCTTTTCCATTTTTATCAATGTATCTCCATGTACCATTATGTAATACGGCAGCTACCCCTTCTGAGAATGAATTAGCCCAATTATAAATACAAGGAATTATTTCTTTACCGGTTTTATCAGTGAATCCCCATTTACCATTAATACGGACAGATGCTAACCCTTCTGAAAAAGGATAAAAGAATAGATCTAAATCAAAATATGAAAAATTATTTAGAGAACTAATTCCTAAATTATCTCCAAAACGAAGTCCTCTGTACTCTTTCCTATCACTAAAATGATTAACTACTTCATAAATACAAGAAATAGCTTCTTTATTGGTTTTATCAATGAATCCAAGTTTACCATTATTTTTAACAATAGCTAACCCTTCTGAAAAAGAACCAGCCCCCTGATAAATACATGGAGTGACTTCTTTCCCTGATTTATCAATGTATCCCCATTTTTTAATATCGTTTGAGACAGCAGCAAACCCTTCAGAAAATTTTTTTACCCCATCATAGATTACAGGGATGATTATTTTTTTATTTTTATCACAAAAGCCCCACTTATCGCCTTTTCTGTAAGGTATTAGAAATGTTTCTTCAGTAACCGCTAATAACTTATTGGTGATTTCAATCGATTTACTAACTCTTGAAATGGATGTTGAATCTCGTTTTACTATTGAAGTATTTTTCTTTTGTTCCGACATAAATCTCAGATGTTAATAGCGGATGTTTCCAATTGCTTCAACTGGTCATTTAATTTTTCTTTTAAATTTCTAAAGTATTCATCCCAGTTATCAATACCAGAAATGGTTTTATAAGTTTCAGAATTTCTTCGGTCATCAAGCACTTCTTCCATTTGATCCCGTTTGATTCTTAATTCCTGCACCAGTATTAGTAGTTTTTCTTTTTCATTGGTAACATCTGTATTGCTTAAAAACACTCCCTTTTCAAGATTAGTGAGGATCTCTTTGACTTTTTTCAGATCATTCCTTTTATAAGCTTCGCCTAAATCCTTAAAGATTCTTTCTGCTTCTTGTTTCTGCTCATCAGGAACTTTATCGGGGTGGCAGAGTAGGGAAGCTTTGCGATATAATGCCTTTATCTCCTTTTTCTCATCATCTGTCAGTTCAAGTATCCTTTCATCTTTTAATACTGAGTAATTCTGGTTAAAATCATCGAAGTCCTTTTTAGACTCCTCATACTCTTTTTTCTTGCTGTTATCTTCTTGGGATTCAGTTTTGAGTTTTTCTTTTCTTAATCGTAATATTTTGATAATAATATCACCGAGTTCCTGATTATGCCTGATTTCAAAGGAGTGGATCAGTTTATCGATTTCCGTTTTTTCATCATCAAGAGCATTTATCTGAAGTTCAAGACTCCGGATTTCAAGTTTAAGTGCAGCAATTTCACTGTCTACGTATATTGTAAGCTGTTTGAATCTGGTTGTGAATTCATTTATCAAACGAACTGCCTCACCATAATTTTTTTTTTCCGTCTTTTTTATAATGATGTTTAGGTTATCAATGTTACTATCCGATATAGTATGTTTTATACTGGTTTTTAGTTTATCAAGTTGATATTTAATATCTTCAAAGTCCTCAAGTAATATCACATTTTTCAATGTTTCAAGTCTGACACATATTCTCCCATAGTCGAGAATCATTGATTCTACGTCCTTACCAAAACATTTTTCAATAATTTGTTGGAATTCAGCGATAAAATCCATTGCTATCGATGGATCATCTTTAATAATGGTGATACTTTCATAGTTATTCTTTGCCCTTCTTGTCCAGTTGTAAGAACCATTGATCACCGTTGATTGATCAATAACACAAAATTTATTATGCATAATATTATCGCGGTTGTCAAGACTTCCAATCATCCATACTTTTCCGCCTTTTTCTTGTAGAAGGTTATAATGAATCCCGGAAGTTTGATTGATCTTATCATTAACCATCAACAGTTCAACTTTAATCCCTTTGTCTGCAAGACCGCAAAGTGTTTCAAACAATTTTTCATCCGTAAACCATGCTACAGCAATAATTACAGAGTTTTTAGCAGAATTTAACTCGTTGATAATTTGTTCCTGAATTTTTTCAAAGTAGGCTTGTGTTTTCATTACAATTTACTTAATCAAAGACAATTCACTGTAAAGTTATAAAAATATAAAATGACTTTAAATCAATTTCAAGGGAATATTATTTTCATCTATCAGGGTTTTCCTCTTTAAATCGCTTCAGTTCTGCTCTAATTTCTTTTACCAGCTGTTTTTCATTGGGAAGATAGAGCTGGTATTGGCTGGCCATGATTGTTTTGTTTGATTCGGGCAATGAATATCTCACAACGGCATTATTCTTATCGGTGCAAAGCAATACCCCTATGCTTGGATTTTCATCGGGCAGTTTCTGTGTCCGGTCGTAATAATTAACATACATTTGCAACTGCCCCAAATCCTGATGAGATAGTTTATGGGTTTTTATTTCAATAATCACAAAACAGCGAAGAATCCGGTTATAGAACACAAGGTCGATGAAAAAGTCATCACCATCCAACTGAATTGCGTCCGCAGTGCGGACGTATTTGTAAACATACGGTAAAACTGGCGATAACGTTCTAATTGTCTTACCGAAAACCCAATTCCAAATTCAGGTACGAGCTCTGCTGACAGATGTTTAATCAAGAACTCACCATAACCGGCTCTTTCATGACTGTGCTGTTCTTCCTCAAAAATAGTTTTTCCGATGTGCCAATATGTTAATACCCGTTGAAAATCAACAGCCCGGACAGCATTTCCACGAGCCTGGAAAATAATTTCTTTAATTTGATGAATAAATCCTTTACGTATAAGCATAAATGTCAATTGAGATTTAGTAATTCATTTAACTGTTTCATTAATTTGTTTCCGCGATTTTTACAACATCTTGCTGCGTAATCTTTTCAGATTGACAGGTACCTTTGGTTTCCATCATCGGATCATCCAGCAATGAATATTCAAATTGAAGGTAACCATTTTACTTGATTATTCGCATTAATCAGCTTATTATTGAAAAGTGATACAATTGTTAATAATTTCTCTGCGCCTCTGCGCCTACTATATTACATTTTCTATCTTGATACTAATCAGATATTTATCAATTAAGCGTTTGCTCAGTCCTTTTCTTTTGCTTTGTACTACAAATATGTGACCCCTACGGGGTCAGGTTCATCTATAATCTGCTTCATTGTCTGTTTCATCCCGGATGTCATATAATTCTCACTTAATTTTTTATTTCTTATTTTTGTCCGGTTCGATAATTGCTTTTATGTATATTGTTGGCCCATATACTATTTGTAGAAGATAAGTATGACAGTGAATAAAAAACATAATAAAATAAGGCAATGATATACAATTTTACACAAAGTTATGAACAAAACTTGACTTCTGTGTAAATAAGTATTATATTTGCAGTGTGAATTTAATATTGGTGTCATGGAAATCATAGAAACAAACGTACAAAACACAGAGAACGAAGTAGATAACTTAGGATTTAAGAGTATAATTGACTTACTTGAAAAGTTCTCCGATGAACAAACGTGCATAGATCATCTGGAAAGTTTGCGATGGAACGGTCAAGTCATTTCTCCCTACGATCCTACATCAAAGGTTTATAAATGCAAAGGTAACAAATACAGGTGTAAAAATACAGGTCAATACTTTAATGTAAAAACCAGAACTATTTTTGAAGATACCAAGATACCATTAAGGAAATGGTTTATGGCCTTGTATGTTTTTTCATCACATAAAAAAGGTATTTCTTCTCACCAGCTTGCAAAGGATATTGATGTAACTCAAAAAACAGCATGGTTCATCCTTCACAGGTTACGTTATGCCTTCGATCATCCTAATTTCAAAAAGGAATTATCAAACCATGTTGAAGCCGATGAAACATATATGGGAGGCGAAGGTAAAAATAAGCATAAGGACAAGAAAATAAAAGGCACACAGGGCAGAAGTACCAAAGATAAAACTCCGGTTTTCGGACTTATGGAACGTGGAGGTAATCTTATTGCTCAAAAAGTATCAAATACCAGAAAGAAAACTTTACAGCCTATTATTTTTGCTAATGTTAAGGAAGATTCAACACTTTCAACGGATGAATGGAAAGCATATATTGGCCTTAACAAAAAATACGATCATCTCATTGTAAACCACAGTGCAAAGGAATATGTTAATGGAATGGCACATACAAACGATTTGGAATGCTTCTGGTCTCATTTAAAACGAGGAGTTGATGGCATATACCATTGGATCAGTACAGAACATCTACAAAGCTACGTTGACGAATTTTCTTTAAGATTCAATACCAGAAAAATCTCTACAAATGAAAGATTTGATCTAATTTTGGGAAATGTTATCGGAAGATTAACCTATAAAGACTTAATAGCAAATGAGTAAAATTACGGTAAAAGGAATAGAAATAACGATTCTCAAAGAAAATCAAGATGATTATATTTGCCTAACAGATATGATTAAAAATATGCCTAACAATCATATTATTATAGGAAATTGGTTAAGGCTCAAAGACACAATAGAATATCTTGGACTTTGGGAGGCATTAAATAACCCTAACTTTAAACTCATCGAATTCGATGAGTTTAAGCAAACATCTGGTTCTAATAGATTTACATTATCCCCTCAACAATGGATTAATAAAACGGGTGCTATTGGCATGATGTCAAAATCTGGTAGAAATGGAGGGACTTATGCCCATAGGGATATTGCCTTCCATTTTGCTATGTGGATTAGTCCTGAATTTCATCTTATTATAGTTAAAGAATTTCAAAGACTTAAAGAACAAGAAAACAAACTATTAAACCCCGAATGGGATTATAGAAGATTTTTATCCAAAGTTAATTATAGGATTCATACAGACGCTATTAAAGACAATATTATTCCGACATATCATGATATTTCAAAAGCAGAAGAAGGTTATGTTTATGCAAATGAAGCAGAATTACTGAATATAGCTGTTTTTGGTACAACATCAAAACAGTGGAGGTTAGACAACCCTAACTTGGTTTTAAAAGGTTTGAATATTAGGGATGTTGCTAATATTCCTCAACTCACAGTATTAGCCAACTTGGAAAGTTATCATTCGCTATTAATAAAAGACGGACTTCCGATACGCCAAAGATTGGAAAAACTAAAAGAAGCAGCAACATCACAATTAAAATCCTTAAGCCATACTAATTATACCTATCCAATAGAAAGTCCCCGTAAATTACTATATGAACAAAATGCAACCCTAAATATTCAACCTTCTGAAACCTCCGAAAAAAAAAATCTAACCCCGTTTGACCAACAATTAAAAGGGCTTACAAAAGTACCACCAGAAAACAAGGAATAACATGGCAGAAAAAATTATGTGTTTAATTAGGGACAAAGAGGTTCCTAACACAAAAGAAGAACAAGTAAGACAAAGTTATTTGTCAAATTTAATGTTTTCATTGGGGTATCCAAAAGAATTTATTTCCGTGGAAGTCGCAATTAAACATGGTGTTGGATTAGTGGCGGATATTGAGACAGGTAAACCTAAAAGGGCTGATATAGTAGTGTATGATTCAAAAGAAAAAACTGAAATTAAAATCATAGTTGAGGTAAAAAAGAAAAATGAAAAAAGCGGAGAAGATCAGGTTAAGTCTTATGGTAATGCAACAAATGCAAGATATTTAATTTGGCACAATGGAAGTGATCCAACTTTACTTTGGGAAAGAACGCCATATAAAACAACTTGGATATGGACACCTATTCCAGTTGTTCCGTTTTTTGGATATGAAAGGGAAGATAAAAAACCAAGTAAATCTGAGTTACATGAACCAATTGATATTATTGGTTTGTTTAATTCAATGAACTCATTGATTTGGGTTAATAGTAAGATTAAAAACAAAAAAGATATATTTCTTCAATTTGTATATGTTTTATTTATAAAACTCTTTGATGAATATATTAATGAAGATGTACAATTTTATATTTTAAGGAGTGAATACCAGAAAATTATCAATGACAAGGAATGTATTTCTTTTTCAAACAGAATTTTTGGATTATTTGATGAATTAAAGGC
>CAIYUC010000189.1 GCA_903929315.1 uncultured Bacteroidales bacterium
GATTTCTGACATTCTTATTTGCCGAAATCGTGCATTCTTAATTGCCGAAAACTTGCATTGTTATTTGCCGTTTACACTACATCTTCCTTTACAAAAGAAGCCCTGGATTATGTTCCAAGAAATGAAACAAAAATTGTTTTGATAAGTGGCGTGCAGTTGGCACAGCTATTGATCGATTATAACCTGGGAGTCAACTTGCAGCAGAGTTATGATATTAAACGTTTGGATAATGATTATTTTGGGGATGAATAGTGATAATTAATATGTTGATCATTTGATTATAAATGAAAACAATATATACTCTTCACCGCATATTTTCAGTGTAATATTCACCGTAATTATATATTTCGGATTCCTAAAGCCATTGCAGCGTTTACAAGTCCGTCGTCAAATGAAACAATATAATCTATATTAACATTTGGGTCAATAATAATTAATTTTAATATTTCGTCTACCAAGCTTATATCCAAATTGCTGTGTTTACTATTTAGAAAAAAATTTTCAAGTGCTTCTTCCTTATATTCATCGTCGCTCAACAATTGCACATTAGGACTTTTTAATATGTTTTCAAATTGAATTTTTGATCCTCTTCTAGAAAGTCTGGAATTCACAAATTCATAAAGAGTGGGGAAGGGAATAACAAAATTTTCATCTTTTATTACCTCAGCAATTCTTTCAACCTCCATCTCTTGATGAGGATTTCCTCTTGGGTCAAATAAAGCAATCCAAAAACCAGTATCAATTAGAATATTAAATTTCATATTTAAGAATCCAAATTTTCAGCGCTCGATAATTTACCATAACCTTCCCACGGAGATTGTTTCCTACCTCCATTAATAAATTTTCCTTTAATTACATTTAAGTTGTAATCCTTAAATACTACATATATCCTATCTGATTTTGAAAGTTTAACGAATTCAGTCAATTGCTTAGTTAGTTCATTGCATATTTCATCCCAACCATTAAGTACAGTTGGAAAATGAAAAAATGCGAGATTTGAGCCACATTCTGCTGCCTTATGATTATCTAACCAAGTGTAAAGTCCATTATAATCGCCTTTTAAACCGAAGTCATAAGAGATCCAAATCGATATTGCTTTTGCCATTTTTTGTATTGTTTTATTATTAATGTAAAATTGTTAAGAATGAATTCTTTTTACAATATTACTTAAATTATTAATTTGTTTTCCAAATTTTGATTTTTCAAGAAAATTATATTAAGTTGAAAGTGGATTTTTAATTATCAGTTCCTTGCAAAAAACGAGGTACTATGACTGAACAACACTGAATATTTCATAATTTTACTCTCCATTAAAAAAAATATAAAACCCCGGATACCGAACATGTGAGTGTTGGTAAGGATGAAACACATAAATCGTATATTATATTAGTCCTGGAAATTGACCGTTTAACATTCTATATCCGAAAGCATGAAAAAGAAGACAATCGTTTTTATTCATGGGCTGTGGATGCATTTCGATACATGGTTACCTTTGATGGATCATTTCAGCAAGCTATACCACCATGAACCCGTCATGGCACGGAGTCGGAGCAACTGTGGAGGTATCCCCGGCCAACCTTGGGGCAGACGTCAACTTTGGGGTGAAAGCCATTGCAGAGCATTACGCGGAAGCCATTTCATCCCTGGATGACTATTCTGGACTAAACCCTGCCAATCATTCATGAGTAAAGTAGGCCTCCTATTCCGGACCAAACCCGGTAAGTAAATTTGGTTAAAATTTTGGTTTGGACCAGAAAAAAGAGACTGACATTCCGGCATAAAGTAGGCCAATTATTTCAAAGGCAGCATGGGTTCGTATAAAGAGAAACAACTTAATTCGATGCCAAATAAACCCATAACCACATTGCAAATTCGTAGCATTTTTCGATGATTCTATGCTTCTTATAAATCATAAACTGTCGTTAATTGTACCCCATTTGTACCCCAAAGCGCAATCAAAACCCTATTCGCCATATAAACCAGCCCTTCTGAAAGGGTGCTACTTTCTGCATCGGGAAGTAATGATTGTAATATCACGTAAACGGAAAAAAGGTGACAAGATTAGTCTGTACCCTGATTTTAACATAAGGGCTATGAACCATTAATAGAAATTCCCGATCCCGGGAGTTATTGTTAGTTTTTTAATTTTGCAAAATAATAAGGGGTATTAGCTCAGATGGCCAGAGCACTACATTCGCATTGTAGAAGTCACCGGTTCGACTCCGGTATACTCCACTTTGAAATAACAGAAAAGCCCTTTATTTACTGATAATATTGGGCTTTTTACATTTTTTTACGACGATTTAGAGACTGTTTAAATTTCTTAAATTTTAAACTAACCATGAAGATGTTAATATAACAGAAAACGAAATTGCAAATAAAATAGTCGGATGAGCTTTTGAAGTATAGAAGGCCTTTGGACATGAATTTACTGGAAAGTTCTTATAAAGAATGTCTCGTATATAACCTCAATGAGCCCAAAGAAGGCACAATGTGCACAATGAAAACTTTTCTTTGTGATCTTTGTGCAAAACATTGTGTTCATAGTGGTTAAAAAAATATTCAATTTTTGATCTAAAATAACACAGATCAAGGTAATGAATAATAATACCGGGTTTCCTGAAGTACGAGGTCAGCAGGTGAATGTCATGAATAGTTGAATTTCATTCGTCACTCGTCATTCTTGTCATTCGTGTATTTCTTAATCGTTCGCCATCCGTCATCCATGTCATTCGTGAATTTCTTCCTCGTCCGTCCTTCGCTAATCTGCGGAAACTATGAATAACTCATCACTTCACCAACCTGCTGCTGTCTCAATCCGGGTAAGTGTGATTTTAATTTTTTTGATGTTGAAAAACTTATTCTTTAATCAATTTTTCAAATGCGGAACGGCCATCATTACCTTTTAAAATAACCAAATAAATTCCTGTCATTAATCCACTAATATCTATAGTAGTTTTATAATTGTTGGTCATTAAGGTTTTCACTATTAATCTACGACCAAATATATCTGTAATCATCACCTCACCGCCTTGCAATTCAAAATCACTTACGAATAAATCAGCTTCAGCAGGATTGGGATATATATGGAAGTTGTTGACACTTGAAACGTCTGCAATACCGCTGTTTGCGGAGACTGTTTTAACAATCCAAAAATCGGCGCCACCTAAACTCCGGGTGATGTCATCTCCAACCGGAGAAAAGGTTGATCCTGCAATTACATATCCCCTGTCAGTCGTTTGTTGCACACAAAAAGCCTCATCCTCACTGGTGCCACCATAACATTTTTCCCATTGCAATTTGCCAACGGAATCAGTTTTAACAATCCAATAATCAGATCCACCATATATTCCTGTAACATCACCATTTAAAGAGCGTGCTTTACCTGCTATAATGTATCCACCGTCAGTGGTTTGCTGCACACTATGTGCGACTTCATCAAAAGTGCCCCCAAAGGTTTTTTCCCATTGTAATGTCCCACTGCCATCTAATTTTACCAGCCAATAGTCGAAAGTAGCGATCACCGGACCGGGATGTGTGCCTGTTACATCACCATCATCTGATTTCACTGAGCCTGCAACAATATAGCCTCCATCAGCGGTTTGATGCACATCGGCAGCTTCATCCTCATCAGTTCCGCCTAAAGATTTTTGCCATTGAATAGTGCCGGTTGAATCAATTTTTACTATCCAGATATCATTGCAATAGCCTGTGAAACTGCAAGGTGTGCCATGATGACCTGTTACATCGCCATCATCCGATTGCGAATAACCTGATATAATATAGCCACCATCCTTGGTTTGTGAAACAGAAGCCGCCGTTTCATTGAGACTGCCACCATACGATTTTTGCCACTGAATATTGCCGGCCGTGTCTGTTTTTACAACCCAATAATCGGTGGTGGTTGAATCACCGTGATGCCCTGTTACTTGTCCATTTGTAGAAGAAGAAGTTCCTGCCAATATAAATCCGCCATCTTTAGTTTGTTGCATCGAAGCAGCTTCCTCATAGGTATTGCCTCCATAACTTTTATACCATAGTAATGATCCGCTGCTATCCAGTTTGTATAAATAATAAGCATACGGACAAACGCCACAATTGCCCCAGCCTGCCACCGCAAAACCGCCATCTGTGGTTTGCCTGACGTCAGTAGCCCCATCAATCCAGCCACCACCTAAACATTTGCCCCATTTAAAACCTCCTGAAGCATTTAATCTGATTACCCACATATCTGAATTACCTGTGCCGGCATTGGATGCGCCACCGTTTAATCCTGTTACATCGACATCATCGGAATTGGTGCTTCCGGCTACAATATAACCGCCATCAGTGGTTTGCCGGATAACAGTGGCAATATCTGTGTATGTGCCACCATACGATTTTTGCCATTGGATGGCAGGTGCTTGTGCAAAACTGCTCATAGCAGATACCACCACAAAAAGTGTGAATATTCGTTTCATTTTGATTATTTTTATTTTAGTAAAAATACTATCTTTTCATTCAACAAAAAAATAAATAATTTGCAGAAGATAATTGCATTTTTGCACTTCCAGGTCAATCGTATTTTTAATCAATTGGTATGAACCCCAGGGCAAGCCCTGGACCCTAATTCCGGGGCAAGCCCCGGGGGATTTACCCAAACACCTCACCCCCTCTCCTGGAGGAGAGAGTGACGGGGGGTGAGGCTGATTATTATTCCAGTATGAGTTTTAATGTGGTGATCCCTGTATCTGTTTTAAGCCTGATCAGGAAAACGCCTTTCAGGGATTCAGGAAAAGTAAGGACCGGGTCAGGTGACCCGGGTGAAATGCCTATTATTCCGGTTTGGATAAAACGGCCTGACATATCCATAAGCGTATATTCCGCTTTTATGTTTTCAGGGCCATGCAGGAATACTTTCCCATTTGTACAGGGATTTGGGTGCAGGGTCCATTCCTCCTGATCCGGGCCCGGACGATATATGTTATAGGGAAAATCTTTATATTTCTGAACCGTGACCCGCTGCTGCCCGGTTATGCTTTCGAATGCAAAGAAAATTGTGCCATCCGGTGTGACTGCGAGCTTATTGGCTTGCGTAACCTCGGGAGTAAATCCCGGGGGGCCTTCGATGCTCCATTCCCCATCCAGGTATTTCATCACGGTGCCCCGGGTAGCCTGGTCCAGGTCGGTAAATCCGACAAACACATTACCGGAATTATCCGCATACAGATCAGGATAGCTGGAAGCAAAACCCTCATTGCCACCGCCGATGAGTGTCCAGTAAGGAGGATCGAACCTGAATATTTTACATGTATAGTCGTATGCAAGACATGCATACACTTTTGTTCCTTCCCCGATAGAAATGGAATTATTATCAGTTTCCATATTATCTACAGTACCATTGCCCGCCAATGACCAGGATGAGCCGTTAAAGACCGATACTTTTGCCCTCATATTATCTATCCCGTCCGTCCAGATGGCATATACCTGGTCGAGCGAATCAATTGCGATCTTCGGCCACAATACATCCTCGTTTACATTGCTGAATGAAGCATTCCCAAGCATGGTCCAGATCCCGTCCTTCAACGTATACACAAAGCCATGATAATTCCCGCTTACATACTCCACGATCGACACATAGGGTATGTTATGCCGGTCGAGCGCGAGATCAATCTGATCTCCGTTCTGACCTAATGTTTGTCCCCCGACCGAGACCCAATTATTCCCATCGAATTTTTTCAGGGCCGGTACATTATGGTCAAGATAAAAAAGCAGGTACGGAACATTATAATGATCAAGGGCAAGGCGGGTATCGTACCCGCCGGCAATCACTGTGACAGGTCCTCCCACGCCGGCCCATGAGCTGCCGTTAAATTTCACTACATAAGCCAGGTCAACCATACATGGCCGGTAGGATAACCAGGGTTGTCCGGAAGAAGAGATCCGGATATTTCCCAGGTGGGAGCATGCAGGTGTAAAAGCCGGCTTACCAACGGTATCCCATCCCGGCAGGGGAACTGATACAGGAAAAAGATTGAATATGGCTCCCTGGTTACCCTTGAAATTATACCCTCCGGCATCCAGGTTGTTAAGGTAAAAATAGCCATCATCCTGTCCCCCCCATCCCCAGTTAAAATGGAAATAATTATCGGCCTGGTAACCATCACAAATAAAAAAATGACCCGTTGTCACATCATTTCCGGTATAAAACAACGGACGGCCCTGATCCAGTTCAGCCCGCAAAAGCGTTTCCCATGCTGCTGAATCCATTTCAATCCTCCATTTCCAGTTTGCCGATGAAGAATAACAGAAATAATTACGAAATGCATAATCAACAGAATAATAATATGACCCTGACTCCTGGTAATCATACTGCATATCTACCGAAACCCCGCAATGATACATAAGCATGGCTACATAAGGATTGGTACTGCTGACATGGGCAGGCATGCTGTCCCAGTTGTAATTAGCCGCAGCAAAATCCGCATGCAGCGTATCCCATGGAGGAAGATAATAACTGTTCCGGGATAAGCCGTGGGGAGGGAATTTCCAGTAGCGCAGAATCTGGGCCATGGCAGTAGCGCCGCATCCTGTAGGCGTATGATAACAATACCAGCCGAGTCCTGTAGCCGGACAGGAATCGTTATAATAGCATCCCTGGTTCCATCGTACCGGGACCAGCGGAGCAACGGAACCTGTCATTTTTAAATGGGAAAACGGTTCACTGAGCCAATACGACCATTCCTCTTTTGTTGACACTGATGGCTGGATATCATTTACCACTATTTCATGGATCTGCCGGATCATCTGGCCGAGAAACCAATGGAAAGCAGGAGCCTGATCTTCCATTATGAACTTTCCTTCAAAGGAATAACCAAGCAACGGAGTAACCCGGTCATCGGCAGAAACGATCACGAAGCCATTTTCATCCCGGACATTAAAAACATAACACACACACTTATCCCCGTCCATAACGGATTCAGGATCCAAAAGGACGACGCGGTCTTTCGGCCAACCTGTGAGAAGGTTTTTCCGTTCAAACCATGCATTTCGTGCGACCGTCCTGGCTACATTTACCGGGACATTCCCGCCAAACAAGGCATGTGCCGTGATAAACAGAATGATCATCAGGATTGGGTGAAGTTTCCTGCCCGGCAAGGATAACTTCAATATTTGTGCTGACATATAATGAAGGATTAAACAAACATCATCAGGTAAAAGTATCTGTTCATTTATTGATAATTATTCTCCTGAGCAGATTAAACCTCAACAAAACCTCCCGGCTTGTAAATATCATAAAAATCTGCATATCCTATTCAATTTTACAGTAAAATATCCTGCCGCCAATTTCCATTTATTCCGCATACCGGTTTATTTTCAATATATCATCAATTGATTTGATGTATTTTTGATTTATTAATTTTTTCACCTCATCCCCCGCCATACGGCATCTTTTCTGCATTTCTTTATCGTCCGCTTGTCCGCCTTTTTCCGCGTTTCGCATTACGATTTATCCGGCATCCGGGAACCGGGATCCGCCGCCTTCTCCCCCACCACGGTCTTCTTCCAAAGACTTTGCATCATTCCTGAAAAGCCTGTGAATGAGGGATACGAAAATTTCCCGGTTCGCCATGAGTAAAATGAGGGGAAGTGGCAGGAGCCAGATCACGCGGGTTTGAAACCGCTCAACGACGATCGCAAAACTACCACATACAAAAGCATTGATCACCAACCCAAGAAGGATGAACAGGATGATCCATTTGAATTTTCCTGCCAGCCTGGGAAATAAAAGGAAACCAATACATAAGAAGAGTGAAATACCGAAAAGAATGTTTTGTATAACAGCTATCTTTCCAAAATTCAACGTATTTAAACGCTGACGAGCAGCCATATATTCTTTCAGGCTCAGCGGATAATGACCAGATATTGCAAAATATGGCGCTGTCCCCTCACCCTGAACCGGAACATCCCCTGTCCCGAAGTGAAAAAATTGTTTAGCTGTCGATTCGATTGACTTGACAATGAAAAGATGACAATATTTCGGAGTGGTGAAGAGGTCTTTAAAGATGGCGTTGTATTCCTCTTTTACCTGCGGAGAAGTCCATCCGTTACCGTATTTGTATAAGGGGCTGTTGCGGTAATCCCAAAGGAAATCCCAGATTGTCTTGTCTTTAAATTCACAAAGTTTGTAATGGTATTTATCGCAATTATCATGGAGATACACATCCATGAGCCCCATTTCAATCAGGCGATCCATTAAAAACACATGCCCGCCCCGGGAATATTCAAAACCTCCTCCCAGCGTGGCATTAACTGAGCAAACAATGAAATAGGTACTGATGATCACAATCCAGGCATAGATGATTCTCTTCAGCTTCAGTGAAAAAGCCTTTAATTCTTCCCGGAACCTCCTGAAAATAAAGATGACTGTGAAAACGATTAAAAGGAGACTGTTCAGGTATATATGGGAATTATGAACAGCAATGGAATAAAACAGTAAAATAGTGGTGATCACCAGATCCCGTTTTTTCATATCTGCAAACAATAAAAGACCAAGAGAGAGAATGGAGATGGGTGTAAAAATATCGGGAATTAACTGACTTACATTAACAGAGGCCGCTGTGAAGAATGTTATCAGGAAAATGTATAAAAGGTAATAAAACCTGTACCTGGTTGTACCCGAAAGATATTTGAAATAATAGAAAACCACCAAAGCGAGCAGAATCCCCTGGACCCAGATGACAAGCCACAGAGAAGTCAGAAGGCTTACATGACGGATGAATAGTCCATAAAATATTGGCCTGTCACCAGGAAGTTTCAAAGAAAAACCTGATCCGATATAGGTTCCGGTGTCTGAATATACCAAAGGGAAGTTGTTTACAAATCCTGAGTAACAAAGAATCACCCCGCATATAAGAACCAGAATTACATCTTCGATAGAATGCTTTTGGATCGACCTTTTCATAGCTTATTTTTTGACAGACAAAAGTATAATTATTATCAGGGAAAAATAAATAAGCTATAATTCCCGGTAAATGTTTACTATCAAACACATAAAAAACATCTTAACTTTTTGCATCGGAAAATAAAGTAATTCACAAGTCGGCAGTCGGCAGTCAGCAGTTCACAGTCCCCTAACCCTCACTCACACATCGAGTGTGGTACATGTGCCTATCTTGTTCAACCTTTCTCTACCGGGTTTATGTCAAACGCAGGAGAAAGGATCCAGCCGTTGTCAGTTAAAAGGAATCCGTGATTCCTCAGGTGATCATCGGTATTTTTCACACAAATAGTGAATACAATCCTTCTCCAAACCTCTTCGAGATCCTTATCGACATTGGCTCCATTTTTCATCAGGAATTCTGCGAATTCCAGATAGCTTGCTCCGTCATGAAAATCGGTACCTTCTATATAGCCTGATAATGTCATGGCTGAAGCAAAATGAATCCTTTCGCCAGACTTTGTCCTGTCAACCCTTTTTGATAAGAAAGTATGATGACGCCAGGCAATGAGCATATTCAGCCATTTTAAATATTCAGGATCGTTGATGATATCAATTAAAGATAAATTCCTTATCTTTATTGCGATAAATCTCTGAAACATCCTCCATGCTATATTTTACACATATTCTAACTTTCCGCATCAGTTTTAAGAACTTTAGCTCCTTACGTATTTCAATCATTTGTCTGGCATTGTTGGCTTCCTTTCAAGTTTTCGCCCAACAATCAACCTTAAAAGCTTTTAAGACTACGTCGGCATTCATCGAAAACAAAGGCCAGATCATAGATCAGCATAATAATCCCAATCCGTCAGTTTTGTATTTGTTGAATTCACCGGGATTTAATGTGCAGTTGAGGAAAACTGGGTTTAGTTACGATGTCTATCAAGTCAGCAGTCAGCAGTCGGCAGTCGGCAGTCAACAGTTAGCAATCGATAGTCTTCATCTGGCATCCGGCATCCCTTCCTGTTCGGCAGGCAGGCGGCATCCTTCATCTGACATCGAGCATCCAGCATCCAGTATCGAGTATCACCGCATTGACTTCGATCTCCTGAACGCCAACCTAAATCCCGTTATTGAAACTTCTAATCCTTCACCCGATTACTTCAATTATTTCACAGCATCTGCTCCTTCTGAGGGAATTAAGAATATAAGGCAATACACGAACGTCACATACAAAAACATCTATCCGGGAATTGACCTTGAATTTTTTATAAGCAAAGAACATGGATACAAATACAATTTTATAATTCATCCGGGAGCCAATATCCGTGGGATAAGATTAAAGATTACAGGACCACAAAACATATCATTCAGCAAGGATGTCTTAAAATTCACTACAAGTCTTGGTGATGTTGAAGAATTGATTCCGGAATGCTATTACATAGTCAATAATTCCAGAGTTGCTGTCAAGGCGGGATTTAAAAAGATAAATCAAGATGTTTATGGCTTTTCCTCTGATCGAATCCTTCCTGAAAATTCATCGCTGGTTATAGACCCCACAGCAATAAGGCTTTGGGGAACCTATTATGGTGGTGACACGATTGATCAATTTGGAGGATGCTCAACTGATAAAGCCGGGAATGTTTTCCTTTATGGATGCACGTATTCGCCTAATAATATTGCCAGTACCGGATCATACCAGGGTACCTATGCAGGTATCTGTGATTGCTTCCTTGCAAAGTTCAATGCAGCCGGACAGCGTCAATGGGGAACTTACTTTGGAGGAACATCTTTTGAACAGGTAGGTGATGGGGTATCAGTCGTTGTTGATAAAAGCGGAAACATTTATTTTGCGGGCAATACTTTCTCAACTTCCGGAATTGCTTCGCCCGGTGCGCATCAGACAGCGTTCGGTGGAGGTTATCTTGATTGTTTTCTTGAAAAGTTCAATCCGGCCGGTTACAGGCTCTGGGGAACTTATTATGGCGGAGCAAATGGTGATAATGCAGGAGGTGTTGCGACTGATAAAAATGGGAATGTATTTCTGGCGGGATACACCCACTCAGATACGGGTATTGCTACTCCGGGATCCTATCAGCCAAATCGATATAACTCAGACTTAGATGCATTTCTTGCAAAATTTGACAGCAATGGGGTGCGGCAATGGGGTACTTATTATGGTGGAGAAGCAGCTGACTTCGCTTCATCCTGTACGACTGATAGTTTAGGAAATGTGTATTTTGCCGGTTATACTACATCGCAGCTCAATATTGCAAGTCCCGGTGCATATCAGACATTATACGGGGGAGGTGGTGAAGATGCGTTTTTAGCAAAATTTACTTCCGGAGGCCAAAGAGTATGGGCAACATACTATGGGGGGACAGATGATGATGACGGTTTTGGATGTGCTGCCGACAGTGCAGGGAATGTATGTATGGTTGGGAGTACGAAGTCTCTCACCGGAATAGCAAGCCCGGGATGCTACCAACTTAACTATAGAGGAGGTTACGACGCTTATATCGTAAAATTCGATCGCCTGGGTCAAAGGACCTGGGGTACATACTATGGCGGTACCACATATGACATTGGCAGCAGTTGTACATTCGGATCGGATCATGACATATTCATGGTAGGTTTGACTGAATCGGGCAATTATATTTCAACTCCGGATGCTTATCAAACGTCTTTAGGAGGTTCAGTTGATGGATACCTTGTAAAATTTAATGATTCCGGACAACGTCTATGGGCAACCTATTATGGAGGCAGTGGAGTGGACGAGTTCTATAACTGCAGTTATGTTAAGGATGATACTCTATACGTGGCCGGAGATGCATCATCGACAAATAACATAGCCAGCCAGGGAGCATGGCAGCAAGTCTATGGAGGGGGAACCAGTGATTGTATATTGATAAAGTTTCTTGATTGCTGGCCTATCGACACGGCCGGGCCCATTGCAGGACCCGCCAATGTTTGTAAACCTTCAACCGGGTTGAATTATTCAATTCCACTGCTTGCCCATGCCGTAAATTATATCTGGACCTTACCAGCGGGCTTTACCCTTACAAGCGGGGCAGGAACTGCTAATATAACAATGGATATAAGCATTTCTGCCGGTTCCGGAACGATCCGGGTAACAGGATTGAATAAATGCGGGATTCCTGGCGATTCCGCGTATCTGTATATAACGGTTAACCCAGCACCTGTTCCCGTTATTTCCGGTCCCGATACAACCTGTGCGGGGCCGGGAAAGGTATATTCAACAGCAGTCGGCAAAACCAATTATCAATGGAGCACTTCGGTTGGTGGAGTGATCACCTCAGGAGGCACAATTACGGATAATACTGCAACGATTACATGGAATGTTGCCGGATCTCAGCATGTCTATGTCAATTATACGGATGCCGACGGATGTGATGCACAGTCACCCGATGATTTTAATGTCCTGGTAACTCCGATCCTTCCAGTCAGCCTTTCCATTAGTGCTTCAGCTAATCCGTTCTGTCAGGGATCCACAATAACTTTCGCAGCTAATCCAACGAATGGAGGTACAACACCGTCGTATCAATGGAAAGTAAATGGTGGAAATGCTGGTCCCAACAACCCTGTTTACTCATTTGTTCCCAATAACGGAGATGTGGTTTCATGTGTTTTGAATTCGAGTATTCCCTGTCCGTCAGGCAATCCGGCCACATCGAATTCCATAACGATGGTAGAAAATACCAACTTGGCGGTCAGTGTTACAATTTCACCGTCAGCAAACCCCGTATGTAGTGGAACGTCCGTAACGTTCCTGGCAACTCCTGTCAATGGCGGCACAACTCCGGTTTATCAATGGAAGGTGAACGGAATTATTGTGGGAGGCAATAATCCTGTTTATTCCTATGTTCCGGTCAATGGAGATGTCATCATGTGCATACTCACCTCAAACGCAGTGTGTGCCAGCGGAAATCCTGCCACTTCCAATGCTGTGACAATGATCGTTAATTCGAATCTGCCTGTAAGTATTTCCATCAGTGCCTCTGCAAATCCTGTCTGTTCAGGAACACAGGTCTTGTTTACGGCTAACCCAACAAATCCAGGCTCATCACCGGTATTTCAATGGAAAATAAATGGGCTCAATGTTGGGATAAATAGTTTGACCTATTCTTTTATCCCTGTTTCAGGTGACCAGATATCATGTATCCTTACCTCGAATGCAATCTGTCCTACCGGAAACCCTGCAATCTCGAACCAGATCACAATGACGGTCAATCCAAATCTTCCTGTCAGTATCAGCATAGCCGCATCTGCAAACCCTGTCTGTTCCGGAATCGCGGTGACCTATACAGCGGCCACCATGTATGGTGGCCCTACGCCTTTTTACCAATGGAAGGTCAATGGTCTCAATGTCGGTACAAATTCATCTACATATACATATAATCCGGTATCCGGCGACCAAATCTTATGCATCCTCACATCAAACATTATCTGCCCCATTGGAAACCCTGCAACATCCAACACAATTATCATGAATGTTGCTTCTTCTCCGGTTGTCACCTTCACCCGTTGCAATGATTCTGTTACAACAACAAATGCTCAACCTTTCAAGCTCAAAGGAGGAATCCCTCTTGGTGGAACTTATTCCGGGGCCGGAGTTACTAATAACATTTTTTACCCCGCTATTGCAGGTGTTGGAACACATCAAATCACTTATACCTATACCAATGCCGCACTCTGTTCTGCAACTGCTTTCGTAACAATCGTGACAACCGGGACAGTCGTGACAAGTTGTGGCCAACTCCTCACGGATGTGAGAGATGGAAGAACCTATCAAACAGTCCAAATTGGATCCCAGTGCTGGCTTGCAGAAGACCTGAATTACGGAATGGAAATACCAGAAAACATGGATCAGAGAGATAATTGTATTGCCGAAAAATACCACAATCCAGCATCCGGCATCCAGCATCCAGCATCTGTTTATCAATGGGACGAAATAATGCAATATGATGTCACACCC
>CAIYUC010000190.1 GCA_903929315.1 uncultured Bacteroidales bacterium
GCAGTGGTAATTGTAAGACAGACATCAAATATTCCCGGGCCACCGAAGACATGGACGGGATTCTGCAAATTGGAATAATTGCCAGTTCCGGATTCCGGATCACCGAAAATCCAGCTCCATTGAGTGATCACCCCAGCTAAGGACGTAGAATTGTCAGTGAATTGAACTGTATAGGTAGAATTTCCGGCTAACAAATAGGTAAAATTGGCATGACAGGGTGATACAGTATCTCCCACTAAAATCGTGCTGCAATAGGTATCGAAACATAAGCTATCATTGCCCATTATATTAAGGCATACTGTGAAGGCGCCACCTGTAATATATAGATGGTTTACATTAGGATTGTTAGGAAAGGTAACTACCTGTGATTGTCCATCGCCGAAATCCCAGTTAAATGTAACCGGGTTCCCACTTGACTGGTTAATGAAATGAACCAGCTGGGGAACCTGGTTATCCGGTTCCGTATGGAAATAGGCCTGGCAACCTGCCGGAATTGTGTCCCCCACCTGGACCATCTTGGTGATAGAGTCCCAGCATGTTGTTCCTGCTGCTCCAATTGTAAGTTTCACCGGGTATAGCCCGGATGCCGGGAAGGTATGCAAGGGGTCCACATTGGTGGAAGTAGTTCCGTCACCGAAATCCCAGATCCTCGAATTGCTCCCGTTTAAAGATATGTCATGGAAATGTTTTGTAAGTGGTCCTGTTGTTTCATAGGTATAATCTGCTACACATGTTGGAGGCGGAAGAGCACAGATTACAAAATTCTGTGTTAGTGACGACACACCCGGTGCATACGTTAGTGAATACATCACTTGGTATTGCTGGCAATCATAGGTTGACACGTGTACAATCCCGGTGCTTCCCGGCGGCATAATAGGCATCAGGTCGGTATAAAAACCATTCGGGTTTGTGTAAACCAAATGATAGTAATAAGATCCATTCACTGAATCTGATTGAATGATCACTTCATGATTAGGGATAGGGTTCCCGGAAGTGATGTTTGTGACAGTTCCCGAGATGGTTATCGCATTCTGTGCAAACAGGGGATATGCGAATATCCATAAGATAAAGAGGAGTTTAATTCTTTTCATGATCATAGCATTTTATGTTAGACAAAACAGGCGTAAGACGAGAAATTCCAGGTAGTGTATCGGTAATTAAACACAGGCTTCTTTATATGTTGCCTGCAATTTTAAAATTTATATTTCAAGGAAGCCCTCGCAGAAGGAATCAGGATATTATCTGCACTCTTGGCCTTGGAATCCAATGGATTGAGCAAGTAGTCAAAATGTGGTTCCAATTCCAGCAAGAGCCTCCGTGTAAGCGTATAGGAGGCAAACATCTCTCCCACAAGATAAAAGTTGTTATATGTATACCTATCTACACCCTGACTAATACCTAAGAGCTTCTTTTGCCCTGCCGTATACTCCCCGCTTATTTTCCGGGAATCGAGGCAGAAATCCATTGTGAAACCTGTCCTTATCCCCAGGAGAAATCGTTCCC
>CAIYUC010000191.1 GCA_903929315.1 uncultured Bacteroidales bacterium
TCCTGCCATGGAACCTTTTCTCTCCGGTTATCTCAACCTACAAATCAACGTACAGCTAATTTTAATGAGAATATTTTCCAAGGCACTAATTGTATCGACGATAACTATTTTTTACAGCTTATAATAAACCCCTTTTCGGAGTGGACTCATATTTTAATATTATAATTTTGCTTTAAGCATAATATAAATGTTACAAGCAATAAACTTTTATTGTGTTCTACCGCGCCTGCCGTGGTTGTCTTAAATATTTAAATAATAATGATATGAAAAAAATTACTCAATTTCTTTTCTGTTCACTTTTCATTGTTCATTCTTCATTGTTCATTCTTCATTGTTCATTGCTCATTGTTCATTTGCGCAGCATTATGCCAGGTTAGATATGAAGGCAAACACCCATACCTTCGATTATGTAAAAGCAATCCCTTTGGATCCCGGAGATATATATTGGGACAACCAGTTTGGTCCGACTGCCCTGTCCGGTAATGGAGATCTACCGGTTTATGCAAGTGTGGTGGACGGAAACGATCTCTATCTTGCCGGGGATTTCCTTTATGCAGGAGGTCTGATAGTGAATCATATCGTTAAGTGGGATGGAACCCATTGGTCAGCTCTAGGAACAGGGATGAATGACAGGGTTACGGCTATTTCTTTCCATGACGGCATTCTTTACGCCGGGGGATGGTTTACCACAGCAGGCGGTGTTTCAGCCAACCATATTGCCAAATGGGATGGTTCCCAATGGTCGGCGCTGGGAGGTGGAATCACCGGAGCTGACTGGTGGACTACAGTGAATGCGATTGCTTTTATTGGAAATGACATTTATGCCGGGGGTGATTTTGACCATGCCGGCGGGATCGCAATGAGTAACCTGGCTAAATGGAACGGTTCACAATGGTCGGCAGTGAACGGAGGGGTAAGCGGCGTTGTCAATACCCTTGCTGTAATGGGTTCGGACCTGTATGCGGGTGGTGAGTTTACCTACGCGGGTCCTGCCTCCGGAGGAATTTTTGCTGCGTATATCGCCAGATTTGATGGCACACAATGGTTCCCGCTTGGAAGTGGTATGGATAAAAAGGTGCTGACAATAACTTTTCATGGGACCGACCTTTATGCGGGAGGATTTTTTACAACTTCGGGTGGTATAACGACAAATTTTATTGCAAAATGGGATGGATCACAATGGTCTTCTCTCAATAGTACCATGTTCGGACCGGCTGATGAGACTTCTGTCCATTCCATTGCTTTTATCGGGAATGATCTTTATGCCGGGGGTTCCTATTCCATTTCCGGTCCCCCATATCCCTACGACCTTCAGAATATAGCGAAATGGGATGGAACAGATTGGTCAGCCGTTGGTATGGGATTTCAGGGGTACGACTGGTACACTACAGTATATACCCTTGCTGTTGAAGGAACGACAATCTATGCCGGTGGGTATTTTTCAAGGGCAGGTGTCAATTATCTGCACAATATTGCAAAATTTGACGGAACGGAATGGACACAATTCGGTAATGGATTCGGGGAAGGCATGGATAACCAGGTCACTTCGATGGCCGTTATCGGAAATGATCTTTATGCGGTAGGGTCTTTTACACGGGCAGGAGATATTGCAGCAAACTATGTTGCCAAATGGGACGGATACCAATGGACACAGCCCTCAGGCGGAGCCTCTGGAGATGTATATGCCGCAATGGCTGTTGGAAATGATCTTTATATTGCCGGTTCTTTCACCCTGGTAGGCCAGTACCCGAACCAGGTAGAAGCCCAGGGTGTGGCAAAATGGAACGGCTCGCAATGGATTTCACTCAGCCCGTATCCTAATTTCTGGACAATGCTTTCGCTGACGAGTCATGGAAGTGATATTTATGCGGGTGGTAATGTCGGATATCTTGATAAATGGGATGGTACACAATGGACGAGTGTTGGTGGAGGAACGGATGGATATGAAGGTGTAAAAGCAATGACGTTCATTGGAAATGATCTTTATGCCGGCGGTGATTTTACAAAAGCCGGGGGGGTCGATGCCAGTCGCATTGCCAAATGGGACGGAACACAATGGTCTCCGCTTGGAAGCGGGGTGAATGACCAGGTACGCGCTCTTCTTGCATATGGGACCGATCTGATCGTTGGGGGCGATTTCACAACTGCAGATGGTAATCCTGCTAATTACATAGCCCGGTGGGATGGTTCTCAATGGAGCGAATTCGGCGGGGGAATTGATGGATGGGTCAGGTCTCTGGCTTTAATCAACGGGGAAATTGTGGCTGGGGGTGCTTTCACTAAAGCAGGCAATGACAGCATTAACCGGTTTGCAAAGTGGACCGGTAGCCATTGGGAGAAATACGGGAGCGGGATGACACCGAGCCAGTGGGGAAACCCTATCGTTCAATCCATTGTGCCTTTGGGAGACGATATTTATTGTGGCGGAACATTTGAAGTGGCAAGCGGAAAGCCGTCATCATTTCTTGCAAAATGGAGAAAGTGGGCAGTCGATATAGAAGATCCGGGAAATACCGGTAATTCTGCTTTGAATCTACAGAATAAACCAAACCCGGTTAGCGGGACTACAGTTATCAGTTGGCAGGTCCCAGTCAACAGTTCGCAGTTCGCAGTTCGCAGTCATGTTGTTCTGAGGGTTATTGATTTTATGGGGAAGGAGATCAGAACTTTGGTGGATGCTGAAATGGTACCCGGTGAGCATCAGGTTACTTTTGATGCAACGGGTCTGCCGGCAGGAGTTTATTTTTATCAGATCCAGTTACCTGGAGTGATAGAAACAAAGAAAATGGTTGTATGCAAATGATTTTTTTACCAAAATAGACGCACCCCAATGGAAACGTATGCCTTATAATTTAAAATCCTAAATTCACTTGGGCGTAAATACGGTGGTAACGGTTCAGGGTTTCGAATGTTCCTTCATAATAGACTGACAATGAAAGTTTCCTGATGACTTTCCAGGTCAGATTCAATTCCCCGACATTCTGAATCTGAGAGAATTCAGTGTTATAATATTTGTAATCAACATACATATAATCCAACCCTATAAATAATTTCCCGCGAACCAGATCACGTGAGATCTCCAGACTATAGACTTTGCCAGAGACATAACTGGTTTCTAACAGAGTGGCCGAAAGAGTAACTTCAATACCGATCCCCGGAATTGGGCTGTAACTGAAATAGCCATACAAATTATTAGATGACCTTGGGTCTATTTTCTGAAAGCGATAGGTGCCCGTTACCCCGAGAGATATTTTATTTGCAGGTGGACTAAAGTCATCGTATTAGTATTTTGAATAACTCAGTAAATTTTTAGCTTTGCATTCTGAATAATAGAAAAAACAAAGTTATGAAATTTAACATGATGCGAATTGGTCAGATCGCAGCGATTCTTTTAATTCTGGGCTCCTGTCAGTCAGGCAGCAAAAAGAAAGTAGAAAATCTTGCACCTAATGCACACCAGGTAATAGCTGTTGAGGTAATCCAGACAAGTGGGTATACCTATGTTCGGGTCGTCGCTGATAAAAGGGATTATTGGATCGCAACCAATAAAATGGAGGTGAAGGAAGGTGAAACTTATTTCTGGTCGGAAGGAGCGGAAATGAATAATTTTACGAGCAAGGAGTTAAAACGGACTTTCCCGAGCATTTTTTTTGTGGAGGATTTTTCAGACCAGCCCATTCTTAATAAACCTCAGATACCGGCTACCTCTATGGCCGGGAAACAAAAGCCTCCGGAGAAAACAGGTATCGCTATTCCAAGGGCAGAAAATGGGATAACGGTAGCTGAATTGTATTCCAAAAGGAATTCTTTCCAAGGGAAGACCATAAAGATCAGGGGGGAAGTGGTAAAATTCTCTCCACAAATCATGAATAAGAATTGGGTTCATCTCCAGGATGGCACCAGGGACGGTGATAATTGGGATCTTGCCATCACTACGCAGGATATAGTAAAGACAGGTGATATCGTGGTTTTCGAAGGGATCGTCGCTTTGAATAAGGACTTTGGTGCCGGGTATGTTTATGACGTGATTTTGGAAGATGCCAAACTGAAAAACTAATAAAATCTGTTTCATTGAACCCTGTTTACAAATCAGGTTGCCTGTTTCTGTTGCTCCTGGCAAACACTATTACTTACAGCCAGGGAACATGGGAAAGGTTGAATATTCCTACAAATAAGTTTTTACGATCCATTTTTTTTACGGATAGTTTATATGGTTGGGTAGCCGGGGATTCCGGGACTATTATTCACACTTCCGACGGGGGAAAGACCTGGACTTTCCAGGACAGCAAAACGGCAAATGAAATTGCGGATGTTTTTTTCCTGGACCGGAACCGTGGCTGGGTCTCTTCATTTAATTACACCAACAGTCCGTATGGTACAGTAATTCTGAAGACGACTGATGGCGGAGGTGAATGGACCAGTGTGCCATATCCCGTTGAAAACATTTTCATCAATTGTATCCTTTTCATGGATTCCCTGAACGGATGGATGGGCGGTATGCCGCATGCATTGGTTAGAACAACAAATGGCGGGACCGATTGGGTCCAGGCAGAAATAGATACTTCTGTTTTTTCATTCTTCCCGGTTTTAAGTATAAAATTTTATAATAAACGGTACGGTTATGCTTGCGGGGGTATGCATGATATTGCAGGTGTGATCTGGCGGACCTCCAACGGGGGTGATAAGTGGTACCCGATCGATCCATCCGAAGCCCCTGCCGATGAAGTATATCAATTGCATCTGTTTGATTCTTTGAATGTAATGGGTGCTGGAGGTGATCCTGATTTTGGCTATGGGGTAGGGATGATCCGTACTTCTGATGGAGGTCTGACCTGGAATTACCATGAGCTCGGAATGATAGGTAATGCATTTGACCTGGGTTTCAGAAATGATAAGGAGGGATGGGCTCCACTGGGTCCAAGTCAAAAGTTTATTTACACCAGGGATGGCGGTTCAACCTGGACAGCAATTTCCACTCCTGATTCCACTGCCATTTACAATGTCACTTTTCCGGATTCGCTTCATGGTTTTGCAACCGGCAGGAAAGGAGCGGTATTAAAATATAAACCCGCAATCCTTGGTGGGATTGGCCCGGACTCCCATTTAAACATGGAGAACTTTATCCTTTACCAGAATTATCCTAATCCGTTTCATTCGGAAACAAAAATAAAATTCAGTGTTCCTGCCACCTGGGAAATTCATCCATTTACCTTGCAAATAAAGGTTTTTACAATAATGGGAACGGAGATTGAAACGATAATAAATAACAAATTTACTACCGGAGAATATGAGGTGACATTGAATGCTACTAATCTGCCGGCTGGAATTTACCAGTATCAAATGATCATAACCGCACCTGGTCGAACAGCATCTTGTTCAGCCCCAAAGAAAATGATCATTCTGAATTAAGCTAATAAAAAACTCACCCCCTGGATGGGGTTGTCTGATAAGTTCTTTTTCACCGCCAAGACGCCAAGACGCGAAAAAGTAACTCGTTGATTTTGCGTTCTCTGCCTGCCGGCAGGCAGGTTTGCGGTTTGGCGGTGATTTTTGTCTTTTGAAACTGACTCTTATTATAATTATTCTAAATAAACCATTCTCCGGGTTTCGACACGGTCATTCAAGATTAACCGGCAAAAGAAGATACTGCCTCCGGAAGTGTTTTTACAGGAATAATCAGAAGAATTAAATTCGACCTCATAAGATCCAGCAGATTGTCTTTCATTTACGAGTTCACAAACTTTATTACCAAGAACATCAAAAACCATCAGCGATACCAACCCCGGTACTGCCACCCTATAGCCGATTTTTGTAGAATTTGTAAAAGGATTCGGATAGTTTTGTTTTAATCCGGGTGAAGATGAGGAGACTCCGTTCTCATTGACAGCATTAACGCTAGTAAACTCAATAGGACTCGTCCATACTTGGTAGAGCCCTGATGAATTATCCATCCATACCGGCCAGATCTTCGTTCCGGCTGAAGTGAGGTCAATGACATCCCCCTGGTAGCCTTGTCCCAAACCCCCGATCGGTGCCGGTTTAAAATGATGATCACTGATCTCATATTCCTTCCAGCTATCTCCTCCATCAAAAGACCGGGCGAGAAAAACTCCGGTTGAATCATTCGTTGTAGTCCGGTCATCATAAAAGATAACATCTATTGCGCCAAATTTATCGATGTGAATATTTGGGAAATATTGAGTTTTGCCATTGTTCAAGGCATCCTGGTTGACTCTGATTCCGGCTGACCAGGTTACTCCTGCATCCGTTGAGCGATACAAAATAATGTCGGGATCGCTACCTGCGGGAGCAAGATTTTTTTGTCCTGTAACAATATAGATCCATCCCCTCCTGGGACCGTTTGTTGTGTCAACAGTGATAACAGGCAGACCATTAACCCTGATATTATTTTTCTCCGGGAGCACTCCGGTTATGCCGTTTACAGGAAAAGCATTTTCAGTCACATTCCAAACTCCACCGCCATTCACAGTCGAAGCGAATCCGATGAAGATCTCTATAAAAGGAGAACTTTCAGCTACTCCGGCCCAACATGCATAAACCTCTCCATTCGGGCCGATCGTAACATCACCTCCTGCACAGCGGTTTACAGGATTATTAATTTGTCTTGGCGTGCTCCAGGTTCGGGCTCCGTTATCACTGGATGCAAACATCAGTGGGAAGGGTTGTGCGAGTTTTGTCCAGGCAGCATAGGTTCTGCCCAGGTATGAACTTGCCGGAATTGCATCCGTTGTTAATGCAGCCCGTTCCAGATCATCTGTGGAAATGACCTGTTGTGATGACCAGGTCTGACCGTTATCAAGGGAATAATGAGAATATAATCCGACAAAAGGAGATCTCCCTAACCGGGTTAGGATAAACGTCCCGTTTTTATCAATTGCAATTCCGGGATCACCACCGTGAAAACCAATGGGATCGCCTTTGCAGGTATCACTTCCTTTCCACTGGACCCCACTATCAGCAGTTACATAAACACCTTCACTGATAAAAAAGGGGATAAATGATATCGTATTGCAAGTACTAAAAAGGATGTTTTGATCAACCGGGCTTTTCACAATGAGAACCTCTGTTTGAGTCACATTACTGGGATAGATCCGGTAATTCTTACCGATGCTCAATGGGGAATCAACCCCAAGGTTACTTTGTGCTATCACCAGAGGGGTTGTAAATAGAAGAAAGAGTATATTATATACTGTTTTCATCAAAACAAAAATCCAATATTCAGGGAGCAAAAATAATTTCTTGGCGCACCCGGATTGTAAAATCTTTTATTAGCCGAGTTGGTAGTCGTATAACTGGCGTAAATCTTGTTAAAGATGTTATTTATGCCTCCCGCGCCTGACAGTTTAATATGTCCGAATTTCATATCAAAACCTACAGTTGCATTCAGCAGGTCATAGGAATTTGTATTATCGGTATTGGCGTCATCGACCCAAAGTCCGCTGATGTTCTGATAACTTACTTTACCAGAGAGATTAATTTTTTTGCCGATAGCATGTTTATACGAAAGTGACAGGTACAGATTATTTTCAGGAACGTTTGGTTCCTTATTCCCGGAAAAATCCCTGTTAACCTGAACGATATTGCCAGTACTATCGGTCTCTATTGAGATGGCAGAGTAAGAATCATAAATAGAATAAGAATAAGTATAAGAGAATGCAAAGGTCAGATCCTTATAAATTTCCAAACGGGTTTCCATTTCCAGGCCGTAACGGTTTGTTTTGGTTGCATTTCGATAGAATACATCTCCAAACACTTCATAGGGAACAATCTCGTTTTCGATCCGGGTTTTGAAAAAACTTGCCGTATAGGAAAACTTTTCAAAAAATAAGGCAGAGTCCTTTCTGATGCGGCTGCGTTTTATACCCACTTTAAAATTTGTTGATTTTTCTGCTTTAAGATCCGGGTTATATAAGTAAAACGGATCAGGACTATCCAGTTGTTTATCAGCGGGGCTTTCAAAACCTAAACTAAAAGACGCATAAAACGTAATCAAGGGTAGTAAATTATAATTAAGGGCGAACTTCGGAGTAATTGCATCAAATGTTTTTCTGTCGCTACGGGAAGGGACGGTTTCTTCATTGAGTTTATAAACCACATGATCATATCTCCCGGTTAACAAGATGAACAACTTTTCCCTGAGTATTTCAAAATTATCGGAAAGATAAAGGCCGGTATTGACTGTCTTTTCACTCGTCAGTTGTTCTATCTGATCGCCTTTATCTCCACCAAGGTTATCATAATATTCTGTTCTTTCGGGTTGAGTGAAGATTTCGCCGCCAACGGAAAAATCATTTGACCGGCTACCGAAATGTGTTGTATTCATGTATCTGGCGCTCAAACCAAAACCATACCTGTTAATGATCCTGTATTCTCTCGTTGCACTTTTAGTAAAATCGATAGTACCATAGGTTGAAATCTCAATTCCGTTGTTTAATAATTTTCCAAACTTCGCCTCATATTCAATATCCACTCTTCCATCAGTAGAGATTCTTTTGTCATCACGGTCTATGGAGCGCGGGTCGGCCAGGTAAGGATCCTGTTCAAATTCAGATTTTGTCAACGAACCGGGAAGTTTGATCTGACCTTCGACAAAAGAACCGAGTATTTTAAGACTTGAATTCGAAGAAGGAGAAATTTCCAGACCAAAATTCAGATTGTGAGAGTATTGATTACTATGTGCCCTGAAGCCATTATAATTCTGATAGCCATAGCCGGTAAACAACCGGTAGTGATCCGTTTTTATGGCTATGTTGATTCCATTATTATAAAAACCAAACGAGCCAAACTGATTAAACAGTGCAATCGATGATTCCGAAAAATCAAGGATCTTGTCTGTCAGCACAATTCCGGCAGGTCCTTCCTCGTCAGATTCATTTTGTGAATTGGCCGGCGAAAGGGGTGTTGAATCAAGATCCATCATTTCCTGAGAGAAGAGGTTTGCATTCCCAAGGATCAAGGAGACAAGAAAAAGAATGGTCAGAAAAACCGGAGAAGTGTTTTTAGTAAAATTTCTTATCATGAAACCGGATCTTTTAATATCATCCATTCAAAAGTATGAATAGTTTTGATATCCGGCCGTAACTAAGTGTCTTTTTTTACCGCCAAGACGCAAAGGCGCCAAGAACACAAAACAATTGATTTCCTTTTTAGCGTCTTCGCGTCTTGGCGGTGAAAAAAAACTTATTAATCAGCCTATTAAAGGCATGAGTTTTTGAACTTAATTACCTTATAGCACGACCCCTGCTTGATGCCACAAATTCGGATTTAGCCGGTCTGTTTCTGCTTCCATTGAATGGCCTGGGTTGTACGACCGGTCCGGAATGAGTAGAATTTCTCATTGGAAAAGGATGATCTGCAATAACAGGAATTGATTTGGCGAGGAGTTTATAAATATCCTTAAGATATTCTTTCTCTTCAGCATCGCAGAAAGAAAGTGCAACGCCGTCCAATCCTGCACGGCCTGTGCGTCCGATCCGATGAATGTAGGTTTCCGGAATGTTGGGTATTTCGTAGTTTATAACATGCGATAATTGTTCAACATCAATCCCCCTTGACGCAATATCCGTTGCCACCAATACCCTTGTTCGCTTGTTTTTAAAATTGTTCAAAGCTGACTGGCGGGCAACCTGTGATTTGTTCCCATGGATCGCTGCAGCATTTATCCCTGCCCTCATAAGATCTCTGCTGACCTTGTCGGCTCCGTGCTTGGTACGGGTGAAAATCAAAGCCGTTTCGATGGATTTGTCCTGCAAAAGATGGATCAACAACGATTTCTTATCCGGTTTGTCAACAAAGTAGAGTGACTGTTTGATCAGGTTTGAAGTGGCCACAACAGGAACTATATCAACCTTTATTGGATCAACAAGGATTGATGCTGCCAGTTTTTTTATCTCCGGGGGCATGGTTGCAGAAAAGAAAAGCGATTGCCGTTTTAAAGGTAAGCGACCAATTATTTTTTTTACATCATGGATAAAACCCATATCCAGCATCCTGTCTGCTTCGTCCAGCACAAAGAACTGAATGTTTTGCAGGGTTACAAACCGCTGGTCGATGAGGTCCAGAAGTCTCCCCGGTGTGGCGACCAGGATATCGACGCCGTTTCTAAGGGCAGTCGTCTGGGCATTTTGCGATACGCCGCCGTAAATAACTGTATGCCTTAGCCCGGTATATTTACCATACGCGGCAAAACTCTCGCTTATCTGGATCGCAAGTTCCCTTGTGGGAGTGACTATGAGGGCCTTGATCTGCCGTTTTCCTGCCGAAGGAAGCGGTTGTCCATAGAGAAGTTGCAGTATTGGGATGGCAAAAGCCGCTGTTTTACCGGTACCTGTCTGGGCACTGCCCATCAGATCTTTTCCTTTCAGTAGAACAGGAATTGCCTGCTCCTGTATCGGGGTAGGCTCTGTGTATCCTTCGTTTTTTATGGCATGAAGGATAGGTTCAATCAAATTTAAATTTTCAAATGTCATTATAAAAATATTAAGAAAAGCTGCATGAGATAACTCAATCCCGTGTCAGCAGCCTGTTGACACAGCAGAGTAACTATTCTTTGACTGCCAATTAAACACAAAACGACAGTTCCAAAAAAACTAATGAAAGTTAAAGGATTATCCGTGGTCGTTTACGGTGGATAATGGGAGGAATAACTTTTGCAAAGGTAATCATTAATTCATTCATCCGACAAAATCATTAGAACAGCAATTATTCTACCTGATTGTTATTACTTTGGTTTTAGTGAGTCAGGCCAGTTTTTCATTTGCCGGATGATCGCATTTAACGATGCTGTATCATCTTTGATATACCAGTTTAGGGATTGCTGTGTCGTGGTTTTATCATTTGAATAATGAAAAAATAATAGCGCTTTAACGGCAGGATAGAGAAGAGGCAGATCAGTCAATGCTTCTTTAAACCAGTTGCTCCGGTTTCCTCCAACATTCAGGCACCCAAATTCGGTGATCATTAGTGGTTTTTTAAATTTCGTAAGTTCCTTGTAATGGTTGCCTAATATTTCTGTAAATGTCCACCATTTTGACCAGGTGGCGACTGTTCCATAGTTAAGAACACTGATCCCGACATAATCGACATATTCTTTTCCGGGATAATAGTAATCAAACCATCCATAGGCCGGATGAGGTGACCAGACCCAAATGATATTCGAAGCCCCGATAGTTTTAAATACATTGTAAATATGACGCCAGGCGGCCTTAAAATCCTTTGCGGAATTGTTCTGCGGACCCCAGGGATAACGGTACGGATCATTCATTTCCTGTCCCACACACAAAAAAACCGGGATAATCATATCTTTAGCATCCCGCGCCCATTGTTCAATATATTCATCATATTTTCCCCGTGCCACATCCGACATACCTCCTTTATCTCTCAGTTCCACTTTTCGTAATTGCGGCCATTGGGCAGGATCGAAATCTGTAAGCCAGGGTTCCCATGTTATCAGGGGTACCGATCCCATTGCAATAATTGCTTTTACCTGGGTCGCAGGAAATTGTTCCTCAGGTTTACTTCCCCACGCACAATAAAGATGGACTAACGGTAAAGTCGTATGCAGCGAATCTTCAAAATCGATAAAGGGTTCAAATGATTCAGTAGCCTCGTTATCATAGGCACCAAGCAAAATGATCCTGGGTGTTTTTAAAAGTGACTTGTCGTTAATGGCTGATTTGAACCACGAAAGGTTATCCGCCCGTTTATGCTCCCTTTTCTGAATAATGACTTTGGATTCTACTTCATTGACCATGGAACCGGCTTCAGAAACAAGACCCTCCAACGGACCACGTGATCTTCCGCCAATGAATGATAAAATCAATATGACAGCTATTGCGAGTAAAAGAGCAGATAATGCAATTAAGATCCTGTAGGATTTATTAGCCATTAATATCCCTGTTAAGTGAATTTAAATCAACCGATTTCCATGGTTCTTCTTCTTTCATCCTTTGTGATTCAAAAGCTGCATAAATACCTCCTAACGACATCAGAAAAGCTATAAATGCAAATCCCATCATTCCCCAGATCTTCTCTGCTGATAAAACCAGTTCACTCTCGGATACAAAAAATCGTCTTTTGATATAAATAAACGAGAAAGTGAAGATGAACAGTATGCAATGAACAATAAGTGGCCGTGCAAATGGAGTAAAAGAACCTGTTACAGCTTTTTTGGCAGTCGGAATATAGGGGATCTCAGCATTGACGACGGACAGAAGAAAACCCAGAAAAAAAACCGGCCAGCCGGCAAATTTAAGGACCGTTCCTCTCCAGTGGATTCCTCTTTCTGTTCCGGGTTGGCACAACCATTTCTGCATGTAAAGATAGATGGAAATGGAGATAATAGCAACAAAAGAACCGCGGATCAGGAAATCAATGAACGACATCCTGGCCGGCAGGACTCCTGTGAGGAAGAAGAGGAATGGTATGATGGTGAAAACAAAAGAAGTAGCCCCCACCAAATAATAGGTTCCGATAGTAGCATACGATAACTTTTGCCAGAATGATAATTTGAAAAAAAGTTTTGGCAATTCTACAAATGTCATTTCGAAAACTCCTCTTGACCATTTGAGTTGTTGTTTACAAAAGGACCCGAAATCTTCCGGGACAAGTCCCCGGCTTACAATTACCGGATTATAAACGGATTTCCAGCCGGCAGCATGGATCCGGATGGATGTAATTAAATCTTCCGCTAAACCGATTCCATGTCCTCCGATACTTTCCAGCGCTTTCCTTCTGAATGTACAGTTAGCGCCAATAGCAACACATCCGCCTAACCCGAAAAGCCCCATCTGGGTCGGACCATAAAAGGAATAGGTTTGTTCTGCGGCAGCTTTTGCTGTGAAAGAACGA
>CAIYUC010000192.1 GCA_903929315.1 uncultured Bacteroidales bacterium
CTTGCACAAGACCTGAATTACGGAATGGAAATACCAGAAAACATGGATCAGAGAGATAATTGTATTGCCGAAAAATACTACAATCCAGCATCCGGCATCCAGCATCCAGCATCTGTTTATCAATGGGACGAAATAATGCAATATGATGTCACACCCGGATTACAAGGATTATGTCCTCCGGGATGGCATGTTCCTACAGAAGTTGATTGGAATACATTGTTTGCAAATTACATCAACAACGCTTTTGCAGCCAGTCCATTGAAATATTCAGGATTTTCAGGTTTTAATGCTCTTCTTGCCGGTACAAGACACCTCGATAAAACCTGGGATTTACAGGGATTTGCCACCTTTTTCTGGTCTTCTACTTCGCATGGGGTTAACAAAGCCTGGGCACATGGGATGAATGACGTTGATCCTTCCGTATCCATATACCCGGCATACAGGAGCAATGCGTTTTCGGTTAGATGTTTAAAAGATTGAGGGAAGGAATTTACAGATTTATAATATTTCATTTGTCATTCGTAATCCATTGCATTCGTGAATTTCTTGTTCATTCGTCATCCATATCATTCGTGAATTTCCTGCCTCATCCGAGTGGCAATATCCAACCGGGCGAAGCCGGCCAGAAAATCCCGAAAAAATCCGGGATTGCGATGTTTTACTCGACATGGCTGTCCTGGATCATATCATCATCGGGGATGAACGATAGTATTTCATTGCTTATGAAAGATCAATGTAGGATCTGAGTCCCGGGAAACCGGGGCTTTTTTTGTGCATCGTACCTTCAATATGGTACCCTTTAAAGCGAATTGTGCTATATTTTCATTTTAAAGAACCAATAATGTTATTTAAAATACATTTTATGGAACGTAAGATCGAATTAGATTTTGAAGAGTTTATGCAGGCTCAGGGCAAAGATCAGGCAGTGTCAATCATCCGTGATTGTTACGACCACAATGAAGCCTGTAGCCTGCATGAAACCTTTTTGGATGAGTATCGGGTATTTATGGGCGTTGGTGGAATGCTGCAGGTACTGAATGAGTTTATTGCGACCGGCGATTACAACATGGTGATGGCCTTGCAGAAAAATATTATAGATGCATATCTTGCCGATATGGCAAAATATGCCGGACCTTCGGAAACTGTGCGGATAATGTCAGCCTTCAATAGTGTTCCTGCACAATTGGCCAAAGAAAACCGGAAGTTTCAATATAAAATTATTAAAAGCGGTGCAAGGGCTTTTCATTATGCATCGGCGATTGACTGGCTGGTAGCTTCTGCAACTGTAAATAAATGCACAAAGGTAACCGAAGGGCGAGTGCCACTTACTGCATTTGCCGAAACCGGTTCTTTTAAGATCTATATGGCTGATACGGGCCTTCTGTGCGCCAGTTATGGCATATCGCCAGTTGTTTTTCAACGTGAATCTGAAGCCTGGCAGTCAATAAAAGAAGCACTTACCGAAAACTACGTTGCCTCTGCGCTTACAGGAAACGATTATACCCCATATTATTGGGAGTCGGAAGGGAAGGCAGAAGTTGATTTTGTAATTCAAACCCAATCGGGCGAAGTCATCCCGGTAGAAGTGAAATCGTCAGACAATGTAAGATCAAAAAGTCTGCAACAGTTTATTTCAAAGTATACCCCTTCATGGTCAATGCGGATCTCAGCCAAAAACTTTGGATTTGAGAATAATATCAAGTCTGTCCCCCACTATGCTGTATTTTGTGTGACTGCCTGATTAATTATTTCTTTTCCGGTCTTATCCCGGGTCATAACCATAAACCGGGGAATATCCAGCCAAGTGAGACGGACATTAAGACCACAAAAACGATTAGGGATTTGGGTTGGGAATATGGAACACAGATAAAATTTTCATTAAAGCAAACTCGCAGGATGCTGAAGTGCTATTGATGGAAGTGCCAATGATTGAATAATTCAGTGACGAGTGCCGCGAAAACAGAAGCCGGATACCAGATGCCACAACCGCAGAGCCGAGACTCTGCCAATGCTTTGTGTCAGATTTCCTGTCACATTGACCTTTATCAAAAGAAGTTACTTTCTTTTTTGAAAATCAATTCCTTTGTTCTATTTTTACATGGTAAAATAATGAGTTTTAACATAAAAATAACTTTAAGTCTTTAAGAATGTACTATATTTTCATATTAAACATTTAACAATATGACCGCTAACAAGTATTTTTTCAAACAAATTTCCCCCTGTTGTACGTTGGAAATCGGACTATTATTCTTTTGTATGCTATTTACGAATGAGCTGTCTGCTCAAAAAAAACCGATAGAAATCCTTTTGCCCAAAGGTTCCACTTTATCCACGGTAACACTTTCTTTTAGCCCGGATAATAAACAGATAATATCCAGTGCAAGTCAAAATAACGTTATTATCTGGGATGTTAACAGTGGTTTCCCTTACAAAGAAATTAACCAGAACGAGAAGAATCGCGTAATTACAAGCAGCGTGTACCAAAAGTCAAAAAATTTGATATTATCAATTTCAAATAATATGCATAATAACAGGTCCGGTGATCTGGTTACCTTATGGAATGACAGTAACAGTAAAATAATACAAGAATTTTCAGGGCATAACGGTACTATTTTCAATGCAAAATTGTCGTCAGATGGCAGGAATTTAATTTCATCTTCCTTTGATGGAACGATCCGGCTATGGAATGTGAGTAATGGCAAAGAAATTAAAAAACTTGCAACAGATTTAATGTTACCAATGGTTGATATATCTGAAAAAGACGAGGTGGCATTTTGTAGTGAAAATTCATTTTCTGTCATCGATACAAATGGAATATATAAATACCCTGAAATAAAAAAAGCGCATAATAAAAAAATCAATACTATTTTTTATTCCCCGGATGGAAATAAGATAGTGACAGCATCCGATGATAGTTGCGTGAAAATCTGGAATGTTCAGAATGGAAAAGAAATTGATTCGTTAGCTACGTCAAATTCTGTCGGATATGCAATTTTTAATAATAGTGGAAACAGTATTATTTATTCTATTCGATATGTTAATGAGTTATATATCTGGAATTTTTTAAATCCGTTGGAAAAGCCCCGATTAATATATAAATCAGGTAAAATTAGTGATGGGCAGCCTTTTGCATTCAGTATTTCTTCTGATGATAAATTTCTGGCTGTAGGTGACGAGAATACAATCATCCTTATTGATTTAAATTCTTTTACTATCATACAACGATTCCGTAGCGGATATTTTACGAACCTGTTCGTATCATCAATTACCCCTGATAATAGAGACATCTTGGGCAGATCCGGTAAGAACTTAGTTAGATGGAACCTGTCAAATTTAAACTTTTCAGTTCCTGTCGGGTTTGAAGAAGATATCTATAACGCTGTTTATTATGAAAATAAGGTCCTGGTACGATTAAAAAATGGCCTGATTCAATTAATAGATTTAAGTACCAGAAAGACTTTAAGAACTTTTTGGACAGGTCAACAGAAAATAGATGACAATAAAGGTCCTGATATAAATCTGGAACCAGGTGATATGGGATTTTCCAAAGATGGGACGTATGTCTGGATTCAATATGACTACCACTATATAAACCCTGATATTCATTCTTCAGGATATACTGAATTCTATAAAACATATACCGGGGCCAATGATCATTTTTATTTAAGAATTATTAACATTAATTCAGCGGTTGAGCATGATTTCAGCAATTGTAAATGTTTTTCTTCAGCCACCAGTCTTGTATTAAAAAAATCATCCGACAACAATTATTATGTTATAAATGGCACGACAAATGATACGATCAGGAATTATGGTGTTTGTCCAATGTCATTTAATAAATCCTTAACCTGTGCTCCCGGTGGCCGTTATTTTCTTTCGACAACCAGTGATTACTCAATCGTTTATTGTGATTTGCTTAATTTGTGCAAATATGAAGCGGGTCCAAAAGGAATTATGACCTGTGTCAATAAATTTATCAAAGAATTTTATGGGCACCATGACTATATTCGTGAAGTACAGTTTTTACCGGATACAAATATGATAATATCAATGAGTGATGACCAACAGGTATTATTGTGGGATATCAGATCGGAGCATCCGGAAGGACTGGCCATAGAAGGGATTAATTATTTCGATGAGATCATCTTTTTCAAGGATGGCAAATATGCATTAATAGAATCTGGATTTGATAATACTGTAAAACTAGTTGATGGTCAGAATTTCAGGGAAATAGCAAGATTTATACTTTTTGAAGATAATCAATGGTTCATACTCTTGCCAGACAATTATTATGCCTGCACTAAAGATGCAAGCCAACTGGTTGGGTTTCGTGCAGACAGTGAAATTTATACATTTGATCAATTTGATATCCAATATAATCGACCGGATATAGTATTAAAAAGAATGCCTTTTGCTGATACTATCATGCTCTCTTTTTATTATAATGCATATAAAACACGACTCGGAAAATTAAAAATCAATGAAGGATCGTTTACAAAAAACTGGCATGTCCCTGCCATTTCGATTAGAAATCAGGATGCCATTAATAAAAAGATAAGTACAAGCCAGTCTTATGTTTGGCTGGATATAATCGGAACTGATGACAAGTCCAAATTAGATCGCATCAATGTTTGGGTAAATGACGTCCCCGTTTATGGTAAAAACGGTATTAATTTACGGAATCGAAACCTTTCAGCATTCTCTGACAGCATAAAAATAAATCTAAGTAAGGGAAAGAATAAAATTCAGGTCAGTGCGGTGAATGTTTTAGAAGCAGAGAGTTATAAACAAACCATTAATATTTTTTGTGACAAGGACCTGAAAAGGAAACCTGATTTGTACCTGATTACAATAGGTGTTGACACCTTTAAAGAAAATCCCCAAAAGCATAATTTAAAATATGCTGTTGCTGATGGGGATAGTCTGGTAAATCTTTATAAAATTCAAAATGAACTTTATGAGACTAAACATGTTTTCCAGCTTAAGAACAAGATTGTAACTTCTGCGAATATTTCATTGTTGAAAGATACGCTCATGAAAACACGGGTCGACGATCATGTTCTCATCTTCATAAGTGGACATGGACTTTTAGACAAAAAATATAATTATTACTTTGCAACTTCATCTGTAAGTTTTAATAATCCAGAAAAAGGCGGACTAACATATGAACAGTTTGAAAACATTCTTGACAGTATTCCCGCCCGAAATAAGATTTTATTGATTGACGCTTGTCATTCAGGCGAATTAGACACAACTGAAATCTTAGCAACAACCAGGAGAAAGATCAAATACGGTAAAAAAGATTTTAAAGGCAATGGGGAAACAGAAATTATTCCAAAAGTCGGATTACAAAATTCATTTGAATTGATGAATGTTTTATTTTCAGATTTACGACGCAGCGCAGGGGCAATGGTTATCTCGAGCGCTGGTGGCGTTGAATCAGCTTATGAAGGGAAGAAATGGGAAAATAGTGTTTTCATGCGCTCATTTCTAGTGGGTTTAAGAGAAAGGAAAGCTGATTTGGATAATAATAAAAAAATCACTATTTCTGAATTAGAACAGTACCTTGCAAGTGAAGTATCAAAACAAACCATCGGAGGACAAACACCAACGATGCGAAGCAGAAACCTTGAAAATGATTTCAGAATTTGGTAATCTATAAAAAAAATGAGAAATATGAAATGCACAATTTTACTTTTCTTTTGTGTCTATGCTCAGTTGATATTTGCCCAACAGGAATTCATAGTGCTTGCGACAAAAGGTACCATAATAAAAAGTCCGTCAAATCAGGTTTTAAAACCCGGTGATAAAATAAAAGGTATCGATCATCTCATTTTTGGATCACCCGATGCGGCTGCTGAAGTAATAAGTCGCACTGAGGGCCGAAGGGTATTAAAACAGAAAAAACAGGTTTCATCTGATATTTTTAAAAAGTTTGAAGTGCTTGTGCAGGATTACCTTCAACTATCAAAAGGGTATATGGATTCACGTGGGGGTGATCTTTGCAGTAAAATCGATTTTCAAAATTATTTTAGCAGGGATACATTGTTAATTATTGGTGATACCTGTGCAATAACCATTTGCAAAAATTCTTTCTTAATGTCGGATACAACATTCTTTTATATTGAATATAAGTATCAGGGTAAATTAATCGCAAAAAAACTGGAATATGATAAAGATAAGTTAAAACTGATCAGAAGTAAACTTTTTATAGCGAAGGACAGTACCATTGATAAAGATAAAGTAAGTGATTATACACTTTACTTCTATCATGTCAATAATTCACAATCTGAGGAGATCTGTAATTTAAATCCTTGTTTTATTTCCGGTTCCGAGTTGAAACAAACAATTGAAACATATCTGACATGTTTAAAAAATGAAAAGCTGACCCAGAATGATAATGAGTCAGAAATCAAATCTCTCATCTATGATCTTTATGGTATTCCGGATAAAGAAGTCCTGACCGATTGGTTGGAAAAGAATATAAAACTTTAAAATCATTGATAAATGAGACGAAGAAACAGGACCTTTATGTGGATTGCTTCTTTCATGAATAGTTTAGTGATGGTTACTATTGTCTTTTTCATGCTTAACCAGCCTGTGGTCAGGAGCGATGAACGAACACTTGTTAAAAATACGGTAAAAATCAAACAACTTCTTTTTAATAACGATATCTTATCCAATCAGTATTTTCTGTTTTTAAACGTTTCGCATGATAAGGAATTAATTGATTTAATTGGGGATGTCGGTGTCCCAATAGGTAATGAAGTAATTACAGATCGTAAGAAAATTGCAATATTGCTTGGTTTTCTTAACAGCCATTCTTCCGCTTTTAAATTTGTGTTTTGTGATGTGTATTTTTCAGGTAATTCACCAAACGATTCATTGCTAAGGTCCGAATTATTAAAACTTAAGGACAAGGTACTGATCCCATATCATTTATCTGATGAAAGACCCCTGTTCAATGCACCCCGGGCTCTCACTGAATTTACAGCAGTAGGTGTAACATTCATAAAAATCAAGCTTTCCCAATATGATCAGGGTTCTGGAAAAACTTTTAATTCAATGCCTTTGGAAATGTATGAAAAATTATATAACGTGAAATCAGGCAGTAACAGTCTTTTCTTTTTGTTGAACGGAAAACCAGCATTTAATAATTTTATTGTAAATCTCCGCATAACAAAAGATGATTTGGATAAAAGACTTTGTGCATACGATAATCTTGGACAATTTGTAAAATCAAACGACACGATAAAACTGGGACTTATCAGAGACCGCATTATTGTAATAGGAGACTTTGAAGATGAAAAAAACGATTTTCACAAAACTGTCGCAGGAAAACAGCCAGGGGCATTGTTGCTTGTTAACGCATATATTGCCCTTACCAGGGGTGATAACATTATATCAGTATTTCTATTTCCTTTGTTATTTTCAGGGTTCTTATTAATGTCTCTTCTTATCTTCAATCCTATAAACATTATGGAGAAATGGATTGAAATAATAAAGACAAAAATCCCACTAAACATTCTTGCCAGATATATAGTGGAGTTAATAAGTTATGCCACTTTATTGAGCATATTATCTTTTATTTGTTTTTTGCTTATCAATATTCATGTAAATGTATTATATCTCGCTGTTTACATTTCCGTGATCGAAAAACTATTCAAGTGGACTGACAGAAAATTTAAATGGGGGTTTAGGGTTCCTATGGAAAAGAAATAACTATCACTTTAATGTATGATGGTTACGTTCCCGAAGACCGTCATGGTCCTTGATGGATTTATCGACAAGGTTGCTCCCGGATTAACTGTTATCGTGCTGCAGGTCACATCGGTATTTATCGTACAGGTACCTGAATCGATACTCGCATTATCAAACACGGCAGGAACATAAGGAGGGGTCCGGTTGGCTATTCCTTCAAAAATGATTTCTTATGTTGCTGTTCTTTAATCAGTTCTTTATGCTGAAGATATATTTCAGCGTCAGCGGGTGTTCCCAAAAGTATTGCGAGCCATCGTGTTTTCTCATTCTGTTCGAGGATGATCTTAATGGTCATGGTGAGAGGAATTGACAGGAACATACCCACCGTTCCCAATATAAATCCCCAGAAGAGAAGAGAAAGGAATACAACCAGTGTTGACAGGCCTAAACCTTTTCCCATGATCCTGGGTTCAACAAAGTTTCCAAGAACATTGTTGACAAGCAGAAACGAGGCCAGAGTCCAGAGTGCACCACCTAATCCGAACTGTACCAAGGCAAAGAGAACAGCCGGAACCGCGGCGATAATGGATCCAATATTGGGGATATAATTCATCAGACCTGCAATCAATGCCCACAGAAGAGGATAGTCAACCCCAATGATCATCAATGCTATATAGATAAGAACTCCTGTTAATAAACATACTAAGGTTTTTATCCCAAGGTAGTGACGGATATTTTTTGTAATGGTAGAAAAATAAGAAATGGATTCATCCGATACACTCAGAATTGCTTTTGCTTTAACAGAAAAACTCCCGAATTCCATAAGAATAAATAAAATGATAAGGAAGATCAGGAAGGTATTACCCATCATATTTAACAGTTGATTCACAAGGATTGCGGTAAATTCCAGGATCCTTGCCGGTTGAATAAGATTTGATACCTGATCTTTTGGGATCTTGAAACCTTTGTCATTTAAAAACTGAATAAATGAGTTGCTGATCATTGTAAGGGTAGATTCATATTTTGAAACATTGCTTGAAAAGGATGATAATGTTCCTCCAATCAGGAAAGCAAATCCGGAAAAAAATAAAATCAACCCAAATATTACGATGATAACCGCGAGCCATTTGGGTATTCTCTTTTTCTCAAGCCATGAAATGGGCTGTGCACAAATGATACTTATGAAAAGTGCGAGTAAAAAGGGAGTGATGATCGATTTTGCATAAATCACCCCTGCAATAATGATTATTAATGCAGCGACCTTAACAACAGGCGACCCCTCCATTGATCCGATGTTTTTGTTGTTCATTTCAGAATAGTTTTATGGATTTTATCAGAAAGGAATCAGATTGTTTTCCTGAAATTCCGTTAATTAATATGTTACCCGACAGTATGTGTTTTTTATAAAATGCAGTAATATCTATAGTCTAATGCGAGCCTATATTACCATGGCAAATAATATTGCCTGAATTTACTGCAGTTTGATAAATATTTATATAACCATCGTAAACTAACCAATTATCATAAGTGATGTTAATTCCACTATCAAGTTTCCGGATGTTAGAATAGCTTTTACCGGTGGTTCCATCAACATTGTTCAGCCCCTTAACAACAGGCCCGCCACCCACTGAGGCGATTGAACCCAGGTTAATTGTTGCCGGATATACATCGCCGGCAATAGCGCCCGTAAGCGTTATGGTTAACAAGGTAGTTCCATTTACCCTTTTTTCAAATAATGCAATTCCGGATACCCCGTATGAACCTACAGTATCCAATGTATAGGTTTTATTGGTAGTAGTTATCACATTACCACCTATATCGCCCTGCACAAGAATTACATTGGGTTCGCTGCTGCTTTTATGGACTTTAATAAATCCATCGTAAGCAATCAGCTGGGTATAAGTCATCGTAGTTGTAGATGTTGAACTTTTTCCGGTCGCGTCAACAGGATTAAATGAAATAACAACTGTACCTCCTTCAATTGCCGAATTCATGCACAGTTCTGCCGGATGGGTCCCCGAAGGAGCACCCGTCAGCGTTATATCTATGGTAGTTAAAGTGCTGCTGGTCTCGGTGAAAGTGGCTGTGCCGGTTATACCGAGGACATCTTTGACCATCAGGCTATAAGTAGTCTTTCTGGCAGTAGTTGGGGTGGAATCAGATTTTGTACATCCACTATTGGTTATCAGCAAAATTACTGCTGTAAGCATCGTTAGTACGGTAATTATTTTTCTTGTTTTAGCCATTTTATCAGAGATATATATATTTCCGCTCCTGGCGGTACAGGTATGAATGGATTTTCACAGTACAAATATCAAAATTTATTTTTATTTGATCTAAAAAAAATACATTGCATTTATTTTCATTCTACCTTTGCATTTATATAAATAAGTTCATAAAATGAGTTCACCTGAGCTTGAAGGTGAAACATCAAAAACCTCATGGATCAAAATCGTTAGTAGGTACAAATGATACATGGGATTATAAAAAAGTGGCGTTGGAAGGAAGTTCTTTTTACAAACTCCCGCTCATTCTGCAGTATTTTTCAGGTAATATAGGGTTCCATCATATCCATCATCTCAGCCCGCTCATTCCCAACTATAACCTTTCCCGGTGTCATCGTGAGAATTCCTTATTCAGTGGAATAAAACCGTTGACATTCTTTCAAAGCTTCCGGACCCTTACCTTCCGGTTATGGAATGAAAAAACTCACGAGATGATCAGTTTCAGAAAACTAAGATTCAGCTGAAGAAAATAGCGAAGTAGTGAAATTAGGAATTAAACCGATTAAAGGATGATGAATCAGCCTACCGGGCTTTCCGTTTGATCAGCAAGATAATTCTCCAAGCCCATTTGCTCAATCTGTGCACGTTGTATTTCTGCCCAATCGACATGGCCTTCTTCCATTTTAAGTATCATGGTCAGCAGGTCAACCGTACCTTGATCATCCACCTCACGGGCGAGTTTGATTGCGTCATTATACGCGTGGACAGCATCAAGTTCATCATTATTGTCATTACCGATCATTTCTGAAACCGTTTTACCGATCTTCATAGTATTAAGTTTGGATACCGTTGGCGCACCATCAAAAAAAATGATTCGCTCGATCAGCCACTCGGCATGGTGCATTTCATCCATCGCCTGTTTTCTGATCGCCTTGTGAAGTTTAAGATAACCCCAGTTTTCGCACATCTCAGAATGCACCATGTACTGGTTTATGGCAGTAAGCTCATCTGCCAGAAGCGAATTCAAGACTGCAAGTAATTTTTTATTCCCTTTCATAGTTGTTCTTTTTAATTTATAACACTAATTTTTATCGATTTTCCTGAAGTGACACCCTGGCATTTATCGGAGTATATTCTGTTGAAGGATAATACACCGGATCTGATGCTATATCCAGCAATATAACTTCACCACCCATAGTTTTAGCTAATGAAAACCACACTCTGCTGCTTTTTGTGCGGATGGATTATAATCCAGCGCAATCAAAACTTTTTTCATCATATTTGTTTCATGTTTACTGTATGTTTTATATTTGACACTTCAAGATCGTGATGATCATCTCCCCCTAAACTGTAAAAGTTATACTCTTCCTCTTCACTTCCAACATTTTCCAATGTATCATCCACTTCTGAGCCGGGAATATCTAAGTTGCTACCGGCTAACAGGTATGTATTGTCGTCTTTTTCTTCCATATGCATTAATGTATTTTGAAACGTGATAAAATTCGCTATCTTAATTACAAAAAGTGTTACATAATTTTAAAATAAAGTTACATTATTCCCACATTTTCGAGTGAGATTCTTCTTTATGATTCCTCTAAAAATCTTCAGTTTTTTATGCAGTGTGTGTTTGAATTAAAAATTATTATGTAAGTTTACAAGACTATTGTTCGGTCCGGTAGTTTGGAAATGGATTGGCAGTGGCAGACTGGTTTTGGGCATAGTTGATATTATTGCAGCAATTGTTGTTTTGGTTATTCTTCTTTAGAAAGTAACAGAGTATGTGATAAGTTGTGGAAGAGGAATTGCAGAAGATTCTTAAGAAAGATTTTGTGAATCTGTTTACCCGGGAGAACGTTATAGGATTCCTCGAACGGAGAATTGACCGGAATGTCCTTATTGAAAATATAGCAAATTTCGGACAATTTTTTTATGTATGCGGACCGGATCAATTTGTAAAGAGTATAACCGGTTATTTGTTCGACCTGGGCGCCACTGCGGATTGTGTTGTGATTGAAGAGTAAAACAGAAAGCGGAATTAACCCAAAAAAATTATCCCTTGTAAAGAGATTTAGTTTAACAAATACGTTATTCTCAGGAATAATAATCGATCCGCGTAGCGGATTCCGTCTTGTAGCCGGATCGCAGGGAAACCATTCATCAACCGCGTAACGGTTGCAAATATTCTATGCAAAAAAATGTATTTTGATCGATGTTAGGAATCTCAATTGTGGTATATACTTCATTAAGATAAATAATCTGGCCTATAAGTTCATAAAGGATTGACTTTAAAAACCTGATCATATGGGTGGCTCCATAATTTTTTCTCCTTAAGGATTCGTTGCATTTAAACATGTATACTATTTAGATATTATCTGATTTCCGCGTATAAATACTTAACCACATGAAAACAATTTTCAGATTTTATGTAGTGTGTCTGTTCTTGTTCCAGTCCACACTGGCTGTTTACTCACAGCAACCCACTTTCACAAAAGTAATCTATGATCCCTCCGGCTCGGTACAGGCTTACTCCATGGTAAAAACAATGGATCAAAATTATATGATCGCGGGGGAAAAGGACAACAAAGCTCTCGTCATGAAAATGGACTCCTCGGGAACAATTCTCTGGAGTAAAACCATAGGCAATACCACCGGGGCTTTTTACACCCTGACATCTACCCGCGATTCCTGTTTTGTGATGGCAGGATTTGCTTACAATCCGGAAATTCAGGTCTACTTTTTTTGTGTTAAAATGAATACAAACGGTGATACACTTTGGACACGTACAATAAATATGGGGTTGAATGCCAAGATCTTTTCCCTAAAGCAGACTCTTGATAACGGGTTCATTCTTGTAGGGGATTCTGCCCAAATCAAGATTGTTGTTGTTAAACTTAATGCCGCAGGAAATTTAACATGGGGAAAAATAATAACAGGAGGCAACCTGATGAATTATGCTTATGGGGTGGAACAAACGCCTGACTCTGGTTATATCGTTACAGGGTCTGTGGAAAATTATCCAGCAGATGACGCAGGAATGTTTTTGATGAAATTAACTTCAACAGGGTCGGTTTCGTGGTCGAAACGACAGGTATTTACAGGGCAAAATTATTCTATAGGTTACGATGTACGAATTGTTCCCGGAGGCATTATAACTTATTATGCATCGCAGGATAGCGGTCTTATAGTTATGAAAACAGATCTTTCCGGCAATGTATTATGGAGTAAATACTATGATATACTTGGAACTGGTTCCTACAATATTTCACCCAAGCTTCATCAAACTTCTGACAGTGGTTACATTTTTGTCTGTGGCAGTCCTTTTGGACCGAACAGCATGCTTAAGGCAGATATTAACGGAACTTTACTGTGGCACCAGGATCTGGTCTTAAACGCCATCGAAGCCGTGGAATCCGGCGACAGGGGCTACATGGTGATAGGCAATGGACCATTACTTGGGGTTATCATGACCGGGACCACGAATCCACAGGTGGGAATTATTAAAACCGATTCGCTTGGTAATAGCGCACCTTGCACAAACACATGGTCGATCACTTCAGGCAATTATACGGTTAACCTGCAGGCTGTTACTTTTACTCCTGTTGCAGGAGGCTCTGTCAGCCATATGACTTTCCCTGTTGCTAATGCAATTATGACGATTGACAGCGGATGTGTCCTGCAAGAAGGGGGTATAAAAGAAAATAACCCGGATGCAATGACCATAACCGTTTTCCCTAATCCAACGGATGGAGTTTTCCGGGTAACAGTAAACGGGACCAGTAGCAATGAAATGAAAAGTGTTGAAGTACTTAATCTCCTGGGCGAAAAGATCTATGGATCAAACAATCCGGCTATTCTTTTATCTCCCATTGATATCGGCTATGTACCGGATGGCATTTATTATATAAAGTTGGTATGCAGGAGAAATACTTACATTCAAAAAGTTGTTGTATTCCATTAGAAAAAGTAAAGAGTCAGATACCGGATACCGGATTATTACGGATTACGAATTACGAGTTACGAATTATGGAAAGATTTTGCCTTATGCGCATTACCTGTTGCCTTGCTTTACCAATCACTAATCACCAATCACCAGTCACCGGTCACCAATCACTTATCATTCTTCACTTTTCACTTTTAATTGTTCACTGTTCATTTTTCACTCTCCAATTATCATTATTCGGTTTTTATTCATATATTTACGCAAAATGATATAGTCAGGAATAATTCATTAAAATTTTCACGGAGGTCACTATGAAAAAGGTTTATATTATACTGATTTCAATGTTCCTGTTAAGCTCTGTGTATGCCCAAACATGGGAATGGTCGAATCCAAAGCCGACCGGGAACTTAATGTTGTCCATTTGTTTTACCGATCTATCTATAGGCTATATAGCCGGCCAGTACGGAATGATCATGAAGACCCTAGATGGTGGCGCAACATGGATCAGCCTTAATTCAGGTAAAACAAACGATTTATACAGCATTTCTTTCCCTGATGCAAATACCGGATATGTAGTTGGTACAGGTGGCACCATTTTAAAAACAACGGATGGTGGTGGAACCTGGATCGACCAGTCAGGTCCTTATACAGATTTTTACAGTGTGGATTTCCCTGATCCGGATACAGGATATGCATGCGGACGCGCTGGTAATTCCAACAGCAAGATCTTCAAGACAAATGACGGGGGAAATACCTGGAATGTTCTGTTAACCGGAACAATATATTCTCACAATTGTGTTCGTTTCGTGACCACAGATAAGGGGTTCTATGGAGGAATGGACAACAATTTTAATGGAATCATGCTGAGAACTACGGACGGAGGGATCACCTGGAATAATTGCTGGTCAACTACTACCTGGAATTATATCGATAAGATCTGTTTTACCGATGTGCTGACAGGATTTGCGGCTTCCGCGAATGGTACAATTCTCAAAACGGTCGACGGAGGAGTTACATGGCATCCACTGGCAACAGGGACAACTGAGGACCTGTATTCTGTTTGTTTTGTCAATTCCCTTACAGGTTTTGCAGCAGGAAATAACAGGGTCTTCCTGAAGACTACCGACGGGGGCGTTACATGGACTTACCAAACTGTGGATGCCGGAGGTTACTTTTCTGATATGTGGTTCACAGATGTCAATACAGGAATTGTTATTGGCGAAGAATCAACAAGCTTTCTGCTTGGCAGTATGTATAAAACTGTTGACGGGGGAAATACATTTACCAATATGATAACCGGAACCCTTCTTCATCTCCGGGCTATCTCTTTTCCTCTTACAAATACAGGATATTCAGTTGGTGAATCAGGGATTATTGTGAAGACGATAGATGCCGGAACAACATGGACGATACTGAATTCAACCGATACCATAAGTCTGAATGCTGTCGATTTCCCATCCCCAAATAGCGGATTTGCAGTAGGACAATCCGGGAAAATACTGAAAACCAACAACGGAGGTACTTCATGGATCGCCCAGGCATCCGGCACGAACCAACATCTTCATTCTGTCGTTTTTTATGATGACAACACGGGATATGCTGCCGGCGACTGGGGGACAATCCTGAAAACAACAAATGGCGGTACTTCCTGGGACACCCAGGTCTCCGGGACATCCTGGGACCTTTATGGAATCAGCATTGCAGATGGATCGACCCTGTATGCTGTGGGATCATGGGGCACGATTATTAAGTCCACAGACGGAGGAAACACATGGACGACCATCCTGACAGGAACAAATGAAAAAATCTATTATTCGGATTATTTTATTGATCAGAATACAGGATATGTATCAGGGAATTATGCGAAGGTTTTAAAAACTACCGATGGAGGAGTAACCTGGACAACTTGTAAGTTGAATGGAGATCCCTACGATATCTATTATTCTGTTTATTTTTCTGATGCAACAACAGGATATGCGGTCGGTAAAGAAACAGCATCATACATTCCGGTTAAATATGGGCTTATTAAACTGACCACAGATGGTGGCGAAACCTGGATAGATCAGTTTTCCGGAACACGAAAAGACCTGCATGCAGTATGTATCACCGGCGCAAATTCCGGATTTGCAGCAGGAGATTATGGAACCATCCTGACTACAACAAACGGTGGTGTCGGTTTATTCAATAAATCACCGGAAAAGGAAGTAATGATCTATCCAAATCCTTCAAAAGACATTATTACCATTGACTTTCAGGGAAAAATGCAGAGAGCCAATCTTACTATACTAAGTCCTGATGGAAGGAAAATGATGACCCGGCAGATTTCAGGGCAGAAAATGCAGATAGATATCAGCAACCTGGCTAGCGGAGTGTATTTTGTAATGGTAGCAGACAACAAGATATTCAAGGTGGGAAAAATAATAAAAGAGTAATTACTTAGAGTTATTCAGTAGTTATTCAGTAGTTATTCAATGGTTATTCGATAGTTATTCTTTACTTTTCACTTTTCACTCTTCACTTTTATCAACATCTATACAATATGTCGGATTAAATACGTTAATTGTATCATTAATTAGACTAAAAATAAATAACGATTATGCAAAAGAAAATAATAACAGTATTCGGAGCAACCGGCGCCCAGGGTGGTGGTGTTGCCCCTGCAATTCTTAATGATCCAACTAGTGAATTCGCTGTCCGTGCAGTCACAAGAGATCCTGGTTCGGATAAGGCCAAAGCACTTGCAGTAATGGGCGCTGAAGTAGTTGGTGGTGATATTGACGATGCAGAAAGTATCAAAAGTGCTCTGAAGGGTGCATACGGAGCCTTCTTCGTAACATTTTACTGGGCTCATATGAATCCAGACAGGGAAATTGCCGAAATTCAAAATATGGCCCGGGCAGCCAAAGAAACCGGACTGAAACATGCTATATGGTCAACACTTGACGATACCCGGAAATATTTTCCGTTAAATGACACAAGGATGCCTACGCTTATGGAGAAATATAAGGTTCCGCATTTTGAAACGAAGGGCGGTTCTGATCATTTCTTTACTGATCTGGGTGTGCCTGTCACTTTTCTTTTAACAACGTTTTTCTGGGATAACTTTATCTATTTTGGCCTGGGGCCCAGAAAAGGAGCTGATGGCAAATTGGCAATAACCTTCCCGATGGGTGATAAAAAACTCCCGGGTATAGCAGCAGAGGATATTGGAAAGTGTGCATATGCAATATTCAAAAGAGGGAATGAATTTATCGGTAAAACCGTTGGTATTGCAGGAGGACAACCCACCTGCCAGGAAATGGCTGACGGCATGTCGAAAGTGCTTGGACAGAAAGTACGTTACAATGAAATATCCCCGGAAGTATACAGGGGTTTCGGTTTCCCCGGAGCGGAAGACATGGGGAACATGTTCCAGTTCTATCGCGATTGCAATGATTTTTTTACCAAAAGCCGTGACGTGGCTTTTACTAAAAAATTGAATCCGGCATTGAAATCCTTTGATATGTGGCTGGCTGCGAATGCAGAAAAACTTAAATCAATAATTTAAAGGGCTTAATAACCAAAGGCCCCTCATAATTCAATTTTCCAACACATAATTCAATCTCAAATCATCCGGATATCAAAATTATTGAAATCGTTTGTAATTTTACTGGTTATTAGCGGGGTGGAGTAAAATTATTGTAACATAAACCGGGATGAGCGCAATGAGCAATAAGTATAAAAAGATTGTTGAAGAGATTCTGGGACTTGCCGGAGTGAAAATTAACGGGACGAATCCATGGGATATCCGGGTTCACAATGATGGTTTTTATAGAAGAGCGCTCACGGAAGGTGAATTAGGAGTCGGCGAATCTTACATGGACGGTTGGTGGGATGCTGGAAGACTGGATGAATTCATGTTCAGGATTCTCAGTGCTCAGCTTGATAAAAAAATACGACCGAGGTTTTCGATTCTTGTCAAACTTTTTAATGCACGGTTTTTTGACCTGCACGCTAAAAGAAAAGCATTTATTATCGGAGAAAAGCACTATGACCTGGGCAATGATCTTTTTCAAAATATGCTCGATAAAAGAATGAATTACAGTTGTGCATATTGGAAGGATGCCACCAGCCTTGACGAAGCACAGGAAAACAAACTCGAAATCATTTGCCGCAAACTTTATCTTAACCCCGGAATGCGTGTCCTTGATATTGGCTGCGGTTGGGGTCCTTTTGGAAAATATGCAGCAGAGAAATACAATGTTGAGGTTGTAGGGATTACGGTCTCAAAAGAACAGGTAAAACTGGGAAGGGAATTATGTGAAGGCCTTCCGGTTGAGTTCCGGCTGATAGATTACCGTGATGTAAATGAAAAGTTTGATCGGATCGTGAGTGTTGGCATGATTGAACACGTAGGCTATAAGAATTACAGAACTTTTTTTGAGATTGCGAACAAATGCCTGAAAGATGAAGGTTTATTTCTTCTTCATACCATTGGATCTGTTAAATCCGTAAAATCAACCGATCTGTGGTTGCACAAATATATTTTCCCGATCGGAATGGTTCCATCGGCGGCACAACTTGGTAAAGCAATCGAAGGTCTTTTTGTGATGGAGGACTGGCACAACTTCGGAATAGATTACGATAAGACCCTTATGGCGTGGTACAATAACTTTGTAAATAATTGGGACAATTTTAAGCACAACTATTCAGAACGTTTTTTCAGAATGTGGGAATACTATTTACTATCATCCGCAGGTTCATTCAGGGCAAGAAACCGGGATCAGGTATGGCAGATTGTTCTGTCAAAAAAAGGAATTCCCGGAGGATACCAATCATTTCGGTGAGGATGATCTGAAATATCTGAATTTTATTTAGATTTGTAGAAAAAATCAGATCAATGTTCAATGTTACACATTTACACCCGATGGTGGTGCATTTCCCGATTGCACTCATCATTGTGGGATTTGCAGCAGATTTTCTGGGTTTGTTTATCAAAAAGGAAGAATGGCTTCCCAAAGCAGGATTTTACCTTATGTTGCTTGGCTTGCTCGCAGCACTTGTTGCTTACGGAACAGGCCATTTTTTCACGAACGAAATGGATGGCGAACCCGGTATCATCAGGCACAGGCACGAATTTTTTGCTACATTAACACTTATTGCTATTACCCTTTCGGCTATTTTCAGGATTGTCCTTGTCGCCCTCAGAAAAGAAGGATTGGGCCTGAAATATATTTCAGTTGGACTCTATTTTCTTGCTTTTATCTTTGTCAGCATTACCGGATATATTGGTGGTTCACTGGTAATGGACTATCTAATAGGAATGTAATAGCTCACTTTTCAGTTTTACTTTTTCACTTTTCAGTTTTACTTTTTCACTTTTCACTAAAATAAATCAAAAATCATTAAACCATATATATATGAAAAAATTCATGACCCTCATCCCGGCTCTGTTTTACATGACCGGCATCATAGCACAGGGTACCAATGACAAAACCATTAGCAACCTGAAAGCTGAATTTCAGATTGAAAGCACGTCTGTTGTAAAATTAAAAGCTTATGCCGCAAAGGCGAAAGAGGAAGGGTATCCGCAGATTGTGGCTCTGTTTACTGCTACTTCACAATCTGAATCCATTCACGCCAGGCATACCCAGACAGCGTTGGAAAAACTGGGTATCGATATGGAAGTCATGAAACCGGAATATACCGTCAAGTCCACAGCAGAGAATCTCCAGGATGCCATTAATGAAGAAAATGCAAAAGCTGCCAATATGTATCCGGGGTTTATCTCATCTGCAAAAGATGAAAATGTAATCGATGCAATCAAGACATTTACCTGGGCTTCCAATACCGAGAAAAAGCACATTGAATTCTATAAAACCGCGCTGGCCGCACTAAAAGCAAAGAAGCTGGAAGCATTGCCGGCTTTTTATTGGATTTGTCCGAAGTGTGGCAATACTTTCAATGAACCCACGCCGGAAGAAAAATGTCCTTTCTGCTATACTCCCCGTGAAAAATATATCAAAGTAATGTAGATTCCTTCATCCTTTATTGCAATATGAGGCTTTCTCAAAAGCCAAAATGAAGTCTTTTGAGAGGGTCTCATTTTAATTTTCATAAGAAACGTTGGTTATTTCAAAATATTTACCGAAATTTGCACCCCTTAATTCAACAATTTAATCTTACATTAAATCAACAAATTAACAAATGCCAACAAGAATCAGATTGCAGAGAAAGGGTAAAAAGGGTCAACCTTATTACCACATTGTTATTGCGGATGGTCGTGCACCACGTGACGGGAAATTCATAGAACGAATTGGCATCTATAACCCTCTCGCCAAGCCTGCTGAAATTGAGCTTAACTTCGACAAAGCCCTCGACTGGCTGCAGAAAGGAGCTCAACCCACCGAAACCGTTAAAGCTATTTTATCTTATAAAGGAGTACTTTATAAACACCATCTTTCGACTGGGGTGAAAAAGGGCGCCATGACCCCAGAAATAGCGGAAGCAAAGTTCCAGGAATGGCTTACAGTGAAAAAGGAGAAAATTGCAAACATCATCAAAGAACAACAACTCAGTATCAAGGAAGCAAAGAAACAGCAACATGCTTACGAAGCCGGGATAAATGAAGCGATCGCCAATACGATAGCCAAAAAACAGGCAAAAGAACGTGAAGCGAAAGTCGCAATCATCGAAGCCGAAGCCGAAGCCAGACAAACTATGGAGCCTGCTGTTGTACCCGCTATTGAGTCTGCTGTTGAACCGACTGTTGAACCGACTGCTGAACCGATTGCCCCAACGGAGGAACAAGCACAACCGGAAGCTCCTGCTCAGGAATGATCGTGTAATTTTCTGTTTTCCACATGGACAACAATGATTATTTTTACCTGGGGAAAATTTTAAAACCCATTGGTGGTAAAGGTCATTTGGTTGTTTTGCTGGATGTCGATGATCCCCTGAAATATAAAAAACTGGAATCTGTATTTGTCGCTGTCGATCAGAACCGGATCCCTTATTCTGTGAGATCCGTCGAATTAAAACCCGGTAACCGCGCCATTTTTAAGTTTGAAGATGTGGATTCGCTACAGGATGCCCTACCCTTCTCAGGTCATGAATTGTATCTCCCGATGGCATTGTTGCCTCAGTTAAAAGGAAAAAGTTTCTATCATCATGAGATCACGGGTTTTACCGTAATCGATAACACCCATGGAAATATCGGCACGGTTACTTCGGTTCTCGACCTTCCGAAACAATCTTTACTCCGGGTACAACACGGGAACAAAGAGATCCTTATCCCTATGGTTCAGGATGTGATCCGGAAAGTAGACCGGAAAAACAAAGTGATTACTGTTCAAGCGCCCGAAGGACTGATTGAAATCTACCTTTGATCTTTTCGGCAATTTTTATCTTTCCTTACCATAGTCCGGATCATATTCTTATTTTTGCACTGACAGTAAAGTCTTCCACAAATGAAGAATCCTATAAAACAGATTTCCACCTTTTGCATGGTCTGTCTCATCCTGGTTATTCAAGGATGTACCATCCCGAAAGACAAACCATTACAAATTGCGGTTTCAAAAGCATCGCACGACTACGTGAAATGGCTTAAAAAAGGGGATTCCCTGGTAATCGTTTTGAATTTGTACAAACTTCCGTTGGATTCTGCTATAAAACAACTCCGGCAGTGTTCGGGATTGCTTCTGACCGGCGGCGAAGATGTTCAGCCGGATCTGTATGGTAAAGAAGATGAGATCACCTTTTGTACAGAAACCGATCCTGCCAGGGACACCCTCGAATTAACCCTGATCAGGAAGGCACTTGAGCTAAAAATGCCCGTCTTCGGTATTTGCCGTGGTGAACAGATCCTGAATATTGCACTCGGCGGAACACTGATCATTGATATTCCGGATTATCTCCTGCAAGTTTCAGGCCAGGAGACACCGGCCATCCTTCACCAAAGTACAGATTATCTCCAATGTTTCCACCCGGTAAACATCCTTCATCATACAATCTTGTATTCGATCGTAAAATGCGACACCGGTACGGTGACCTCAAACCATCACCAGGCTGTCGAAACGCCTGCCCCTGATCTCCAGATCAATGCTCAAGCCGGTGACGGTATCGTGGAAGGCATCGAGTGGAAAAAACCGCAGGGAAAATCTTTCCTTCTCGGCGTTCAATGGCATCCGGAAAGAATGGATACAGCAAATGCATTATCCGGGAAGCTGCTGAAACAGTTTATATTTCAATCCCGGTTATTCGATAAAAGCAAATCAAATAGTTATTGATGATGACGATACATGCTTTTTGGCTCCATGGTTTTACTGTATTCATGGGATTCTTTGCCATGCTGAATCCGGTTGGTAACCTGCCTGTTTTCCTCGGGATGGTAGAGGAATTTGATAAAGAAACACAGAAAAAGGTCGCATTAAGGGCTACGCTAGCCGCATTTATCATCATTACCATTTTCTGTATATTCGGTCATATTATCTTTCGAATGTTCGGGATTACTCTACCTGCATTCCAGATTGCAGGCGGGATCATCGTTTTTATCATTGGGTTCCAGATGCTGAATGCGAAAGGAAATCTTCTCCATTCTTATTCACCGGGCGAAAAAGAAAATAAAATTGAAGCAGCCGGGCAGATGGCTATTTCCCCGCTTGGAATCCCGTTGCTTGCAGGACCGGGAACCATTTCCACTGCAATGAACTTCGTCGGGGCAGAAAAGACAATCCTGAATGTTTTGCTGGTCATCGCCATTTTTGGGATAATGTGCCTCATTACTTATATCTTGTTCGTATCTTCCAGGAAATTAGCCACCCGGATAAATCCAAACCTGCTCCGGGTTGTCTCCCGCATTATGGGATTGATCCTGGCAGTCATCGCTGTTCAGATGATGATCAATGGCATCGAGGGCACAATAACCCTGTTCCATAAAATGTAATAATTAAATGAACAGAAGTGTATTCCCGTTGATTTTACTTACCCTCATCTTTATTGTGGGTTGTACGCACATAAAAAAAGAATATTGGGGCAACGGCACCAGAAAATCGGAGATCCATGTCAAGGGTAATAGTTATGAAGGTAAAGCAACCTGGTGGTATGAGGATGGAAAGAAACAGTTGGAATGCTTTTATAAAGACAACCTTCTCGACAGTATCATGACACGCTGGTATAATACCGGGATAAAACAGGAAGAAGCGCATTATAAAAAGAACAAGCTCGATGGGACAACCGTCATCTGGGACCGGAAAGGGAACCTGGCTTCAAAGGGGATTTACAAAGACGGGGTTTTAAATGGGTTATATGTGGAATGGTACGGAGATGGGACAAAGAAAATGGAAGGGATCTTCATCAACGGAAATTATGACGGGTATTGGATTTACTATGATTATATGGGTCGCATTATCGGCGAGGGTATTTTTATCAAGGGAAAAGGGAAGCAAAAAGCCTATTACGATAACGGTCAGTTAAAGGAAGAAGTGAGCTATCTCCACAACCTTAAGGACGGACCGGACATTAAATATGGTCTGGATGGAAAAGTGGAGATGACCAGGGTATATAAAGCTGATAGTCTTGTTATTATCGATAAAAAATAGTCCAAAATTCCGGAATATTTGGCCTGGATTATTTGGTTAATACCTTTATTCCCCGTACTTTTGCCCTGTTATTTCCTTAGCAATGATTTTCTCCTTTGATTTTTATCTATCTTAATAATTAATAAAACCAATTAACATGAACTTAGAGAAAATAATGAACGACCTGGAAAAGAAGAATCCGGGTCAGGTAGAATATCTTCAAGCTGTTCGCGAAGTTTTAGAATCCATTGAAGAAGTTTACAATGAAAATCCTCAATTCGAGTCTGCCAATATTATCGAAAGACTCATTGAGCCCGATCGTATCTATACATTCAAGATCTGCTGGGTGGATGATAGCGGTAAAGTGCGGGTCAACAGGGCTTACAGGATACAATTCAACAACGCCATTGGTCCTTATAAAGGTGGTTTAAGGTTTCACCCGAGTGTGAACCTTAGCATCCTGAAATTTCTTGGATTTGAGCAGATCTTCAAAAACAGCCTTACCACATTGCCGATGGGGGGCGCCAAAGGCGGCTCAGATTTCGATCCGAAAGGAAAATCAAATGCTGAAATCATGCGTTTCTGCCAGGCTTTTATGCTGGAACTATGGAAGGTGATCGGACCAGAAACTGACGTTCCAGCCGGTGATATCGGGGTCGGTGGAAGGGAGATCGGTTACCTTTATGGGATGTACAAGAAACTCGCCGGCGAAAACTCAGGTGTGCTCACCGGGAAAGGCCTCAATTGGGGTGGCAGCCTGATCCGTCCTGAAGCAACAGGCTTCGGCGCTGTCTATTTTGCAAAGGAAATGTTAAAAACCAAAGGTGAAACAGTCGAAGGTAAGACCGTCGCTATTTCAGGATTCGGGAATGTTGCCTGGGGAGCAGCAATAAAAGCAACGGAATTGGGAGCGAAGGTGGTTACCATTTCCGGCCCTGACGGTTATATTTATGACCCTGCAGGGATTTCAGGCGATAAAATTGAATATATGCTGGAGTTGAGAGCCTCCAACCAGGATATCGTAAAACCTTACTCCTATGAATTTCCCGGCACTAATTTTCATCAAGGCAAGCATCCATGGGAAGTGAAGTGCGATATTGCGTTACCTTGTGCAACCCAGAATGAATTGGTTAAGGCAGATGCCCAGAACCTGATAAAGAACGGGGTTATCTGTGTTGCTGAAGGAGCCAATATGCCGTGCACACCCGAAGCAGTTGAATTATTCCTCGAGGGCAAGATCCTGTTTGCCCCCGGTAAAGCTGTGAATGCCGGCGGTGTTGCAACCTCCGGACTGGAAATGTCGCAGAATGCCATGAAACTTACCTGGCCTATAAAAGAGGTTGACGACAGACTGCATCAAATCATGCAAAGCATTCATCAATCCTGCGTCAAATACGGGAAAGGAAAAGACGGTTATGTGAATTATGTAAAGGGTGCAAATGTGGCAGGATTCCTGAAAGTCGCAAATTCCATGCTTGACCAGGGAGTAATTTAATAGTCTGATGAACTTCGTTAATCCCCTGTTCCTGGTTGCCCTCTCCGCACTCGTGATACCTGTTATCATTCACCTTTTCAACTTCAGGAAATTCAAGAAGATCTACTTCACCAATGTCAGGTTTATCGCGGAGATCAAGCAGGAAACCAAGAAACGGTCACAATTGAAACATCTTCTCATCTTACTGATGCGGCTGCTGGCCATCACCTGTCTTGTTATTGCATTTGCCAAACCCTTTATCCCTTCCCCGCTACAGCACAAAAAATTATCCGGCAGACAAGCCATCAGCGTGTATATTGATAATTCCTTCAGCATGGAAGCTCTTTCATCGGGAGGAAGGCTTCTCGATATGGCAAAGACCAAAGCACGGGAAATTGCAAACGCTTTTAATCCTTCGGATCTTTACCAGTTGCTCACCAATGATTTCGAAGGAAGACATCAACGTTTCGTCAACAGGGATGAATTCAGGACACTGATCGATGAAGTGCAGATTTCGCCTTCGATAAGGAGCATCCCGGAAGTGGTTAAAAAACAAAACGCTCTTCTTCAGGAATTAAACGCCACTAACCGTTCTGCCTATATTATCTCTGATTTTCAGAAATCAACCTCACAAATTCTTAGGATCAAACCAGATACTTCGGTAGCCTATTTTTTTATTCCTGTGAAAGCAGAGAAGGTAAACAACCTTTATATCGATTCGGTTTGGTTTGATTCACCTGTTCAGCAAGCCAACCAGGCGGTAAAATTAAAGGTCAGGATAAAAAACTGTTCGGATGAACCACTGGAAAAGTTGCCTGTGAAGCTTACGGTCAATAATATCCAAAAGGGAGTTGCCAGTTTTTCGGTTTCCCCGGAAGGAGAGACTACAGTTGTTCTTCCATACACCAATAATGAACAGGGTGTCCAGTCAGGTACGCTGGAGATCTCAGATTACCCGGTAACATGGGATGACAAATTCTATTTTTCTTATACCATTGCCCCGGCTATCCCTGTCCTTTGCATCAACGGAGACAAGGTGAGTTCTTATCTGAACACCCTTTTCAATAATGATACTGCATTCAGGTTTACCAATGCGCCTGAAAAACAGCTGGACTATTCTTCTTTCTCCCATTATCCTTTGATCATCCTCAACGGGATCGATGAGTTCTCTTCCGGGTTAATCCAGGAAATAACCCGTTTTATAAGGCAGGGAGGGAACATAGCAATTTTCCCATCTGACAAGATCAATCATGAAAGTTATAAACTATTCCTTACATCGATGAATCTACCCTTCTATTCCGGACTGGATACAACCCGGCAACGAATTTCGGAAGTAAACACTGAAAGCCAGCTTTACTCCGATGTATTCGAAAAGGATATTTCAGGAAAAGTTCGTCTCCCGGACAATGCCGATCTTCCATTGGTTTTACGGTATTACCCGCTGAACAGGTATAGCCGTTCGGGACAAGAAGACCTTTTGACCTTACAGAACGGACAACCCTTCCTGGATGTAGTAAAAATAAATAAAGGGAGGGTATATCTTTTTGCTTCTCCCCTGGATGATAAATTCACTAATTTTCCCAGGCATCCTATATTCGTGCCTACCCTTTACCGGATAGCCCTTCTCAGTCAGCCTGATATACCTCTATATTTCAACATCGATGCGGATAATGCCATCACAGTTACCGCTGATTCATTGAAAGGAAGAGAAGTCTACAAGATCCATAAAGCCGGATCAAATTACGAGATCATTCCCGAAATGCGGATTATTGGGCAGGAAGCCATGATGTACCCGCATAACCAGATCAGGGAAGCAGGGCAGTATTATGTCACGGCAGATCACTCAATACTGGAAGGATTGGCATTCAATTATAACAGGATTGAATCGGATCTTAAATGCCTATTACCGGATGAACTGGAAAAAGACCTGAACCGTGCCAGGATCAAATATTTTGCTGTTTTCCAGAGTAAAAAAACGCCCCTGACCCAACAGATCCATGAAATGAACCAGGGAACTCTCTTATGGAAATGGTTTATTTTACTCACACTGCTGTTCATCGCCGGCGAAATTTTACTGGTACGCCTGCTTAAAGACTAATAAACCGGGATAATGGCAGTTATTTATTTTATTGACACGGAAAATAGTTGATTTACGAGGTACGACTTACGATTGAATTTTTAGATTGACGATCGACGAATATACTTACTGAATATTTTGATTATAGCGTTCTATGCAAAATGTCTTTGGCGAACTCTGCTTGAACCCCTGAAAATTCAAAAAATACAAATCAAATTCAATTTAAAATCGTACATCGTAGATCGTAAATTCAATCGTAAGTCGTACCTCGTAAATCGTAAATATATTACCTTATGCTGAAAGAGAAGAAAGTAATCGTAGTATTTCCGGCTTATAATGCCGGGAAGACATTGGAGAACACATACCGGGAAATTCCTTTTGACATTGTTGATGATGTTCTCCTCGTAGATGATGCAAGTAAAGACAACACCGTTGAGGTTGCCAGGAAGATAGGGATTAAAAATATTATCCGGCATGAAAAGAACAAGGGTTATGGGGGGAACCAAAAGTCCTGTTATGATACTGCCCTTGCACTAAAGGGTGATATTATTATCATGGTACACCCCGATTACCAGTATACACCAAAGCTAATCCATTCCATGTCCTATCTGATTGCCAACGGACTTTACCCGGTGGTGCTGGGTTCCAGGATCCTTGGCATGGGGGCGCTAAAAGGAGGGATGCCTTTATATAAATATATTTTCAACCGTTTTCTTACCCTCAGCCAGAATATTATCATCGGTGCGAAATTATCGGAATATCACACCGGCTATAGGGCATTCTCGAGGGAAGTGCTGGAGAACATCAATTACCATGCGAATTCTGATGATTTCGTCTTTGACAACCAGATGCTTTCTCAAATCCTTTACCATGGATATGAAATCGCTGAGATCACATGTCCCACAAAATATTTCGAGGAAAGTTCATCCATTAATTTCAGCCGAAGCTTAAAATATGGTCTGGGTGTAATGAAAACATCCCTTATGCATGCCACTCAGAAACTTGGACTCGCAAATTTTGAGATATATAAAAAGCCAGTCAGGGCAATATAATTCAATTAATTATGAAATATGAGTGTGAATCATGTATTATGATTGGCGCTGTTTGTTTTCCAATCTCATAATTCCTGCCTACCGGCAGGCAGGCAAACTTCAACCTCATAATTCATATCCAAAACTGGTGAAATAGCGAAATAGCGAAAACAAAAGGTTTTTTATTTTAATTTCTGCATTCAGCGTTACTGCATTCCTTCTTAACTATTTGCTGCAATTATCGAAAAAATCAACCGGGAGGTTTTTAAATTCGATCACATCACCATCTTTGAAATTGCCGGGAGAAATGGAGCTATTTGATTTTTCTTTGGACCAGGATAAGATCCTGAACTCGGTTCTCCGGTTAAGCTGGTGTTCAGGTTCGGTGCATTGAACATCTGTTGCACAATTACACTTATTCAGCAATTGTGATTTACCATAGCCTTTGGCCGTGATCCTGTTAAAGCCAATTCCATTTCGAACAATATACCGGACGGCCGATTCGGCACGCTTTTGCGAGAGAACCTGGTTATACGCAACTGACCCCCGGCAATCAGTATGTGAGCCTAATTCAATAGTGATCGGGTTTTCCTTCATGAGTCTGACAAGATTATCCAGGGAGGGTTCTGCATCCTTCCGGATATTCCATTTATCAAAATTATAATAGATATTCTCTAAACGGAAAGTTTTATTGACCTCTAACTTATCCAGTAACAGATCCCTGGGTAAAGAGAGATCATTTTTACTGTTTAAAGTATCAAAGCTGAATTGCAGACAATCCTCTATATAACCTGTTTGTATCGCTTTAACAGTATAGGATTTCCCTTTTTTTACAGGAGTTTTAAAATAACCGTTCACATTGGTTTTAATGACAAGAGCCCTGCCTGTTCCTTCTTCAACAAGGAATACCGTTGCTGCCGGAATAGGGTCTTTGGTCGTTTTATCTTTGACATAACCGGAAACAAAAGTTGCTATTTTCTGTGGTGTCGGGGTGATCGTTGGGTTGATCCTTATCTTTCTGAAGGAATAGATATCATCATTCCCTTCTCCTCCCGGTCGGTTTGAGCTGAATAACCCTGAAGCGCTATCCCTGGCGAGGATCAAGGCAAAATCATCATAAGAAGAGTTTAACGGACTGCCAAGGTTTTCAGGAGGGCTCCATTTCCCGTTGATATTCCGGGTGACGAACAGATCAAGTCCGCCGAAACCGGGAAGACCATCGGAGGCAAAGTAAAGATCACCATTTTTAGCCAGGAAAGGGAACATCTCATTGCCGAACGTGTTGATGACCGGCCCCAGGTTCACCGGCTTACCCCACTTCCCTCCTATCATGGTGCACATATATAGATCCGTTCCGCCATATCCGCCTTGCATATCGGATGCGAAGCAGAGTATTTGTCCATCAGGAGAGAGCGCCGGATGCCCGACAGAATAATCCTCATTATTGAGGAAAAATGGTTCTGGTTTTGACCATTTGCCCTCTTTTCTGGAGGATGTAAAGATCTTTAACAGGTGGGTCCGTAAATTGTCAGGGTCCTTTTTGCCCTTATCGTTATAAAAAATGGTCCGGTTTATAAAAACCTCGGTAAAGTTTTTACTGAAGCTCACGGGTCCATCATGCCAACCCTGGTTGAACACATCAGGAGCCGGTTCAGGTGGTCGGAAATCGCCGTAAAAATCCCCTTCATGAGATGGCAGAGAACAAAAAAGATGAAGATAATTATTCCCTGTCCAGCCATATGTATTACCCTCCTGACTTGACAATATCCGGTCACTCGCGAACATGATGCCATTATCATACAAGACCACTCCAAAATCGGATTGTCTGCTGTTGAGTGTTTTTACATTATTAATTTCGACGGAAGGAATTTTATCGCGCCATGCAATTGCACTGTCGCAATAACCGGCAAAGATCCTTCCCCGGTGATCCTTTGGTACAATGGAGTCATATAGGAGGAACATTCTCCTCGCTTCGGGATAATCACCGCAAGATCGTGAGGTCTGTGCGTAATAATAATAGTTGACCGGTTCAACATTTCCAAACTTCACGACTTTCGCGTACCATTCTTTCGCATTCAGCATGTCGTTCTGCCTGCGATAACAATCTGCCAGAAGCAGGGTAGCTTCACGCTTTGTCTTTGTCTTTTCCTTGTTCTTTTTTAATGCCTTTTGAAGCAGTGTGACCGCTTTTGCATAATTGTAAAGGGCGATCTCCCTTTTGGCATTCTTAACCTGACCTGAAGCTTGTGTGAATAAAACAGCGGTAATGACCAGGGTGGATATGAGGATTCGCTTGTTCAAATGATGTAGTTGTTAATATATTAAAAGTACCTGGGAGAAAGCATACGGTTTTTACCAAAGATATCAAAGTCATAACCCAAACGGATCTCATGAGAACCCTGGTTGCTCGCTTTTAATGCATTGAACCAGATATCGTATGAATAACCTATGGAGAAACCTTTACCCAGGCTTATTTCTACCAGTAATCCAAGTGCATTATCCGTACGATAGGAAGCGCCTAATGTCAGGATGCTATAGATCACAAAACTTCCGTTTACATCGAGTTGCAAAGGAGCATTCTGGACATATTTAACCAAAAGGGAGGGGGTGAATACAATATCGCCAGATAACGGTATGACCTCGCCCGCCATAAAGTAAAAATGACGAAGTAAACGGGTGAAACTCAGCTTGCCATCGGAAGGTGAACTTGATACATCAACCTGGTTCTCCAGCAGATGTTTTGAAGATAAACCGACATAGTACCGGGTTGCATAGTAATAAATGCCAAAGTCAGCATCAGGAACTATCCTGTTCCTGACCTGATTGGTCAATTCAATATCTCCGGCATCCTTGGGATTCAGAACGCTCCAGTCGATATCGAAATATTTTATTCCGCCGGATACCCCAAAACAAAGTTTTGAGGATGGGAAGATGATCCGGTAAGCAAAAGTCCCCATTACATTGTAATCGACAGTAGGACCCAGTTCATCACGGTAGGCAGACAATCCGAGCCCGATGTGTGGATTCCTCAAGGGTGTATGGGCAGTGAATGAAAAGGTCTTGGGTGCACCCTCAATACCGACCCATTGGAGCCTGTAGATCATATCCAGAGCGAAAGCTTCGCTGCTTCCCGCATAAGCCGGATTGAACTCGAGCTTGTTATACATGTATTGCGTAAACAATGCATCCTGCTGGGCATGCAAGGTCGACGAGATGACAACAAGACAAACCAGGATCAATTTTCGCACAGGTAAATATAGATTAAAATTGAATTACTACTCAATATTTTTAATAAATGAACTACCCCGCAGCAAGCTACGGGGTATCTGAAAACAGAGCCAACTGTTTCGTTTTGTGCAGAACAGTGTAATCTTTTTCAATCCCCTGTTCACGAACATATCTCGAAATTGTTGACTCATCCCCAAATTTACTGA
>CAIYUC010000193.1 GCA_903929315.1 uncultured Bacteroidales bacterium
TCAGTAAATTTGGGGATGAGTCAACAATTTCGAGATATGTTCGTGAACAGGGGATTGAAAAAGATTACACTGTTCTGCACAAAACGAAACAGTTGGCTCTGTTTTCAGATACCCCGTAGCTTGCTGCGGGGTAGTTCATTACGTCCCCCGTATTTCTTCCAAGCTTTGAGAATTCTTCAACGACCAACTCGGTAATCTTACCTTCTTCTATCAATTTTACTACTTCTTTCCCTTTTGGTCTTTCCTTAAACGGTAAACTTCCGCTAACTTTATCGAGCAAAGTCAAATCGTATTTTTCGGTGTCAACTGTAAATCGATCCCCAGTTTGTTGTAAAGTTGAAACCCGATTATATTTTACTTTCATTGTACGAGTTTTTTGTTTCCCTTTAATTCTGAGATTATAATTACACCTTTTCGCCTATTTAGCCTATGATACCGACCAAAATCCTGTTTCCCTTTTTATTAAGATTAAAAGGAGAACATTTATTGTAAAAAAATTGTTGTATAGTACCAACAACATAGATCATGGGCAAAAAAAAAGACCTCAGTTGAGGTCTCTGTGTGTCGGTGACACAAATATACGGAGAAGATCTGGATAAAAAAAATTACACCAATCGTTTACCTTGTCAGTTTATAATCATTAATCAAAAGTTCAGGTGAAAGATTTAATCTCCTGTTCAATTTGCGAATCATATCAACAGTTAATTTGCGCTTACGATTTAGAATCTCAGATACTCTGCTTTTCCCGCCAATTTCATTTACAAGATCGATCTGCTTCAGATGCATTTCCTCCATTCTTATCTTGATAGCTTCAATAGGATCAGGTGCTTCTATTGGATAATGTTTTTTTTCATATTCATCAATCAATAATCCAACTAAATCGGCTTCATCACCTTCTGGTGTTCCAATAGGGGCATCAAAAATAGTTTCAAGACGTTTTAATGCTTTCCGATAATCTGCTTCTGTTTTTATTGGGCTGATATTCATATCCGTATTTTTTATATTGTATTTGCATCAATGTTATCGTAATCCTCATGTGTGCCTATGAATCTGATAAAAATCCATTGTTTCTCAAAGTTAAATTTCACCACCAATCTGTAGTCATTCCCTTTGATATTAAAAACAATCCTGCCTTCCCTTAGAATACTTGCATTTCTATAAGTTTGCTTTACTTCATTTGGGGTTCTCCAACTTGAGCTCATTGCGGTATCATACCAAGTCTTTAAATACTGCTCTGAATCAGGATGTGTTTCCCAAAATTCTCTCAAGGTGCTTTTTGCAAATATCCTCTCCATTTAATCTAATCTGAGTGCAAAATTACGATAAAATTCGCAAATTGGGAACTTTTTAAAAATTAGTTTTTGTGGAAGGAATTTAACTGGTTAGTATTGAGCAAGAATGATGCATTGAGGGCAAAAAAAGACCTCGTGAAGAGGTCTCATATGCAGGTGCACAAATATAAGATGGTTTGCCTGAAAAAAAATTGGAGCCTGTTTTAATTGACGGTCATCTAAATCCCTACTTTTACAAAGTTCAATTATCAATCCTGTCCTTAATGGAAAAACTGAATTTCAAGACTAAATTTTGTTATCCCTATGATCTTGTAAAAAACCTTCCCAAATTCCCATTACAGCATTCCATTCCGTGCTCGGTGCTCTATAATAATGATCCAAAGGGAGGTTTACTTTTAACATGTCCATCGGCTGATCTGAAGTTTTTCAAAGTTAACCCATCGACCAATCCTGAACCTTACCTAAGATTTAGGATGCTCAATATCGACCAGAAAGCATTTGCTATAGAAATACATTTGGGATTTGATAATGAAAGAATTTTGAAAATCCATCTAAATCCAGCGACTGTCCAAACTCAGGACTTTCTAAAACTCTGTCTTAAAACCAAAATGACCTCATTCCATTATTATAATAGGTCAAAGAGTTTTTTTGCTTCATCAATTACTTTGGTGGATGATCGTCACTGGCAAACCCATAAAAGTAAATTCAAAAGTTAAAAAGTTTCGCATTACACTGTTCCCTGCTTCCACAAACCCGTTGTCATGGATAGGTTTGGTTTTCTGTTGTTCGTAAAATACATTTACTTCGCAGGTTTTGTCACCCAAAAATATTTAATAATGCCGAGATTTCCAAATAATGGTTATGAACATATTTTATTATTGCTATTATTAAACCTGAAATAAGAGGATAGGGTAAAAGTTTGAAAACAGTAATAATATTATACTTTTTATTATGTAATTTATCAAAATTTTCTATTTCTTTATCTACATCACTTGAACACACATCAATATATTTTTCTAAATCATTTTGATTAAGGGTAGGAGTTATATTATCCTTTAATTCCTTTAATTTTGTAACAAATGATAATTGTAAATTCCATTTTTCTATATGTTTCCTTTCATCTTGAAGTATTGAATATTGTTGATTTAGTTGAGTAAATTGAGGCATTAGTTGAATTCTGTTTTTCATTTTTTCATAAGTTTCTTCTATTTTATTGTCAGCGAGTTGTTCATTAATCATTTCATCTAATTTCTCTAATTCATCTTTTTGAGAATTAAGTTTAATTTCTGAAACAGGTAAAATAAATGAATGTTTGAAATCATCAAGCCATGTTTTTCTAAATTTAAGAAAATCTCTGAACTGGGTTTTATATTTATTTAAACCAAGAAAAAATGGAATAACGCCTATAAGTAAAAATAATATAAGAGGTATTGAAGCAATTATCCATAGTTTCGGTAGCCAAGCGAATTCCACTTTAAATGATTTATGAAGTATGATAAAAGGGAAGATAAAAAATATTATTGAATAAAGCATACTTGAAAGAGATTCGGATAAATTTCCTTTCCTAACATCGTCATCAATAAATTCAGAAGTTACAATAGGAACGAGAATAGTTAATCTCATTATAATTGAGTTAATTTGTGGAAGGATGAATATTAAAATTGCAGTCCATATAAAAACTTTTTCGTCACGCAATTGGTGTGTCCAAAATAAACACAAAACTACAACAGGACTTAACAGAGCTATTAAAAGCGTTACTGTTGATATCAATGGTTGCACAAAAGACTGTTGAACGCCCATATAAGAATTAATAAGGTTTATTTTATGTCGTCTATCATGTGAAGCAATTCCATATGATACCAATAAAATTTCATTAAGTATCACAGTAAGAAATAATAGAGCTATCAATAAAAAAAGAAAACGAAAAGGAAAAGAATAAAAAAAAGATGTAAAAGAAACTTCCGTTAATAGCCAATATTGAAAAAAAGATATAAATAATATTCCTGACTGAATTATGAATATATTTATAAAGGTTGTGCTTTTACTTTTAATCTGTATCAGAGAAGTCTTTATAAGTTTGTTACCTAATATTCCAAGAAAAATTAGTGTAACTATATAAATCAGTGTATAAATTATTTTCATCTTTAAAATATTTTATTCCCAACTCGCTTGGGATTTGAGTTTCGTCCTGTTTTTAATATGGTTTCTGGTCTCCATTTATATTCTTAAAATCTATGAAAATTCGAACATTAAAGTATGCAAGTTTGTTATCTCGAAAGCAACTTATATTAATAAACATGCCTATAACTTTATAGAATTAATCCGCAAATTACGAAAAAAATAAATATTAGATAAAGTTCGATAATTTTTTTCAACTAAATCGGAGTTGAACCAAACAGCCAGTTAACGAGTATTCTTAACTATCATTATGCATACTGGGGTTTCTCAGCAAAGGATAGCATTATGTCCTTGATTAGAATCTAATCGAAATGCTTTTAAGTAGGTGCTGACAGGTTTATAAAGAGTGGTTCCAGAGGTACAAATATTCTGGTAATTTTGTGCAAGTAAAGTATTTACACAAAAGAAGAAAATAACGAATATGAATTTTTTCATAGATCGGAAGAGCTTGAGAAGCAGGGCTAAATATACGATAAAATCGGGGAAAGTCAAGATTTTCTTTTCAAAAGAACAGAGAAGATATTAGATTCATTCATGGACGTTATATAACAGTTGTCTACCATACAAATTTTTAATTAATTTTGAAACCCCGTACTTTAGCAATCTCTAACCAACATTAAGAATTATGAAATCGATTAGTTTTACTGAAAAAGAATTTGATTTTTTACGGAGCCAATATCAGAACGAACTCGAAAGTGCTCAAGAATATGTTGACCAAATTAAAGAAATCCTGAAAAAAGTAGGTGCTCCTTCAAAAACCCCAATTGAGGAGCCCATTGAACAGGAGCCAAAAGTGGTCAGACGGAGAGGGCGCAAGCCAAAGGCAAAAAAGGTTGAAGCGAAGATTCCAAAAAGAAGGGGAAGGAAGCCCAAGGCTGTAGTTTCTGAACCAACTGTTCCAAAGAAAATGGGAAGACCATTCAAAGTTGCCATTGTACCCACAGTTGAGACTACTCCTATAACGGTTGCTAAAAGAGGCAGAAGACCCAGAATTGCAACTGTACCCACAGTTGTAGCTTCTCTAATAGAAGCCAAGAGTGTTAAGAGAGGAAGAAAACCAAAAACAGTTGTACCCACAACCGAATCCAAGGAACGGCAAAAGAGGGGCAGAAAGCCCAAGATTTCTGTACCCAAAAGTGAACCCAAAAAGAGAGGCAGAAAGCCCAGAGTTTCCGCAGTACCCACAAGCCAGCCAAAATCTGTACCCACACCATCACCAAAAGAAGAGAAAAAGATCGTCAAGAAAAAATCACCTTATAGGGGGAAGCGCAAATGGAGAAGGGGTGTAAGATTGGCACCAATGAGCAAGCCAATTCAATTTAAAGAACCCGAAGATGAGCCTGAAGAGGAAACTGCTCCTGTAACTGAACCAGTCATTTTACCGACCGAAGAACCAATCGTTGCTTCAACTCAGGAAACAATTGTTACTTCAACAGAAGAAACAATCATTCCACCAACTGAGGAACTAAATATTGCTCAAACAGAGGAAACAAAGGAATAGGTTTCGGCAATTATACTTTATTGCAATTTGGGTTTAGTTCTAATTTCAAATATAAATAACTATGGGACAAATCTTTGGACAATTACCAGATATCCTTAAGTATGGTTTTCCTGGCTTAAGTGCAATTGTCTTAGTATTGACATTTTTTCTTCTCTCAAAACAGAACACAAGAGAAGAACCTAATAAATCAATGCTTCAGGCAATATATATTTTCATGGGGTTATCTTTAATTTTGTCAATAATCTACTTCATTGATGCCCGTCTAAGTTCAAACAAACGACCTCCTGTGGAACAGAAAGTCAGTATAACTGGAACAATCAAAAATGATAAGACTGGATTACCGATGGAAAATGCTGAGATATATTTAATGCCTGCGACAGGAAATGATTTGGTAACAACAACAGATGATCAAGGTAACTTTGTCTTTAAAAGTGTACCTGAAAAATTATGGTGGATGTTTGTTGTACGGGATATTAATTCTGAAACTAAATCCTCTGGAAGAGGAATGATTAATCCAGCCAAGATTAAAGATACAATATTAGTATATGGAGCGAAGATAGATTATCAAATGCAACCTATTAAGTAGAATTATAATTGTGTAATTATATTACATAAAGATACAAACAAAGTTGAAACTTGAAATAGGAGGAATCTGATATGAAAAATGTAATGCTAATAGTATTACTTGTGAGTACTACCTTTCTCACAACAGTAATAGTAGCACAAACATTGAAGGATAACCATATCACGGGAGTGATATTCAATTCTTCAAAACAGCCAGTTGCTTCCGTATGGGTAATTCTCAGTCAGAAAAATCAACAATTAGCGCAATCGCTGACAGGGGATGATGGAAAGTACTATATTGGAAACTTAGTAAAAGGCAATTACGATCTTGAAGTAAAAAGAGGGGATAAATCTTTGTTGACAAGAGAAGTTAGTTTACCGAAAGATACAGTTAATAATATTCAATTACCCTGATAAAAAAAGCAGGTTCTTCGTTGAACTCATATTGGTAATTCAAAGCACCATTTATTAATTGGAAAAAGAGAAGCAGGAAAATCAAAGTCACCAGTGTACCCACAACTAAATTCAAGGAACCCAAAAAGCGGAGTAAGAAATCCAGAGTTTCTACAGTACCCGTGAGTGCTCCAAAACCTATCCCTACCTAAGGAGGAGAAAAAAATCGTCAAGAAAAAATCACCCTATCCAAAACGGAGTGGACAATATCCGTTATCTTCATCTCATTCCCTTTAGCGTAGTGGATCACTTTTTCTGATAACCCTATGTCCAATATCATCTTGAACGAGTGGTAGTTCTGCCTCATTTCTCTACTTTTTGTCATTTCCTTTTGATTATTTTTTGAAACCCAAAAAGGGTTCGATCTCTCTTTATATTAATTGATTTAGTTCCAAAAAAATTTTAGCAAAAAAGTTGGAAGAAAGTTTTTCCTTTTGAGAAATGTCGGTGCTTTCAAAAAATGTCTGAGGAAAAATATGAAGAAAGAGAGATGGAATTTGTACCTTTATCAACCCAATCCAAAAATCTCAGAGGCAGAAGGGAAAGACAAATAGCAGTATGAGCAATCAAATAGCAGTTGTACTATTCATTTTGGTAATAACCACTTAAACTAACTGAAAAATTAAACATGAAGAGTTTAACATTATTTGCATTCTTAATATTGATCATACTGGTATGTTCATGTAAAAAGAACAACGACAA
>CAIYUC010000194.1 GCA_903929315.1 uncultured Bacteroidales bacterium
GTCTCCATCAAAATCAGAAATTGCAATATCATCTCCACCCCCTCCTGTACTTAAATCCAATTCCTGAAAGCCTGAAGAATAACTAAAATAAACATAAACTGCATTCCCACTAAGAACAACATCATCTCTTCCGTCGTTGTTTAGATCCCCTATAGACAATCCATTGGGGCTATATGAAACATAATGAATCTCAGGGGCGGAGAAATTCCTGTTCCCGTAATTATAAAATATTCCCCAAAAATGACCTGCACTTGAAGCAAAGACTATATCATTGAATCCATTTCCATCAACGTCTCCTGTTGCTAAATATTCAATTCCATTATAAGTTTGCGTATCTAATAATTTTAGATCATTAAGACTATCATTAAAGCAAATTTTGATGTATTCAGTTGGAATATTTGGATCATCGTGAATGAACAATATTTCCGGTCTAGGACATGAATCTAATTGTGCTGATGTAACTGGATAACCATACGTATAACCATAAATTGAATCTGTGAAAGCAAAATAACCCCAACCTTGATTTCGAAGTATTGATACACCTCCCCAATCAGTTTGATAATAATCAATTTCATTCCCAATAATAATATCCTTAAACCCATCCTGATTCAAATCACAAGTACAAGCGCACTGGGCTTGTGGTGCAACGCTATAATCGCTTAAGATGTCCATCTTCAAGAATGCTGTCATCCCAAGAAAGCACAATAGGGTAAATGCTCGGTAAATGATTTTCATCTTGATATTGAGTTATAATCAATAAAATTTTTAAATTGATATATTATTAATTATATATGTATCTTTGATTTTATATATGATTCAATTTCAGTCTTTAAAGATAGCATTTTAAAATGCTCAAGTCAAGTAATTTACGGAAATTCGTGATCAATTGTTGATAAATTCCTGAACAATGACAATTAAATTCCTGCTAATCAGGCCATGATATTTGACCTTGATTAGCTATCTGCACGCCATAACACTCATAAATGAGTAAAGTGTGGAAAGCAGGTTTTTATAAAAAATAGAAGAGACAAAGAAACACACCAGGATTAATTTTACACACTTTTATTCCCCCGGCTTGTTCATTATGGAAATTTCAAGATCATTCCACACCTCCACATTGAAATTCCGTTTGGGCCTTCTTTTATAGTCGTGGAACATAGAAGCAATATTGAGGTATATTCGAATGAAGATTAATGACTGATCATGGACTTATCGTGGCAATCATCATATTCGTATTGGATCGTCGCATGACGGATGCCATATTTTTCCTGGAGAATACCCTTTATCTTCCGGCTGATCAAAGCAGTTTCCCCGACAGAAAGATCTTTATTCAAATCCACGTGGCATTCGAACTGAATTTCCATTTCAGTCATATTCCATGCATGTACATGATGGATATTGGAAATTTCCTCAAAAGCTTCAAGCTCTTTCTTGATCTCGATAAGATCGATGCCTGATGGTGTTCCCTGCATCAGGATATCGACGGTTTGTTTCAGGATCTTGTAAGTCTCCGTAAAAATATAGAGGGCGATCAGGATGGTAATTACCGGATCGGCCCAGAATATGTCAAAATACCAGATCAGGATCCCGCCCACGACCACTGCCAAAGAAGATATTGTATCCGCTAATAAATGTAAGTATGTAGCTTTGATGTTAAGACTTTCTGAAGCATCTCTTTTCAGTACCAGAACACCAAAAAGATTGGCAAGGAAACCAACGACTGCCACACCCGACATGATCAAACCGCTGACATGTACATGATGTGAGAACCTCGATATTGCTTCAAATATGAGATAAGCCGATATGCCGGCAAGAATGAGCGAATTCAGAAAGGCGGCCAGGATTTCGATACGTTTGAACCCAAAAGTCTTGTTCAGGGTGGATTTCCGGTTACCGGTCTTAAACGCCCACCATGCCATGACCGTTGCCAGGACATCACTGACATTATGAATGGCGTCTGAGATCAGGGCCAGGCTGTTCGAGAACAATCCTCCTGTTACTTCCGCTATGCTTATCGCTGCATTGAGAAGGATCACCCAGAAAAGCCGCCTGCTGCGGCTGCTGGCAGAGGTTCCGTTACGGTCTTTCTTTTCCGGCATTTTTTGGAACTACAAAGTTCAGATAAATCACGACACAAAAAACTCCGATCCCGGATGTAAGGAATAAAACTTTCGCTCCAAAGACAATCCATAACAACCCTGCCAGGCTACTCGCCAGAAGGCTGAAAATACTTGCCAAACCGGTATAGAACCCGATAGCCGTGGCCGTTTCCGACCTTTCAGCAATGTTCGATATCAACGCTTTAGATACACCTTCCGTTGCTGCGGCATAGATCCCATAAAGAAAAAAGAGGATCCCGAAAACTACTATTGTGGAAGCAAACCCCATCCCGGTATAAACAACGGAGAAAATCATTAACCCAAAAACAAGCATGACCTTCAGTCCGGTTTTGTCCGCGATGATACCGACAGGATAAGAAAAAAGGGCATAGACAAGATTATAAAAGATATAAATGCCAATCATCCATAGATCTGCCTGTTGCTGATTATTTAAGAAAACATTTACAAGACGGTTTCGTACGATTAAAAGAAGGAAGACATCCGAAGAATTTAATAAAGTAAAGATCAGTAATCCGGCAACCAGTTTCCTGAATGTAGGAGTGGATTTTTTCCAATAGGAGAAAAAAGAAAAGAACGTTATTTTTTTTGAAGGAGAAGATGATAATGCTGCCTTATCAGCGGACTGTGAAGGTTTGGATTTTTTATCCTTCAGAAAAAAAGACAATAAGACGGCCAAAAGGCCCGGGAAGAATGCGATAAAGAAGAGCCATCTGTATTGACCCGGAAATATCCAGAGCCAGATCAGGGCAAGCGCCGGACCGATGGCTGCTCCTAAGGTATCCATCCCCCTGTGAAAACCGAATACCCGCCCTTTATTTTCGTCGGTTGTCTCATCACTTAAAATTGCATCCCTGGCGCCGGTACGAATCCCTTTACCGAACCGGTCAAGTGTACGGGCAAAAAAGATCCACAAAGGATATGCAAACACCGCCAGCATGGGTTTTGAAACAGCGCTGAGAAAGTACCCTGCCCTGACAAATGGAGCCCGTTTGCCGGTAACATCAGAAAGATTACCGAAATATCCTTTGCTTAAACCTGCAGTTGCTTCGGCCACCCCTTCAAGGATACCGATCAGGAGAATTGAAAACCCAATCGATCTAAGGTAAACCGGCATGACGGGATAAAGCATTTCGCTTGCAATATCCGTAAAAAGACTTATGAATGAAACTAAGAGGATAGTTTTGGTAATAACCTTGGTGGACCTCATAAACGATGGTTAAACCTGATAAAACAAATAACCACAATGGTCACAATGTCTGCACAATGTTCACAAAGAAAAAATTCATTGTGACCTTAGTGTAAAACATTGTGTTCATTGTGGTTAAATAATAAGCAGTTAGAGTTTTAGATTTTCTGTTTAGCTCTTTTTCTGCCGTCAAATCAAAATAAAATTCAGTCTTAAATTTTCAATTGATTGAATTTAACAGGGTATTTAATAAATTTTGTTCCCTTGATGTCCAGATCCCGGCAGAGACGGCCTCCCGGATCAACGAACGATATTGGTTTTGCTGACCGAAATAAACCAGGACATCCTTTCCAACGCCACTTAGCTTGTTGTTCCAGTGCAGGTAAGCGCTGATCGCATTTTTAATGATTGCTCCATCCGCATAGTTCAGTTTTTTCAGTAGATTCAATGAATTCATCCTTGTCTCGAATTCATAAACCGGTCCGGTATAACCGGTAAGCTCTGCTATATATTCTTTCTTCCCTGCGCCAATGGCAATCTCAAGCCACTTCATGCGGATATTCATACCCCGCCAACCGATGTTATTCTTTGTCAGCGAAAGAAATTCTTCTGTTTCTGTGGGAAATGAATGGCAAAGATCCTGCAACGCAAGTTCAATGTTCAGGTAGGAGGAGTCCTGTAGAGCATGGATAACTTCATTCTTCAGCACGATGGGGAGGAAGGAAAGTTTTTTCAGCGCTTCTTTCCTGACATTCGCATCTGCATCAACCAGCGCTTTTCTGAAGAGGGTCAACGACAGGTTATCTGTGTCATCCGAAAGCTGGTCAAGGATCTCGGCTTTTGTCAAAAAAAAGTGTTCATTCGAAAAGCAACGGATCAGCAGATCTCTCTTTGCTTCGACGGGTGTAGAGCGGAGAGCGACCAGCGCATCGTACCGGTCAATCATTTTTCCGGCATGGATCGCTTGTGCAGCAATCTCTTCGAAACTTTTATCGAAAGTCACTTTCTTCAGGATCTCCCGGCCCGGATCAAATAAAACAAAATCAATCGCCTTTTTCCCGGGATCCGGAATAATAACTTCATGATACTTATTTTCTATCCAGACAGTTTTACTGTCCGTTGTTCCATCCTTATAATGAATTTCAAAAATGACGGGCATCTTAAATAATCCTGCCAGGTCGGTTGTTTCCTGCATCTGATAAACATGGATATGGGTGGATCTTATACCAATCGTGTCATCATTGACGGTATAAGAAACCTTGTAATCCGGTTCGCCTCCGTGAAGCACCCATTCATCAAAAAACCAGTTATAGGGTTTCCCGGTCGCTTCATATACAGCCCTGATGAAATCGCCTGTTTCAGCGTTCGAAAACGCATGATGCACGAGATAATATTTCACTGCATCACGGAATTCACGGTCACCCATGACATAGCGAAGCATGCCAAGCACCAGTGAACCTTTCTGGTAGATGCGTGCATTCCCGCCCATGGAGCCATCAACGGGATAATTGTTATTCTTTGCAGCATTTAATGCCATGTTAAGTTCATCGTTCTTATTGTTCTCATAATACTCTTCTCCGAAGACAGAACGCTCAAACATTTTCGCATAATAGGTGGCAAAGCTTTCCGTCAGCCAGACATCCTTGTTGATCATGTGGGATATGCAATTCCCGAACCACTGGTGGGCCATTTCATGCGCATTGGTGTTGATATAGTTCCGTTGCCAGAATGCATGCGGGTCAATCAGCATGAAGTCGCCAAAAATGGTCGAAGTGGTGGTTTCCATTGCCCCGTACATATAATCGATCACGGGCGCCTGCCGGTAAAGCGGGTAAGGGTAAGGGAATCCTGTTTCTTTTTCAAGGAAATCCATCATTGCTTCGGTATACTGGTAAGTAAGTTGAACACGGTCTTTCATTCCCCGGTAATACCAGAATTCCAAAGGAACACCGCCGGCAGATTCCGAACTTGAATAATCGTAATCCCCGATCACCAAGGCAGTGGAGAAGAAAGGATGATTTTTTGGCATCCGGTAATGCCATGTCAGGGTACTATCCTTGTTATCTATAACTTCGACTCTTTCACCATTCGAGAAAACCTTGTAATTCCGGTTGAAGGTGATGAACATATCCACCGTAATGCGGGCATCCATATAAGGGATCCAACCTGACGGGCGATGTGCCCAGATCTCTTTGCGCTTTCCCTGTTCTTCAGGTCTCCAGCCGACGAAATAAACAGCTCCGTTCAATGGCTGTGCTTCATACTCTATCCTTAGCTTATACTCTTTGTCCCGGCTGAGAGCAGAGGATGCAGGATAGATGACCAGGTTGTTCGACTGCATTTTGAACCGTGCGGCTTTTCCTTCCAAAGTAACCGATTTAACAGTAAAATCAGAAGTACTAAAGACAATTGAATCGGTAAGGTACCGGTTCGGAACAAAGGTAAATTCCGCGACACCAATCACCAGATTTTCTAAAGGCTTGAAGCTGATCCTTGCTTCAAGATGCCTCAGCGTGACCATCAGGTCAGGAGGATTTGCAGAAGGGTCAGCATAATAAGTGACGGTCTTGTCCTGGGCGGGGAGGCCGGAGGATAGGATAACCATGCAAATGAATGTGATGAGGTATGTTTTCATTATTTCATTATTTCATTACTTCATTAGTAAATGCCGTATGCCAGATACCGGATGCCGGATACCAGATGCATAATGAAATTACTCACAATTCATAATCCCTAATCCCTAATTGAATTTTAATTATGTTTGTGAAGTGAATTCTCAGCGTTTGACAGAAGTCATGGTTCAAAAGTAGAAAAAAAACGTGATAAAAATTTCCCTCAGTGAGAAACTGATGCTGTATTTCCTCACCCTTGGTTTGGGTGCAATTTCTATCATTGCTGTTTTTTCATTTTACAGTACTAAAAAAGCTTTAATGAACCGCACTTTTGACCAGCTTACTTCGCTGAGGATTGTGAAGAAACACCAGATTGAGCTTTTCTTTGAAGACCGGTTAAAAGATATCACCCTCCTTTCGGAATCGGAAGATACCAAAAAAATAATCGGGGATTTTAACAACTATACCAATGATTATTCTTTTTCAAGGAAAATTCAGGACAAAAATATGCTTTTTGCAGCTTTTACAGGATACCTGAAAAAATATGCCTCTTTAAACAGTTACTTTAAAAGCATTTCTATTTTCAATTTTAACAAACAGGTTCTGAAGGGGTTTTTTAGCGATTCTGCCCATGTTGATTTCGTTCAGCTTGATTCTGCTGAAAATTTTACACTTGCTCCTCAACCGGCCCATGAAGGGATTATAATTAAAGATGAGTCATTGGACAAAAGGACCAAAGAACCTGCGATGTACCTGGTTAGCGGGATTGAAATTCCCGGGATGAAGGGCATTTATGGGAAATTAATTCTTGAATTATCCGCCGATGCAATCAATACCATTATGCTGAACAATGACCCGGAAAGTGGCCTTGGCCAGACAGGTGAAACGTACCTTGTGGGTAATGATTTCCTGATGCGTTCGACATCCCGTTTTCAGCCTAATTCCATTCTTCACACCAAGGTTGAAACAAAATCCGTATCGGACGCATTCAGTGATAAAGAGGGTTCCATAATAACGAATGATTACAGGAATATTCCTGTCTTATCTTCCTACTGCAAGATATTAATTCCGGGTTTAAACTGGGCAATCCTTGCTGAGATTGATCTGAAAGAGGCGATGGTGCCCATTTATAAGATGCGCAACAGCATTCTTTTCCTGAGCATGATGATCGCTGTCATTTTTTTCATGTTTGTATTTATTATCGCGAAAAGGATCACCCGGCCGGTCATTGAACTTAACAATGCAGCGATCAGGGTAGGCCAGGGACAATATGATATTCATTTACCAATACAGACCAACGATGAGATCGGGGCATTGACTGATTCTTTCAATTCGATGGCCGGGCAGATCAAGGAGAAGACACTTGAACTGGAAAAGGAAAGGACCGGAAGGCTTCGATCGGTCTTTGATGGTGAAGAGATCGAGAGGCAACGTTTGTCAAGAGAATTGCATGACGGGATCGGGCAATATCTTATTGCATTGAAACTCCGGCTGGAAAGTCTTTCATACTCCGATAGCCCAAGGATGAAAGAGAACATCCAGGAATTAATAGAAATGTTTGATACCACGATCGATGAAATAAGAAGGATATCGAATAATTTAATGCCTTCCGTGCTGGATGCTTTCGGGATCACAATAGCGATAAGGAATTTATGCCATGAAACAGGGGAAAATACGGGTACTGCTGTCGGCTTTGAATGTTATGGCGATCTTGAAGAAATGCATTCAAAAATCAAAACATATATCTTCAGGATTGCCCAGGAAGCTTTGAATAATATCGTAAAACATTCAGATGCAAATGATGTAAAAATAAATCTAAGCCGTAAAAATGATACGGTCACTTTGACCATCATGGATAATGGGAAAGGGTTCGATCCTGGCAAAGCCTCTGATGGTGGAGGAAACGGTTTGCATAATATGCGTGAAAGAGTAAATCTTTTACATGGATCCTTCGGAATAGATTCAAAAATTAACCATGGAACCACGATCACTGTTATGGTCCCTGTATTTTAATCCTATGAAAAAGTTAAAAATCATCCTGGTTGATGACCATCGTTTGGTGAGGGATGGAATTAAATCTCTACTGAGTCATACCGTTGACCTTGAGATCGTCGGTGAAGCTTCCGACGGGATTGAATTATTTGAAAAGTTGCATTCTCTCAGGCCTGACATTGTTATTATGGATATTTCATTACCGGGAAGGTCAGGAATAGAAATCACGAAACAGATCTGCCGGGAATACCCGGAAATAAAGGTCCTTATTTTGTCAATGTACAACAGTGAAGATTTCATTTTTAATTCGATCAAAGCAGGCGCTAAAGGATATCTCCCGAAAAATACAACACGAAACGAATTGCTCGAAGCTATCTATGCCATTGAAAGCGGGGAAGAATTTTTCAGTGAATCGGTGTCAAAGATCATGGTAAAAAGCTATGTAAAACGGGCGACCGATGATGAAAAAGTCCAGGAAAAACCGGATGAAATCCTTACTACCCGCGAATTAGAGATCCTCAAACTTTATGTCGAAGGCTTTATTAATAAAGAGATCGGCGATAAGCTGGATATCAGCATCCGGACAGTCGAAACCCACAAAAATCATATCATGCGTAAACTGGGCCTGAAGTCGACGGTGGAGATGGTTAAATTTGCGATCAGGAATAAAATCGTTGAGCTTTGAAGCAAAACAATCCCCCGCAGTATAAGATGATCTAAGTAATTCTCTTATCTGTTTTTCTAAATTCTCTTACCTTTCTATCAGTATTTTACAGGATTGTACAGGATTTTAATCATCCGTAAAATTGTGACCCGCAATTTATAGTGAATTAAAATCTCCATTCCATGAAAAGTATCTTTTTCCCCTTCTTTTCATTTTCATTTTTTTGTTTTTTGCTTTTCCTGTTACCGGTCCGTGGCATTACCCAGCCTGGAGATGAAGTGAAAACGGATAACAAACCTGCTCATCCGGGCCAGTTCAGTTTTGGAGCAGACCTTGTGAGCCGGTATGTCTGGAGAGGGACGGATTATGGCAATTCACCGGCCATTCAACCGAATGTTTCATTTTCCATTGCCGGGTTTAAAATTAGTGCATGGGGTTCCTATGGGTTTGTTCCTTATTCCAGGAAAATAAATGACTCCACCACGAAGACAGTGGGGAACTTCGTCGAATCCGATTTCAATATCTCTTACACATTCAAGGGATTTACACTAATGGTGACCGACTATTTCTTCCCCAACCCTTTGTGCCCGAATGAAGATAACAGATATTTCAATTATGATAACAAGACAACCGGTCATACATTTGAAGCAAGCCTGTCTTATTCGGGTCCGGAAAGATTCCCGATCCAGCTTTTTGCAGGAATGCATATTTATGGCGCCGACAAAGGAAAAGATTCAACAGGTGTATGCGGGGCAGGAAATAAAAATAATTATTCCAGCTATTTAGAGGCTTCGTACCAATTTACTATAAAAGGGATCGGGGTGAAGCCATTCATAGGGGGCATTCCCTATGAATCTTCGTGGTATGGACGGAGTGCAGGCATTGTCAATCTTGGGGTTACAATCTCAAAGAATATCCGGGTCACGCAGGATTTTTCCATACCTGTCTATACTTCAATTATAACAAACCCGCAGACTCAAAGTGTATTCTTTGTTTTTGGTTTAACACTTTAACTAAAAATGGGTTGATTAAAAAGAAAAAATAACCACTAAATTTTAAATTATTCATTTAAATCAAAGAACATGGGAACAATCGACATTGGTTCGACCGGCTTTATGCTTCTTGCAGCAAGTCTGGTTATGTTAATGACACCTGCCCTGGCCTTATTTTACGGAGGCCTGGCAACGAAAAGAAACATACTGGGGATCATGATCCAGAGTTTTGCATCCCTTGGCTGGACAACGGTTTTATGGTTTATTTTCGGGTATTCCCTCTGCTTTAGCGGTGGTGAAGGAGGATTTTTTGGAAATCTTGATAAGGCATTTCTGCACGGGGTTTCTATTGATTCGGTCTTTGCCGGAAATCACAAGATCCCGGAAATTGTATTTATTGCTTACCAGATGATGTTTGCTATCATCACACCTGCATTGATAACGGGAGCGTTTGTAAACAGGGTTACATTCAAAGCTTACATGATCTTCCTGACATTATGGCAAATCCTGGTTTATTATCCGTTTGTGCATATGGTTTGGGGTGGCGGATTGCTTGCACAATGGGGAGTACTGGATTTTGCCGGCGGCATAGTGGTTCACTCCATTGCGGGATTTGCCGCACTTGCTTCGGTTTTTTACATTGGCGCCAGGGTTGATAAAAACTCGACCCCTAACAGCATACCATTGGTAGCTATCGGGACAGGATTACTGTGGTTCGGATGGTACGGATTCAATGCAGGAAGTGAGTTGCAGGTTGACAAGATCACATCAATTGCATTTCTTAATACTGATGTAGCCGCTTCATTTGCAACCGCAGTGTGGGTCATCATTGACTGGATCCGGGAAGGCAGGCCCAAATTACTTGGATTATTGACCGGGTCCATTGCTGGTCTTGCGTGTATCACTCCCTGTGCGGGTTATGTGCCTTTGTGGGCTTCCCCTATCATCGGATCCGCCGCTGCAATTTTTTGTTATCTTGCTGTCCAGATGAAGAATAAGATGAAATGGGACGATGCACTGGATGTCTGGGGTGTTCATGGTATCGGCGGTCTTCTTGGGATTATTTTACTGGGTGTTTTTGCTACGAAATCCATCAATCCTTCTGTAGTTTCCGAGGGACTTGCTTTTGGAAATTCCACTTTCTTTTTAAAAGAGTTATTTGCGGGTCTTGCAGCCTGTGCTTATGCCTTCATTTTCACATGGATCATGCTGGCTCTGATAAATCTTGTTTTTAAAGTGAGGGTGAAAGAAGAAGAGGAGAAATTGGGGCTCGATATGTCACTGCATGGTGAACGAGCTTATGATGAAGGTGCATTATAATTATTGTTGTTAATTCCGGTATAAACCCTGTTCGCTGTTTTCGGCGGGCAGGGTTTTTAATTTTATAGCATCCTCTTTTCAACTTTGTGACTTTATGGCTTTATGACTTTGAGACTTTGTGACTTATTTAATCAAGGTTCATGAAATTTGAAATTCCCGAATAAGAACAGTTCCTTAAAAATAATTTTACCTTTGATCACTTTTTTTAAAATGTCATCATGAAAAAATCATTTTTCAGCATAGTGCTGTTGTTTTATTGTATTTGTTCCTTCTCCCAAACGGACGAGTATAACCAGAATATAATGGATACCAAAGCAGACCAGGAGATCCTTATCGGATATTGCACACGGGATGGACTGGTATCATCTCCTTTTTCATCCTACTTTAAGGCCGGGTATGCAAAATACAAACCTGATCCGGCAATACTTAAGGAAATGCGGCCAAAAATCAATGGAGTAACGATTACCATTATCATGGGAACATGGTGCAGTGACAGCCAGGAACAGGTTCCCCGGTTTTTCCGGATCCTTGATAGCCTTCGGGTTTATATTGAACCTTTAACTATTATTTGTGTGAACAAAGACAAGCAAGGTGGCACCGTTTCATTGGAAGGCTTGAATCTTGAAAAAGTTCCTACGTTCATCTTTTACAGGGATAAGAAAGAGCTCGGGCGGATCATTGAAAGCCCGACCGGGACGTTGGAAAAGGATATGCTGGCGATCGTTTCAAAATAATACCGGTGAAGCAGTTTTCGTTGATCAAAGACCTGAGAAAGGAACTCAGTAAAGAGCGGAAGAAAGGGAAAACAATCGGTTTTGTTCCCACTATGGGAGCATTACATGAAGGTCATCTGTCACTTCTCAACCGGTCAAAGGCTGAAAATGATATTACCGTTTGCAGCATTTTTGTGAACCCGGTCCAGTTCAACAATAAAAATGATCTGGAGCTATACCCGAGAAACCTGGCACAAGACCTGAAAATCCTGGAAAAAACCGGTTGTGACCTGACATTTGCTCCGGAAGTCATCGAGATGTATCCCGAAGGATTACCGGATCATTTTACGATCGATTTCGGATACCTGGAAAGAACGCTGGAAGGCAAATTCCGTCAGGGACATTTTAAAGGTGTTGCTATTGTCGTTAAAAAATTGTTAGATATTGTTGAACCGCATAAAGCCTATTTCGGCAAGAAGGACTATCAGCAGCTGCTGATCATCCGGCAGCTGGCGGCCCGGCTTCAGCTTCCGGTGGAGATCATTGCATGCGAGACCATGCGTGAACCGGACGGCCTGGCCATGAGCTCCCGGAATTTACGCCTGACCATCGGTGAAAGAAAGATTGCCCCGGTAATTTATGAAGTACTTTCATATGTGAAAGATAATTCCGGAATAATGTCTGTTAAAAAACTGAAGAATTGGGCCATAAAGAAAATTCAGAAGAATCCCGGGTTGATCGTCGAATACTTTGAAATAGCAGATAATGAGACACTTCTCCCTATTGTAAAATGGGATCAAAAAGAAAAAGCCATAGCTTGCACCTCAATATATCTTGGGGATGTACGTCTCATCGACAATATAGAACTTTTTTCATAACTTTGCAGGCGTATGCAAATCGAAGTACTTAAATCGAAAATCCACAGGGCTACCGTAACTATGGCCGATATTAATTATGTCGGCAGCATTACGCTCGACGAAACCTTGATCGAAGCAGCAAACCTCCTGGAGTTTGAAAAGGTCCAGGTCTTGAACATCAATACCGGTGAACGCATCGAGACCTATGTCATTAAAGGAAAGAGAGGAAGTGGTGTGGTTTGTTTAAATGGCGCGGCCGCCCGTAAATTCCTTCCCGGCGATATTATTATTGTCGCATCTTACGCACTCATGGACTTTGAAAATGCCAGGATTTTCAAGCCTTCTCTTATATTCCCTGATAAAGACAACAAACTCCCCAAGAATAAAACTGCAAAATAATGGCTTTTTTCAACGCTGAAGCAACTTCTTTTAAAAGCAGGATTCTGACTTTTGTGAAATTCGTTTTCTTTCTCGGGCTGGGTATTTTTATCATCTGGCTTTCCCTTAAAGGCCTTTCACTATCTGAAAAACATAAGATCCTTGAGTCGTTTAAAATTGCCAATTATTACTGGGTGGTTCTTGCTATTGTGCTGGGTATTTTCAGCCATCTCCTGAGAACGCTGCGTTGGAGGATCTTCCTGGAACCCCTGGGATATTTACCTTCTGTAAAAAATACGTTTTATGCAGTGATGATCGGTTATTTCGCAAATATGGCTTTCCCCCGTCTCGGAGAAGTCACACGTTGTGGAATTCTTGCGAAATATGAAAAGATCCCTTTCCAAAAATCATTCGGAACGGTAGTTACGGAAAGGGCTTTGGATATGATTATGTTTATCCTGTTATTCTTTTTGACGATTTTTACACAGATCGGCACGATTGCAAATTATCTCAATAATAATGTATATCCGAAATTAAACAGTAAGTTTTCTAATCCGTTTTCACATCCTGCAGTGATTTTAGGTGCAATCGGTTTTTTTGTCGTTTTGATCATATTCTTCATCGTTTTCAGGAAAAAAATCAGTCATTCAAAAATTTATCAAAAGATAAAAAAACTGGTCATTGGTTTTTGGGAAGGACTGAAATCACTGAGCCAGATCAAAAGACCTTTCCTTTTTATCATCTATACTTTTTCCATCTGGATCCTTTATTTTTTTATGTTATATGTGTGTTTCTTTTCACTATCCGAAACCAGTTCTCTTGGTCTTGGAGCAGGATTATCAGCCCTGGTGCTGGGAAGCGCAGGAATTATCATCACACCCGGGGGAATCGGTCTTTACCCTGTTATTATCCAGGAGACATTATACCTGTATCATATATCCAATACAACAGGTCTTGCATTGGGTTGGATCGCATGGACTGCGCAAACGGTAATGATCCTGACAGTAGGCGGGATATCACTTATCCTTCTTTCATTCAATAAAACGGCAAATGAACAAACTTGATTTCCTGAAGACGCGGATATTTACGTGGGAAGATATTGAGAAACAATGTAATATCTGGCGTTTTAAGGATAAAAATATCGTCTTTACCAATGGATGTTTCGATCTCCTTCATCTCGGGCATATTGAATACCTGATAAAAGCATCCGTATTTGGAGGGGCATTGATCATCGGGATGAATTCGGATGCTTCCATAAGAAAGATCAAAGGAGAAAACCGGCCAATCATGGATGAAAATTCAAGAGCCATGGTATTATCTTCATTACGATTTGTGGATGCCGTCGTATTATTTGACCAGGAAACACCCTATGAGCTGATAAAACTGATTCAACCCGATATTCTTGTTAAAGGGGAGGATTATAAAGTCGAAGAAATTGTTGGACATGACATTGTTCAGGCTCATGGCGGAAAAGTCATTGCCATTGAGCTGACCGAAGGGTATTCCACATCCTCCGTTATAGAACATATCCTTTCCCTTTATAAAACCTAATGCCACCTTGACGGAATGGTTAAAGCAAAAACAACCTTCTTCTGCCGGAATTGTGGCGCCCAGTCTTTAAAATGGATTGGCAGATGCCCGTCATGCGGTGAATGGAATACCTTTATCGAAGAAGTCATTCAACGCGAAAAAAAAGGTTCAGCTGTCTCCGCAATAAAGGAAACCAAAGCTGCGATCCCAGTCCGGATTTCGGAAGTTACGCTCAGCAGCGAACACCGGATCGACATCCGGGATCAGGAACTCAACAGGGTGCTGGGTGGGGGTTTGGTTCCTGGTTCGGTTGTGCTGATCGGCGGAGAACCGGGTATCGGCAAATCGACCCTGATGCTCCAGGTCGCCCTCCATTGTAAAGATCTGAAAGTCCTTTATATCAGCGGAGAGGAAAGCGAAGAACAGATCCGGATGAGAGCCGAAAGGACCGGGATGCATAACAACGATTGTTTCATCCTGACAGAAACCTCCCTGGAAGCTGTTTTTCAGCAACTCAATACCTTAAAACCAGGAATGGTGATCATTGATTCGATCCAGACCCTTCAAACAGATATAATTGATTCCTCTGCCGGAAGTATCTCACAGATCAGGGAATGCGCTGCTGAAATGCATCGTTATTCAAAGATCACGGGGACGCCTGTTTTTCTCATTGGCCATATTACGAAAGATGGCACTCTTGCCGGCCCTAAAATACTTGAGCACATGGTTGATACCGTGCTGAATTTTGAAGGTGACAGGAATTACGGATACCGTATCCTGCGGGCTGCAAAGAACAGGTTCGGATCAACTTCTGAATTAGGGATCTATGAAATGCAGGATAATGGATTGCGTGAAGTCTCAAATCCCTCAGAGATCCTGATCTCCCAGCGTGATGAAGAAGTTAGCGGGATCGCAATTGCAGCAACGGTCGAGGGGCTGCGTCCCATGCTCATCGAAACCCAGGCGCTGGTCAGTTCCGCAGCTTATGGAACGCCGCAACGGTCTGCTACCGGATTCGATGCCAAAAGGTTGAATATGCTCCTTGCAGTCCTGGAAAAAAGAAGCGGGTTCAGACTGGGAATTAAAGATGTCTTCCTGAATATTGCAGGAGGTATTAAAGTGGATGACCCGGCTATCGATCTTGCTGTCGTGGCAGCTGTGCTCTCATCAAATGAGGATATACCTGTGGATATGAAGACATGCTTTGCCGGAGAGGTAGGACTCTCAGGTGAAATTCGTGGCGTTACCAGGATAGGACAACGGATAACAGAAGCTGAGAAACTCGGCTTTACAAGGATCTTAATCTCCCATTACAACCGGAAAGGGTTGGATCAGAAAAAGCCTTCAATTAAGGTCGTTCCGGTAAGAAAAATAGCAGAGCTTTACACGCTTTTATTCGCCTGAAAATGAAAAGCCGCCTGCTGACAAATCCATCGGAGATAACTGATATCATTAAAAAATGCCTGTTTTGTCATGTCGCGATGGTGGATCAGAACGGATTGCCATATGTTCTACCATTCAATTTTGGTTATGATGAAGGCGTGATCTATTTACATTCTTCCCAACACGGAAAAAAGATCGATATACTGAAAAATAACAATAATGTTAGTGTAGTGTTCAGCGCTGATCACCTGCTTCGTTTCCAAAGCGAAGATGTTGCCTGCAGCTATTCTATGAAATACCGCAGCGTTCTTGCATCCGGAAAAGCAGAATTCATTGAAGATCCGGATCAGAAGATGATTGCACTGAATTTTATTATGAAACAATACACGCAAAAGGAATTCCTTTTTAATCTTCCATCCATCAAGGAGGTATGTTGTTGGAAGGTGCGGGTTGAAAAGATCGAGGGAAGAGTTTACGGGTATTAATTTCTCTTATATTTTATATCCTTTTTATTCCATTCTTAGTTGGATTTTTTTGAGGTTCCGGGTTGTTAAAGACTTTCACCGCCAAGACGCCAAGACGCTAAAAATTGTTTACATAGCGATGAATCCCTTCTTTAAAAGCAGGCACATTAAAATTGATAAGAAATCCTAATCTTTTAGCGGACAACTTTAAGTTGGAGATTAATTGTACGGTATGCACAGGTAGTAGAATTTCAACTGCTTTGACTTCTATTATTATCTCGTTTTCGACAAGAATATCAATTCGGAAATCTTTATCTAACTTATTACCCCGATAATGAAGAGAAAAAAAGACTTCCTGTACCGCATTGATTCCTCTTAGTTTCAATTCTTCCATTAGACAAAATACGTAAACTGATTCAAGAAGGCCAGGGCCGAGTTCTTTATGAACTCTGTATCCTGCATCAACTAATTGATGTGCATAATGATCGATTTTTTGATTTTCCATATATCAATTGTTGGTTAAATAATTATGTTCCTTTATCAGCTTATAAGTAAAAGGTAATACAATAAAATTGAATTTTTTTTTCGCCTTGGCGTCTTGGCGGTAAAAGTCTTTCGGCCTTGATTACTTGTAAAAAATTAAAAATCACAGCCGATAACCAAATTCTTTTTATTTAATTTTGTTTAAAGAATTTCCCCATGATGAAAGCAATGCGTCTGCATACTATCTCTGACATGAACGTCAATGAAGAACCCTTGCTGCTGGAGGAACTCCCCATTCCCATTCCAAAAAACGATGAAGTTTTGCTAAAGATCTCCTTTTGCGGAGTTTGTCATACAGAGCTGGATGAGATTGAAGGGAGGACTTCTCCACCACTACTGCCGGTGATCCCGGGACACCAGGTAGTGGGTCGGATAGTGGAGATGGGAACATCTGCTAAAAGACACAACATAAATGACCGGGTCGGTGTGGCATGGATCTGGTCTTCATGCGGAAAATGCCGGTATTGTCTGTCAGGGAATGAGAATTTATGTGCTGAATTTACCGCTACAGGCAGGGATGTTAATGGAGGGTATGCCGAATACATGGTTGTGAAGGAGACTTTTGTCCACCCTATTCCCTTGATTTTTACCGATGAAGAAGCAGCGCCGCTTCTATGTGCGGGAGCCATCGGCTACCGTTCGGTCAGGCTTGCCGGTCTCGATCTTTTTGCTTCTTCGCCTCCTGCCGGAGGAAGGGATGCCGGGATCGGACAGCTCCAAACTCTTGGTCTGACAGGTTTTGGCGCTTCAGCACATCTTGTCCTCAAAATGGTCAGGCACCGTTTTCCCCACTTAAAGATCTTTGTCTTTGCCCGTAATGAGCCCGAAAGAAGTTTTGCCCGTGAACTTGGAGCAGAATGGGCAGGCGATACAATGGAAACCCCTCCTGAAAAGCTGGATGCAATAATTGATACCACACCAGTCTGGAAATCTATGGTGGAAGCGCTTATCCATCTAAAACCCGGAGGACGGCTTGTCATAAATGCCATCCGTAAAGAGAACAAGGATAAAGAATATCTGCTGAAGCTCGATTATCCTTCTCATCTGTGGATGGAGAAAGAGATTAAAAGCGTGGCTAATGTAGCATTAAGAGATGTGAGGGAATTCCTGGCGCTCGCTGCCGCAATTCCATTCCGTCCGGAAATACAGCTCTATCCCCTGGAACAGGCAAATAAAGCCCTGACCGAATTGAAGCAGCAGAAGATAAGGGGTGCTAAGGTGTTGAAAATAGGTTAAATAAGAAATCTTTCCCGGTTTATAATTCTTCATTTATTATTATACATTTGCAAAAACCGACCATAAATGTTTAAGATCAACGATTATTATGACGGCAATGTGAAATCCATTGGCTTACGTCCCATGTCAGGGTAAAAAGCTTTTTGTGTGTAATAGTATATGAAAATCATTTTATATAGTTCCTTTACATCCATCCAACCTAAAACCTACACATATGAAAACAATTCTACTTCTTATCATTTGCAGCACTGTAATAAGTATTTCTACTGCCTTTGCCCAGAACCAGGACCAACCAAAACCGAAACAGGATCAATCTGCCCTGTTTAATGATATTTATCTTGGGTACGGTGCCGGTGGCTTGTTCTATTGGACCGGAAGAATGAAACACAATTCCGGATATCCAAGCGAAACAAATTCATATACCGACCCGCAAACTTTTACAGAACCAAGTTCTGCCGGTGCATTATTACTGGGTTACAGCCGGACATTGAACAGAGTCGCTTCCCTTGGGTTCCTTTTCGGACTCCAGGATTTTACATATACCGGTACCGCCGTCCAGGCAGGTCAAACTAATTATAGCGATATCCTGTTATCCGGATTAGCCAGGATTACCTTCTGTTATCTGAATAAACCTGCAATTCATATGTATTCAGGGATTGGTATCGGCATCACAGTGAATTTCGGAAAAGCAACCCAGACCGGCAAAGAATTCACAGACCGTAAACTCTGGCCGGGAGGACAGCTGACTTTAATGGGTTTAAGATTTGGAAGGGCTTTCGGCGGATTCTTTGAATTTGGGTTCGGGACCCTCGGAATCGTCAATGCGGGCATAAGCTATAAATTCGCAGATTAAGAGAATCATTGAAAATACTGATTTGCGATATTTCGCGACTTAGCGTCCTGGCGATAAAGATCTATACCGCTAAGACGCTAAGGACGTCAAATTCAAAATTTCCCAATCCATGAAAATCCGTTTCATATTATTTTGTTGCATCATTTTACTTGTCAGTAGTTGCAGCAAGAAAAATGTTGAAACGATTTATATTCCTGAATATTTAAAACAATATGGTGTATTTCAGGTTGGAAGCTATTGGGTTTTTAAAAATGAATTAACAGGCATAATAGATAGTAGTTTTATTGTGTCACCGCCATATTTTTATTTTTATCAAAGTTCTGATCTTTCTGAACCAGCCATTCAAGAATGTGACGAAAGATACGAGGGAACTTTCCTAGGAGTCTCGAATTTAATACCTGATGATTATTCCATTGGATTTAAATCAGGTACTGAAGGAAATTGTTTAAAGAATAAAACATTCCAACCGGGATATATTTTCCAGGAAGATCAATTCGATAGTTACAAAGAAATAAACTCTTTTGATTCTTTAATAGTTAACAATGTTAAATATTATAATGTATTAAATACACAATACGAAAGTGAATCTTATAAAGGTGATAGTATATTGTTGACTTTTTATTTAGTTAAATCAATTGGTTTGATAAAATATGATCAAAGAATAGGCGATCAAGATACAACCTGGAGTTTACTTCGTTATCACATTATACAATAAGGAAGGGGTTGCTACCAGGCAGCCTTAGCTGATCTCTTCCTTATAAGCCCCAACGGGGTGAAAATGATTGTACACGCCTCAGGTGCAGGATAAGGATTATCGTCACGCGTCCGGAGACGCGCGCCAATGTTAGATTTACGAAGTTTTGCGTCTTAGCGTCTTGGCGGTGAAGAAAAGCCCGCTGGTCGCGATAAAACAAAGATCGTCCGTAAACAAAGTTTCCCAAGGCAATAACCAACTATAACACCAACGATCGCCCCGCAAATAGTATCCCCCGGATAATGCACCCCTAAATAAATCCGCGTATATGAAATCAGGAAAGCATAGACCAGTAAAGGAAATATTATATATTTGAAACGTTTACCGATCAATAATATCAGGAACACTGCAAGGGCAAAGTTGTTGGAAGCATGTGCCGAATAAAAACCAAAAGTTCCTCCCCTGTATCCGTTTACTATATGCACAGCCGTCAATGCCGGATCATTCGACGGGCGAAAACGATGAACCGTTTCCTTGACAATATTGCATAACTGATCACTCACAAGGATCATAATCGCAACAAATGCAATGACGATCAGCGTCTGCCATTTGTATTCCCGGATCACCAGCCAAAGAAAAAGCAGGTAAAGGGGAAGCCATACCAGCGACATGGTTGCCCAGGACATCACTGTGTCAAAAAACGGATTGTGCATCCCGTTGAGGAAAAAAAACAAACGCTGGTCAATATGGTTAAGAAACTGAAGCATGAATATTATGAGTTTATCCTGTTCAATTCGTTCCAGAGCAGATTTTTCAGGCGGTTCAGGCCAAGATGTTTATGTGAAGAGAGGAAAACATAAGGCAGATCAGGCAAATCCTTTTTTAATTCACGGGTCAGTTCTGCATCTGCAAGATCCGATTTGGTAATGGCCAATATTTTTGATTTATCAAGTAATTCGGGATTGTATTGTTTTAATTCATTCAGGAGTATCTCAAATTCATGCTTTATATCCGTGCTATCGACGGGTATCGTGAAAAGAAGGACAGAATTTCGTTCAATATGCCTTAAGAAACGCAAGCCTAATCCTTTTCCTTCATGCGCCCCTTCAATGATCCCCGGAATATCTGCCATGACAAAGGATTTCTTATTTTCAACGCTGACAATGCCAAGATTCGGTACAAGAGTGGTAAAAGGATAATCGGCTATTACCGGTTTAGCGGCAGAAATAACGGAGAGAAGGGTGGACTTCCCGGCATTCGGGAAACCGACCAAACCTACATCGGCAAGGAGTTTTAACTCGAGGATTTTCCAGGTTTCCAGCCCATCTTCCCCTGTTTGTGCAAATCTGGGAGATTGATGGGTGGCGGATTTGAAATGCTCATTGCCCATTCCGCCTCTTCCCCCTGGAATTAAAATGACGGTTTCACCATCTTCTGTTATCTCACAATCTATCTGGCCGGATTCCGCATCCCTGGCAATAGTACCTAAAGGAACCTCTATGATCACATCTTTGCCACCGGCTCCGGTCATCGTCTGGCGGGCGCCGTTCCCTCCTTTCCCTGCCTTGAAATGCCTTGTGAATTTTAAATGTAAAAGTGTCCAGAACTGCTTATTTCCTTGCAGGATGATATGACCTCCCCTTCCGCCATTACCGCCGTCGGGACCACCCCTGGGATTGCCCCTGGTCCTGAGAAAATGCCTGGATCCGTCACCTCCCTTACCGGAAGCACAGAAAATTTTTACATAATCAACAAAGGAGTTTTCAGACATAGATTCCAAGTTTCAGATATTTTACTGTTGAACTGGCAGATGCCGGATACCAGATGCCGGATGCTTGATATCTAAAGTTTATCATTTATAACTGAACAAAGTGTATTAAATATATCCTCAATACCTCCCACTCCAATAACTTCCTGAAACAGCTTCTTCTTTTCGTAATAATCGATCAGCGGTTTTGTATGCTGATGGTATTGAAGAAGCCGGTTCTTGATCACTTCTTCGGTGTCATCTTTCCGTCCCTGGTCCTGCGCTCGTTTAAGTAAACGTTTAACCAACTCTTCCTCATCCACTTTCAGCGAAAGGACACTGGAAATTTTCTCACCGAATTTTTTGAGCATATCATCAAGTTCCTCAGCCTGTTTGAGAGTACGTGGAAAACCATCCAGTACAAAACCTTTTGCACCCATATTTTTTCCGAAAACGGATTCCATGATCTCGATCAGAAGTTCATCCGAAACGAGTTGGCCCGCTTCCATCACCGCTTTAACCTTCAGTCCTAATGGAGTTCCCTGGCTTACTTCTGACCTTAGGATATCTCCGGTAGAAACATGCACCCAACCATATTTTTCAGCTATTTTAACCGCCTGTGTCCCTTTTCCGGTGCCCGGAGGGCCAAATAAAATCAAATTAAACATAAAATCAGCTGTTAGGTAATATTTGAGTTATCAATTTTCTTTCTTATTTCGCTATTTCGCTATTTCACTATTTTATAAATGTCCGGAAAATTTCTGCCATATCCATCATAGTCCAACCCATAACCCACAATAAATTCGTTCGGGATGGCCATTCCGCAGTAATCTATCCGGAAAGATTTTAAAAATGCCTCCGGTTTATGACAGAAACAAGCGACTTTTACGTCTGCCGGATCGTATTTTTTCAGTTCGTTCAAAAGGAGATCAACCGTGATCCCTGTATCAATGATATCTTCAAGAACAATGATATTCCGGGCCCGGATCTCTTCATTGATCCCGATCAGCTTCTTTACGTCTGTAGTGGTGGATGTTCCCGAATACGAAGCAAACTTAACAAATGAGACCTGGCAGGGAATATGAATTTTTCGCAAAAGGTCGGCAGCAAAGATGAAAGAACCATTCAGGATCGGCAAAAACAAGGGATTCTTTCTTTTATAGTCAATGTTTATTTGGTTGGCGATTTTCTGAACAGCCGATTTGATCTGGCTGGCTGTTATAAAAATCCTGAATTCTTTATCCTTTACAAAAATGGTCGGCATAAGGGAATCAAAATTATGATTATTTTTGTTCAGTTTAAAATTAAATAGCTATTAACCCCGAATCTCAAGAACTCACCCCCTCATTGAGGTTGACTGAAAAATATGGTGGTTGATAAATTTTCCTTCTTAGTGTACTTTGTGCATACTTAGTGTTCATTGTGGTTTAGTCTTTATAAATTTAACCACAAAGGTCACAATGTTTTACACAACGATCACAAAGACTTTACAGTTAGCCCCAGACAGCTTGTCGGGGTGAGTTTATAAAAATAAATAATATGGAACCAAAGGTCAGTATTATCATGGGCAGCACGTCCGATCTGCCTGTTATGGAAGAAGCAGCGAAATTCCTTGACAATATGGAAATCCCGTTTGAGATGAATGCATTATCCGCTCACCGTACACCAGAAAAAGTCGAAGAATTCGCTAAAAATGCATATCAGAGAGGGATCCGTGTGATCATTGCTGCAGCCGGTATGGCTGCTCATTTGCCCGGTGTCATTGCCTCCATGACTGTTCTTCCAGTTATCGGTGTTCCCATTAAATCTTCCCTTGAAGGGCTCGATGCCATGTTGGCCATCCTGCAGATGCCACCGGGAATCCCTGTTGCTACAGTAACAATCAACGGAGCTCAAAATGCTGCCATCCTGGCTGCAGAAATCCTTGCCACAAGTGATGCAGGACTGCATCAAAAAATGATCACCTTCAAAGAAAACCTGAAGGAGAAGATCATCAAAGCCAATGAAGATCTGGCAAATGTGAAATATAAGTTTAAGGTTGGGTAATGATAGTTAGTAGTGTACTCTAAGTTTCTATTTCTTCCGGATAATCATCAGCCCGTCCCGTATCGGACATAAGATGTTCTCTACCCGTTCGTCCTTCTGAATAAACTCATTGAATTCCATAATACCAAGCGTTTCTTTATCTCTGGTATTTTGATCCAGGACTTTCCCACCCCAGAAAGCATTATCGGCAAGGATAAATCCGCCTATCCTTACCTTCTCAAATACCATTTTATAATACTTGAGATAATTGTTCTTGTCTGCATCAATAAATATCAGATCCCATTTTTCATCAAGTGCCGGGATCACCTTTAAAGCCTCGCCTATATGCAGGATGATCTTTTCTTTAAACCCGGCTTCGGCAATGAACCGACGGATGATATCTTCCTGTTCAGGATTAACTTCAATCGTATGGAGAATACCGGATTCGTGTAACCCGGATGCCAGGCAAATCGCTGAATAACCTGTAAACGTGCCGATCTCCAATATCCTGAGTGGCTTCAGCATATGACAGATCATCCGCAGTAATGTTCCCTGGAGGTGACCCGATAACATTCTCGGGTAGACCTGTGACAGTTGAGTTTCACGGTTCAGTTTTGCTAGAATTGTAGGTTCCGGGGTAGTATGCTCCCTGGTATATTCTTCCCATTCGGGTGTCATCATTGGTTGTTATTTGAGGATTTAAAGATCAACCGGCTTAACTGTTCCGGCGCCAGAATTTCATTGGCTGTCTCAAGAAGCTGATCTCCGGTTATTGATTCGATGATCCGGATGATTTCCTTAAGCGTAAGATATTTATCCATCATCAGGAAACTTTTTCCCATCGAAAGCATCAGGTTCTGTTTCGACTCCTGTGCGATGGAGACTTGGCCTATAAGCTGTTTCTTGGCAGTTTGAAGCTGTGAAATCCCAATTTTCACATTCCTGACCCGGTCAAGTTCTTTCATCACCAATGCCAATGCTTTTTCCAGCAAATCCCCATCCGTACCAAAATAGATTGACATGAGCCCTGTATCCGAATAAGGAATATAGTTGGATTCGATATGATAGGTCAAACCGTTTTTTTCCCGTAATGCAATAGAAAGTCTTGAATTCAAAACAGGCCCCCCAAGGATGTTGTTCAGAAATGCAAGGATGAATCTTTTGTCATTTTCTATTGAATATCCGGGAGCGCCAATGATGCAGTGCGTTTGAAAGATCTTCCGGTTTTCTGTTTTCTGTTTCGGGGAATAGTTCCTGAATGGTTTCCGGTTCTCACTTCTCAGATTTGAAGGAACCGTAGAAAAATATTTATGCGCAAGATGAACGAATCTCTTAAAATCAATATTCCCTATCGAGCAAATAACCATCTGGTCGGTATGATATGTCTCAAGGATGAATTGCCGGATGTCCCCGCCCTTGAATTTCCTGACATTTTTAGGAGTTCCGAGAATATTCCTTCCCAATTCATGTCCTGAAAATAAAAGGTCTTCAAAATCATCAAATATCTGGTCGGACGGTGTATCCTGGTAAGATTTTATTTCATCGATAATGACATCCTTTTCTTTGTCGATTTCCTTTTGCGGAAAAGTGGAATGGAAGCATATGTCGCTTATTAATTCGAGGGTCCGGTCGTAATACTGATTCAGAAATGTGGCGTAGATACAGGTTTCTTCCTTGGTAGTATAAGCATTCAGGTCGGCTCCGACATTCTCAAGACGGTTCAGCACCTGGTAAACATTGCGTTTTTCTGTTCCCTTGAAAATCACATGTTCGATAAAGTGCGCCAACCCATGTTCATGTTCTTTTTCATCCCGGGATCCTGCATTGATAAAAATTCCGCAATGGGAGACAGTTCCCGTGATGGAATGATGTATCAAACGGATACCGTTGGGAAGACTGAACTTCTGGATTTCCATAGATTATTTCCTGTTTTCGATAAGGATTTCCAGTAATTTGATCCCGGCTTCGGGAATTACCGTACCAGGTCCGAAAATTGCGATGGCTCCGGCTTTATATAGAAAATCATAATCCTGCGGAGGAATGACACCGCCTACTATGACCATGATATCTTCCCTGCCCAGTTTTTTAAGCTCCCGGATAACCTGTGGAACCAATGTTTTGTGACCGGCAGCAAGACTTGATACACCAAGGATGTGGACATCGTTTTCAACGGCGTGTTTTGCCGCTTCGGCAGGGGTCTGGAACAAAGGTCCGATATCCACGTCGAATCCGATATCTGCATATCCTGTCGCTACCACTTTGGCGCCACGGTCATGGCCGTCTTGTCCCATCTTGGCAATCATGATGCGGGGTCTGCGGCCTTCCAGAGCAGCAAATTTATCGGCCAGCTCCCTGGCTTTTCGAAAAGTTTCGCTATCCCCGGACTCCGAGGAATAAACACCTGAAATTGAACGTATCACAGCTTTATACCTCCCATAAACTTTTTCCAATGCATATGAAATTTCACCTAAGGTTGCCCTTTTTCTCGCGGCATCGATGGATAGTGCCAGGAGATTTCCTTTCCCACTCTGCGCAGCATCAGTGAGCATATCCAGCGCTTTTTGCACTTCCTCATTATTTCTTTCCGCCTTTAATTGTTTTAACCGTATGATCTGTGATTCCCTCACTGCTGTATTATCTACTTCGAGGATTTCAATAGGATCTTCCTTCCCAAGACGGTTCATGTTGACGCCAAGGATCTTATCTGTTCCCGAATCGATCCTGGCCTGTTTACGTGCGGAAGCTTCCTCAATTTTCATCTTCGGGATCCCGGTTTCGATCGCATTTGCCATTCCTCCCAGTTCTTCAATTTCTTCGATCAGTTTCCAAGCTTTATTGGCTAGTTCATGCGTCAACGCTTCAACGTAATAAGATCCGGCCCAGGGATCGACTGACCTGCAGATATCGGTCTCTTCCATCAGGTATAGCTGAGTGTTCCGGGAAATCCGGGCAGAATAATCAGTCGGTAATGCGATGGCCTCGTCGAGCGAATTGGTATGCATCGATTGAGTGTGCCCCAAAGCAGCAGCTAAGGCTTCTATGCAGGTCCGGGTGACATTATTGAACGGATCCTGTTCTGTCAGGCTCCATCCGGAGGTCTGGCAGTGTGCACGTAAAGCCATGGATTTTGCGTTCTTCGGATTGAATTGCCTGATAATCTTGGCCCATAACATCCGGCCGGCGCGCATTTTGGCAATTTCCATGAAATGGTTCATGCCAATACCCCAGAAGAAGGAAATACGGGGTGCAAAGCCATCAATATCAAGTCCTGCATTGATCCCGGCCCGCAAATAATCCAACCCGTCGGCAAGTGTATAGGCTAACTCAATATCTGCCGTGGCCCCTGCTTCCTGCATATGGTATCCGCTGATACTGATCGAGTTGAACCGGGGCATATATTTAGCGGTAAACTCAAATATGTCCGCGATGATTTTCATCGAAGGTAATGGCGGATAGATATATGTATTCCGCACCATGAATTCCTTTAAAATGTCATTCTGGATGGTTCCGCTCAGGCATTCAACCGGAACACCCTGTTCCTCGGCAGCGACGATATAGAAAGCGAGCACAGGAAGAACGGCTCCGTTCATGGTCATTGATACTGACATCTTATCCAGGGGGATATGATCGAAGAGGATTTTCATATCGAGAATGGAATCGATGGCCACACCAGCTTTCCCGACATCACCAACCACTCTTTCATGATCCGAATCATAACCACGGTGGGTGGGAAGATCAAATGCAATGGAAAGCCCTTTCTGGCCTCCGGCAAGATTCCTCCGGTAGAAGGCATTGGATTCTTCTGCCGTAGAAAAGCCCGCATATTGCCGGATCGTCCATGGACGGGTGACATACATCGTGGAATAGGGTCCCCTGAGAAAGGGCGGTATCCCTGCCGCATACTGCAGGTGTTCCATCGCTTTCAGATCCTTTTTACGGTATACCGGTTTTATAGAAATTTGCTCAGGGGTCATCCAAAACGCTTTCTTCGGTCCCGTATCACGATAGATTTTCCCTTTAGCAGAACTGATTCTGAAATCGATATTTTTAAAGTCCGGCCTCATCGCTTACTATCTAAAGAATTCCCAATTTTTGCTGATATTTTAAAAGCGTCTCGAAAAGATTGCTGCGCAAGTGAATAAAATCATCAACACCGGAAGCTATCAATGAATCGACGATCGGGGTTGGATAACCCGCAACAATAACAAAGATTTTCGGATTTTGCGATTTTATAGCATGACAAATTCCGGGAGCTGTATGTTCATATTCTCCATCTGAGCTGCAGATCACCACAATTTCTGCATGAGAATCCAGGGCAGCTTTCACTCCTGCATCAATAGTCTTAAAGCCCGGATGATCCAGGATATCAAATCCTGCACAACCAAAGAAATTCATAGTAAAACCAGCCCTGGCCTTACGCAATCCGGGATTTCCAATGGATAACAAGAACACGGCCGGTCTCTTATTCCCCTGCCTGACATAGGATTCGGTCGCTAAACGTAAGTTTTCAAAGGTTTCTGTTTCACGGGATATGACAAGTTTCTTATATTTTGAATTTGCTGTTGAACAATTAGTTTTTGGTTTGTTCTGGATTTTATCCAGCATTTTCTCCGGAAGGTTTGGATATTGGTTTGTACCGATCCTAATGGTTTTTCTTCGGTAAATAGCCATTTCACCTGTAAGGCGGCTTTTTTCAATCTCATCCTGGATATATCCTGTTTTGATGCATTCAATCAAGCCACCCTTCTTTTCAATCAACTGGAAAAGCTTCCATGCATGATTCGCAATGGAATCTGTCAGGTTCTCAATATAGTAGGATCCGGCCCCCGGATCGAGGGTTTTATTCAGAAGGGATTCTTCCCTGAAGATCAGCTGTTGGTTTCTGGCCATCCGGAACGAAAAATCATCCGGATCCTTATAACTAAAATCAAACGGCAGAACAGAGATAGAATCTGCATTCCCCGATGCCATCGCCATTCCTTCAGTAGTTGTGCGGAGAAGGTTGACATAGGGATCGTACAATGTTTTATTCCTTGCAACTGTCACCGCATGAATGAACATTTGCATGGATTCTTTATGTTTTGGCTCATATTGTTCGACTATCCTTGCCCAAAGGATACGGGCAGCACGAAGTTTTGCAATCTCCATGAAATAATTCGAACCGGCTGCAAGTGTGAACTGGATTTTCGGAGCAATACTATCAACCGGGAAACCTTTGGCTACAAGTCCGGAAAGATATTCGTTTCCTGAAGCAAGACTATAAGCCAACTCCTGGATTAAAGTCGAACCGGCCTCCCTAAAATAATGACCGTTGACAGTGATGATCCGGAACCAGGGTAGTCGCTTCTTCCCTGTATTCAAAAGGTATTTTGCTTCATCAAAATTGTTAATTTGGGAAACATAGAAATCTCCGTTAAGCAATAAATAACCGATTGGATCAAAATTGATCGAGCCCCGGATCTTGTCTCCTTCCAACTTGTGGTCATCAACCTCATAGATAAAAAGCTCAATCGTTAAAGGATAGGAACGGGAACAAATAAAATGAATCCCTGTTTTTGCCAGATCGATCCCTGCTAAAAGCCGGCTCATTTCTTTATGTGTGGTGATCTCTTTAACGCAAAAACCGACATCATCAACTCCTTTTGCAATAGCCTCCAAAGCATAACCGTTGGCTTCTTTAATATCTGTCATCGGAAAATCCTGGCGGATGATCCAATTATTTCCGGCTTGGTTGGTTCCCCCGGTCGCAGGATATCTTGATGAAAAATCCTTAAGATAATCCAATCCTGTCAGGTTATCCTGGCGATAATACGGTTTGACATCGAAGCCTTCATCTGTCTTCCATATAAGTTTCTTATCGTAATCCGCCCCTTTCAGATCATTTCTGATTAGTTCTTCCCACTCTGATGTTGAGACAGGCGGAAATTCTGAAAATAATTTTTTCCTTTTTCTTTGTGGATCCATGAAGTATTGATAGAATAGTTATGATCTTAAATGATTTAATCGTTTATGCTATCAGAATCTTCTGAAATGGACGGCAAATTTAGTCATTTCTTGGCTTTCCTGATGAATCTATGAACTTAACCCTTTTATAGGGTTTTCTAAGAAGGGGGAAAAGGAGGTTTCTCGCGAAGTTTCGCAGAGTTTTACGCTGAGTCTCGCAAAGTAAAAATACATGTTATCAATCTTTTGCGAAACTGTGTTTCATCTGCGAGCCTCTGCGTGAAATAAAAAACATTTTAGTCAACCCAAAGTCAGATTTGGAAGGCTGATTAAATAGTTTTTGTGCGCCTTCGTGACTACCTTTGTGTGACTTTGTGGTAAAATCTTTAAAACTAATTTATTTAGGATCATGCAGATAAGTATAAGCGGTGCCAGCGGGTTCATTGGTAAAGAATTGATGAAACAGTTTGCAAGTAAAGGGTGGAACTTTACTATTATAAACCGGGATGCATTTGCATTGGCGGATGACGAGTTCTGTTTCAAAATGATCGAAGGGAGTGATGTCGTCATCAATTTAGCCGGCGCAACCATTAATAAACGCTGGACTAAACGTTACAAGAACGAGATTTACCTTAGCCGGATCGATACAACCCGGAAAATTGCCTGTGCGATCATCAATGCAGGAAAGAAACCAAAGGTATTTATTTCCAATTCTGCAATAGGGACCTACGACGCTACAGGATCCCATACCGAAGAAAGCCGTGACCTTGCGAATGATTTTATGGGGAATCTTTGTAAGGATTGGGAAAAGGAAGCACTTTCAGCAAAGGATCACACACGCATAGTCCTTTTCCGGACAGGCCTCGTTTTAGGTAATACAGGCGGAGCTCTGAAAACTATGTACCCGCTCTTCAATATAGGATTAGGAGGTGTGATTGGCAACGGTCGCCAGGCTTTTTCCTGGATCCATATTGTGGATCTTATAAATGCCTACGACTTCGTCATAGAACAGGAAAATCTTGAAGGGATCATCAATGCGGTTGCGCCAAATCCGGTAACAAATTACGATTTTACCAAAACTTTCGGGAAAGTTCTCGGCCAACCTGCAGTTATGAAGGTATCATTTTTTGCCCTGAAGATGATCTATGGTGAAGGAGCGGAAGCATTAACATCAGGACACAGATGGTAGTGCCTGAAAAATTACTGAAGAATGGTTTTGAGTTTAAATTCCCGACTATCGAAATAGCGCTCATGGATCTTTACAAAAAGTTATAATGGGGCAACGGTTTTTCTTTTTTTCGCCTCTAAATAAAAGATTTTAATATAACTTTACTTGACATTGGTGAATTTCACAAAAACAGATGAAGTTTAAGGATCAAGTAAAATAAAGCGTTACTGAAAAAGTTATTATTAATGTACTTATATTTGTACTTTATTAATCACTTAAAAACTTATATATGAAAGCAGCAAATTTCACCGAGTTCAGAACTAAACTTAAAAAGTATCTTGATGAGGTGGAGAATAATAATGAAACCCTGATTATTAAAAGAGGATCTGGTCACGGTGCAGTACTTATTTCATTAGATGAATTTAACTCTATTCTTGAGACTGTTCATTTACTAAGTTCGAAGGCTAATGCCGACAGGCTATATGAGTCTATCCATCAAATGAAATCTGGAAAATCTGTTAAAAAAAGATTAATCGAAGAATGATGAGAATTATATTTTCGCAGAATTCGTGGGAAGATTACACTTCGTGGCAATCTGAAGATAAAAAGATCCTTAAAAAGATAAATGACCTGATAAAAGATATTCAAAGAACCCCATACGAAGGATTAGGAAAGCCAGAACCGTTAAAATATGACTTAGCTGGTTTCTGGTCCAAGCGCATTGATAGAGAGCATAGACTTGTTTACCAGGTAATTGGTAATGAAATATTGATATATAGTTGCCGATTTCATTATGATAAGTAAAAACGTCGCTTAAGCCGGCAGCGACGCAATGCGGGGCGTTATCGGATATGCTTTAGCGACAATCCTGACTAAAACATTATGATGAAAAAAACATATTTCATTTTTATTTTCTTTTTGCTACTTTGTAATATTGCATTAAAGGCTCAGCAATTTTCTCAGGCCGATTCTGTTATTTATTATTTAAAGCAGGTTAAAGGAATTCAAAGCAGTGATTCTGTTTTATTGGCAAAGATAGTGGCAGCCGTTTTCAAAATCGCACCAGATTCATTAACGACCGACAAAATTGATTCTGAATTAAAAAAACTAATTCCTGTTATTCATAAACAAAACTACCTTGCGGTAAAAACAGCTGTATGCATTGTTCTGTCATTCAGTAAGGATAATTATAGGGCGGTTAATTATAGTAGAAATCTCATCGCTGAATTGAAGAATTATTCCAACGAATTTGAAAAGAATTTATTACTCTACACGCTTGACCGATCAAGATTTCAATATCGAAACACCAACAGGATAAATGAAGGGGTTGAATATTACCAGCGGCTTGCAAATTACTTTGAGCAGGCCAATGATTCGGACGCAACCAGTTTATGTTATTGGGTTTTAGCAGGGTGTTATAGGACGCTTGGCTTAAAAGACAAAGCAATTTACTGCCAGATGAAATCAACTAATTTTTTAAACCGGAATATAATTGTTAAGGGAAATAATTTCCTGTTTGCAAAATATAATAGCATTGGGATGATTGGTTTTATTAACCGAAAAGCTGTTTTAGGATGGATGTTAATAGACTATGAAGAGCCGCAGAAAGCATTTCCTTTTCTTTACGAAGCAAAAACCATTTTTGAATCAATAAAAGATTCTGTTGAAGTTAGGGATGGTCCTTATATCTATCTTCAAATTATCAGAGCAAAAATCCTAACCGGGGCCGACAGTGTATATTATTATTTTGATTTGATGAAAAAAATCCTGGATAGCAAAAATGATCCTGATTATTTCTCAAACTACTACCAAACACGCGGATATTATTGTTATTTACAAAACCGGCTGGATTCGGCTGAGTATTTCATCCGTCAATGTGCTGCTCTTAAAGATTCATATAAATTAATGATTAATTCATATGTTGGTAATTTAATTCCCGGTTATTATCTTGCATTAATAAAAATTAAGCAGTATAAGTACGCTGACGCAATTAAGCTATTGAAGGATGAAAGCAATGAGATTTTAAAAGTTAACCTGCGAAAAGTAGCTTTAAAAGAATGGATACTGCTGTCAACTGCTTATAAAATGAACGGAGATTTTGAAAATTCAACCGCTACCCTGGAGCATTGCATCACACTTCAGAAACAGATTATTGATGATGAAAACAAGAGCAGGTCTGTATCGTTCGAAACCGAGCAGCAAATAAATTTACTGAATGCTGAAAAACAAAAACAGCAGCAGGAAATCAGCCGCCAGAAATTCATTCGCAATTTGATTACGGGCGGGCTTGCACTAGTGTTTATATTTTCATTAATTATTCTATTCCAGCGCAACCGTATTTCAAAAGAAAAAAAACGTAGCGAAGAACTACTGCTCAATATTCTTCCCTTTCAGGTGGCGGAAGAACTAAAACAAACCGGACATTGCCAGGCAAAAACATTCAGCATGGTTACGGTGATGTTTACCGATTTTAAGGACTTCACCAGTGTAAGCGAAAAGGTCAGCGCTGAACTGCTGGTGGATGAGATCAATTTTTGCTTCAGTGCCTTTGACCATATTGTTCAGAAATACAAGGTGGAAAAAATCAAGACAGTGGGCGATGCATACATCTGTGTCAGCGGTTTACCTGTGCTGAATTATACCCATGCACTTGACATAGTGAGTGCAGCTATTGAAATACGGAATTTCATGCTCACACGCAAAAAAGAAAAAGAAGCCAGGGGAGAGATCCCGTTCGAACTACGGATAGGCATTCACACCGGTCCGGTGGTGGCGGGTATCGTAGGAGTGAAAAAATTCCAGTATGATATCTGGGGCGACACGGTAAATCTTGCAGCAAGAATGGAAAGCAGCGGTGAAGCGGGCCAGGTGAACATCAGCGGAACAACATATGCCCTGGTGAAAGATAAATTCAATTGTACGCATCGCGGTAAAATTGTAGCGAAGCACAAGGGGGAACTTGATATGTATTTTGTGGAACCTTCAAATCAATAACAAAAAAAAATTATGAAAAAAGCGCTATTTCTCCTTACCGTCATTTCATGCATAGCCATTCAATCCTTTGCTCAAAAGCAGGGCAAAAGTAAAATCGACTCCCTCCTATCCGTTTTAAAAACTGCTAAGGAAGACACTGCCAAAGTAAATAAGTTGAATGCGCTTGCTGATGAATTCAGAAATAATGACCCTGACACAGCACTTTATTTTGCCAGCCAGGCACAGGCCCTTTCAATAAAAATGAATTATAAAATGGGAATTGCCAATGCGTATTTGACTATTGGTACTGCATTAACGAATCTTGGGAACTATGAAAAGGCATTGAAAAACAACAATGATGCATTAACGATATATGACCAGCTTCTTCCGATCCCGATAGTTATCGGGACTACCGGGACAGAAAAAACAAGCGTCAAAACAAAAATCCTGAAACAGAAGGCCAGGGCTTATAACATTATCGGAGTTGATTATTCCTATCTGGGCAATTATCCCGAAGCATTGAAGAATTATTTCGCTTCATTAAAAATATCAAAAGAAATCGGGGATAAAGAGTACATTGCAAATACTTGCAACAACATCGGACATA
>CAIYUC010000195.1 GCA_903929315.1 uncultured Bacteroidales bacterium
CAACGCATACTTTGGTGGTAACGCCTATCTACCCTCCACTACGCTGAACTCCCTGGATCGCTGGTCGGATGACTCCGTCAGCCAGACCCATATGACCCAGTCCGGCAGCAGTGATTTCAAACGGGATGGATTCCAGGCAGGGCTTGGTTTCGACTGGAACATTATGCCAAAAGACAATATCTCTGCATCATTCAGTTACAATTATAACGGAAACAATAACAATAGTAAAACCAACCAGCAGATCATAGTATACGATACCGCAGGAAAGCAGGTCAGCAACCAAGCCAACATCCTCAAATCAATTAATGATTATCAAAGCCAGACGTATGACTGGAGTGTGAATTACAAGCACAACTTCCGACGCAAGGGCCATGACCTGAATTTGCTCTATATTTCCAGCTATTCGAGCAACTTTTCATCTTACCAGCAGACCCAGGGATTGGCCCTTCCTGATTCAGTATTTTCAGGATCAAAAGGAACAAACCCCGGAAATAACAGGGAAACGGATTTATCTGTTGATTATTCCCTTCCTCTGGGTGAAACAGCAAACCTTGAAACCGGCGCCAAGGCGGTACTCTATGAATTGAACAGTACAACTGAAGCAAACACCTTCACCCCGCTTACTAATGATTTTCTTCCGGACATGTTCCAGTCCTATACCCTGAAATACGACAGGAACATTTATGCAGCATACCTTTCCGGGAGTTTCCCGCTTTTTCACTGGCTGGATCTCAAATTGGGCTGCCGGTATGAATTTACCCAAACGAAGATCAGTGATGCCAATGATCCAAACGTGGAAATCCCCGATTACAATACAATTGCACCTTCCCTGATCCTTTCGCATACTTTCCCAAACAATCACATTCTGAAATTCAGCTATACTTACAGGATCCAGCGTCCCGATTACCGCGATCTGAACCCTTTCAACAATCTCAGCGATCCGCATAATATCATAACCGGTAATCCTGAACTGAAACCTGAACTGGTCAATGGCTTTGAACTGAGCTACAGCAAAACCTTTTCCAAAGGAGGGAACATAAATGTTGTCTCCTTTTACCGGCGAAATACGGAAGATATCCAGTCCTATGTGACTTACTATCCTGCATATAAGATCGGGGATTCCATATATACGGATGTAACTGTGACCAATCGCCAGAATATTTCCCTGGAACAAAGGGGAGGACTCAATCTTTACGGTTCATTTCCGCTGGTGACCGGATTAAGCCTACGCTCGAACATTTCGTTTTATGACCGTTATATCGTTAACACAAACGGAGAGCCGGGATCCATCAACAGCTTCGAATACAGGATCAACCTGAACCTGGCTTACCAGCTCCCCTGGGATATTGCTTTTGAATTCTTTGGAAATTTCAACTCTCCACGAACCAGTGTTCAGGGAAAAGTTCCATCATTCACTTCTTATAGCCTGGCTTTCCGTAAACAATTGTTCAGGAAAAAAGCAAGCATCGCTATCACATCCACAAACCCGTTCAATACATACATCAACCAGAAGACTGACCTTGCAGGAGATAACTTTACTCTGACCTCGCTTCGCCAGATACCCTTTCGCTCTTTCGGGCTTAACTTTACTTTCAAGTTCGGGAAACTCCAGTTCAAACCTGAAAAAGAAGAAGAGCACAATGAAATAATGAATCCGCCGGGATTTTAAGTCCCGGATTTTTTTAAATTGTTTTTAATTTTTTTACCTCAACCCCCGGAGGGGTGACTAAAAAGTCTTTGTGACATTTGTATAAAACATTGTGACCTTTGTGGTTAATTTATAAAGTACGGAACCACAAGGAACACAAAGATTGCACAAAGGACACAAAGAAGATAAAATTGGCATCAGCCATACTTTTTAGTCAACCTCTGCAGGGGATGAGGTGCTTGCCCCGGAATTCGGGTCCAGGGCTTCCCCTGCGGTTCAAACCAATTGGTTGAAATCAATTGAGGAGGTGAGTTTCCGGTGTTTTGAAAAGACCGTTATCGATTTCAGGAGCCTCGCGCCGGGCATGTATCTTAAAATGACAACCTGCGGTTATAAGGTCTTCTTAACCGGGTTGTAAACAAATTGGTGTAATCAGCAAGGTACGTGCTGTCAAAGGTCACGTGACGCAATTCTCTTAGTATAGTGTCAGATTGGGCACCGGACGGTTTCACTGTGAAAAACAGGGGAAAAACAAATGCATAGAGAACCCAGGTTTTACATGACATACCAGTTACAAAAAAGAAGATTATTTAGATAGTCCAAATACTTTTCTAAAATGATAGCCAGATATAGAAAATGTTATAGCATTAACTATTAACTTAGGGCATCGCATCAGGGTCAATGAGTTTATTTTTTTTAGAAGACTGCAATAAAACGAATCTGCCAATCCCCATTACGGCAAGACCAATCAGTAGCGACCAATCATTCTTATTGATACAATAGCTTATAAAGCTCTTTTAAGTCAGGAGACAAAATGACTTCAGTTCTGCGGTTGCCGGCACGTCCTTCCTCTGTTTCATTCGTTTTTACAGGATGAAATTCACCTCTGCCTGATGCCGTTATACGACTCGGATCAAAACCATAGTCTTTTGTCAAAATACGTACAATGGATGTGGCTCTTGCTGTGCTGAGATCCCAATTATCCTGAAATTGCTTTGTTTTGATGACGACATTATCTGTATGGCCTTCAATCATCACAGTGATATCTTTGGTGCCGGTAAGCACCTTGGCAAGAGTTTTGAGCGCTTCTTTTCCTTTAGGATCAACCACATCGCTACCCGATTTGAATAGTAATTTTTCTTCGAGTGAAACATAAACGTTTCCGTCTTTGATGTAAACGGATAGCTCATCAGTCTTATAGTTCATCAGTGCATTGGCTATTGAATTTTGAAGATTGGTCAATACATTCTTTTGTGATTGAATCATATCCTGCAGGTTTTTTAACCGCTTCGCCTGGTCGGCAATGGTCATTTTTGATTCGGTAGCAAGAACCTTCAGATCATTTTGAACCCCTGCATTTTCATTCTTCAGGGATGCTTTTTCGTCGTTAAGATTTTTTACCTCCGCATTACAGTTATTCAGTTGACTAAGTATATGGGCGCTATCTTTCCGAAGCTTATCAACTTTGGCTTCTGAAGCCATAAATTTTTTACTTGACACGCATGACGTAAATAACAAGCCAAGGCTCAAGGATAAGAATGCAAGGAAGTGGAATGTTGTTTTCATTTTGTGGTTTTTAAGTGAATAATTCCGGGAGGAACAGAAAGTTGTGTGTTGCAAACTTGTTACTACCCGACATACAAAGATGAGTACATTTAAAATAAAATGTGTTACACAACTTTTTAATTATATTACATGATTCACACATTAGGGAAAGCGAGCGGATGAAGAACTACAAAAATCGCAGCATTTTTGAAAATGTGTGAATGATGTAACTCTTTTCTGCAATTGTGTAATGCTTTACGGAATCAAAGGACTGACCTTTGTTCTGTGAAAATTAATTCATAATTTAAGTTCATCAGATGAAAAACATATTTTGTTTATTGGCTGTCATGGTAATTTGCGGCAATGCTTATTGCAGCTCACCCGACACCATTGTGAACCCTCTGAAACCTGTAAAAACAAAAGTATACCGTGTTAACTACTTTGTGGAAGGAGCTATCATTGCTGTAGGGATGGCCGGAGATTTATTTGCTATCCCCCGCTTGAAAAATAAACCATCGCTCGATTCTGCAGAAGTGGTTTTTGCGAATTCGGATGCGCAGAAAAAATTAATCAACTCAATGGACCGGTGGGCATTAAAACAACAAACAAAGGATCGCACGCTATGGAAGACAATTTCCGATGATGGGGAGATTGGTATTTTTCTTTTGCCCAGTTTACTTATGATTGATAAAAACATCCGCAAGGATTGGCTTCACTTGCTGTTCATGTATGTGGAAGGACATACCATTACATTTACCTTTTACAACTATAGCCCTCTTGGACCTTATTTTCAGAACCGTTACCGGCCGGCTGTTTATTATTCTGAGTTAGGTCTGGCGGCCCAAATGAACAGCAACAACCGCAATTCATTTTATAGCGGGCATGTGGCTTCCTGCGCCTACAGCACTTTTTTCATGGTCAAGGTGTATTGCGACTATCATCCCAATGTAGGAGCGGCAAAATATCTCCTGTACCTTGCTGCCTCAATTCCCCCTTTGGCAATCGGATATGCGCGAATAAGATCACTGGATCATTTTCCTTCAGATATTGCTGTCGGTTTTGGGCTTGGTGCGATCATCGGTATTGTCGTTCCTGCATTACATAAGGTTCCATGCAGTAAACATCTTTCCCTGGGCTTGTCTACTTCTCCAGATGAAGTAGGCGTGAGTCTCCGCTGGAAATTGTCAACGAAAAAACTTCTCGCAGAAAGCAGGTAATACGTAAATGAAAATTGCAAACGCCAGACTGAAAAAAACATTCATTATTGTAATCAGTTCCATTATCATTGCAATAGTGATCGTTATTTTATTGAGTTCACCCATCGGAAAATATCTGGGTAAAAAGTATGGTGAGAAATATACAGGGAGACATATTACAATGGGCTGGGTATATGTAAATCCTTTTACCGGCTATGTTCATATCAGCGATCTGAAAATTTACGAATCATTAAACCCGGATTCCATTAAGGAAACCGACAGTGTTTTCTTTTCAGCAAAAGGAGTAAGTGCAAAATTTGCCATGCTTAAATTTTTATCGAAAATGGTAGAGATCACAGAAATTACATTGGACCAGCCAAAAGGAATAATTATTCAAAATAAAAAGGAATTAAATTTCAGTGACATTATAAAAAAGTTTACTCCTGAAAAACCTGATACGCTTCGATTATCAGCTCAGCCGGGAAAACCTCATTCTACCTCTTCACCATTCCACTGTAATATTCTGGGGATAAAAATCATAAGAGGAGAATTCACTTACCGTGAAGAAGTAAGTTCAATAAATTATTTTATCAAAGAGGTAAATATTGAAAGCAGTGGTAAATATTGGAACAGAGATACCATGGCGATAAAATTTTCATTGCTGTCAATACCGGGAAGCGGTAGCGCAAAAGGCAATTTTACAATCAATTTTAAAACCATGGATTATCGTCTTGCTCTTGTCGCTCAAAAATTCGATTTAAATATTATAGAACAATACCTGAAAGAAATAACAACCAACGGAAGCTTCTCTGCTAATCTTGATGCTGATGTGAAGGCAAGAGGAAACTTTAAAGATCAGGAAGATCTTACTTTCTCAGGGCAGGTGGCAGTTAATGATTTTCATTTTGGAAAAAGTCCGGAGGATGATTACGCATCTTTTGATAAATTGGTGCTGGCAATAATTGACGTAAGTCCGAAGGATCATAAATATCTGTTCGACTCAGTTTCCATAAGTCATCCGTATTTCAAATATGAGCGTTACGATTATTTAGATAACATCCAGATGATGATCGGGAAAAATGGGGCCAACATTGCAGCAGCTGCAGCAGATCCCGCTAAATTTAACCTTGTTATTGAAATAGCCCGTTATGTAAAAGTACTTGCGAAAAACTTTTTTCAAAGTCATTACAAGATCAATCGTCTTGCAATTTACAAGGGCGATTTGAAATTCAATGACTTTGCCATCAGTGAGAAATTCTCCGCAGGGATAAATCCTCTTTATATTATTGCAGATTCTATTGATAAAACCCGCAAATGGGCGAATGTATCTTTTAAATCCGGTATTATGCCCTATGGTAATATAAACGTGAATATCAGGATAAGTCCCAAAGACAGCACGGATTTTGATATCCAATATCATCTTCAAAAAGTGCCTGTTGCGATGTTCAATCCCTATCTGGTTACCTATACTTCTTACCCTGTTGACCGGGGGACCATAGAGATCAATGGAGACTGGAACGTGAGACACGGAATTATAAAAAGCGATAATCACCTCGTGATAATTGATCCGCGGGTAATCAGGCGGTTGAAAAATAAAGGTACAAAATGGATTCCCACGCGGTGGATTATGTCTCTCATTCGTGACCGTGGTAACGTTATTGATTACCAGATTCCGATTACCGGTAATCTGAAGAATCCTAAATTTCATTTCCACGATGTACTCATGGATCTGCTCGAAAATATTTTTGTTAAACCCGCAACAGCATCATATAGGATGGAGATAAGAAATATGGAAACTGAAATTGAGGAATCCCTTACAATGAAGTGGCAGATGCGACAGAGTTCACTGCTACCTGAGCAGGAAAAGTTTATAAATAAAATGGTGGATTTTCTGATCCATAATCCGGAAGCCACTATTGTTGTGCATCCTGTGCAGTATGCTGAAAAAGAAAAAGAACACATCCAGTTTTTTGAAGCCAAGAAAAAATATATTTTATTGTTTAAAGATAAAAAAGATCCGTTTCTCACTAAAGATGATTCTCTGAAGGTCGATAAAATGTCGGTAAAGGATTCTTTGTTTGTTCAGTATTTAAACAAAATGGCAGGTGGTGGTAAGCTGTTTACGATACAGGAGAAATGCAATAAATTTATTGGTTCAGCCATTGTTGATGCAAAATTTACACAATTAAACAAAGAAAGAGAAGACGCTTTTATGCTGGACTTTAAGAAAAAAGCTGTGGAAACCCGTGTAAAAATTTATCCCGGTGAAAATAATATTCCTTACAACGGTTTTTCATTCTATAAAATAACTTACAAAGGTGAACTTCCGAAGGCCTTAATCCAGGCATACCGCAAAATGAATGAATTAAATGATGAAGCCCCGAGAAAGAAATTTGAAAATGACCGTAAGAAAAACAAAAAAGCGCTTTCAGAACTAAAACCATGATAAAAAGTATGTTCCTGACTTGATCACTTTCCCAAATGTGTGAATTATGTAAAATAATAAAAAAGTTGTGTAACACTAATTATTATAAGAGGGTTCATCTTTGTAACCTGATGATTTCATCACAATAAAATAAGATCTATGAAAACTAAAATTAAAATTATTCCTCTTTTACTTATACTCTGCATAGGTTCATGGATAATACCACAAAAAGTCTCTGCACAGGGGAGATCTGTCAACTTCCAGGTTTTTTATGATGAATTAAGCCCTTATGGAACCTGGGTAAACAATTCCAATTATGGATATGTTTGGGTACCCAATGTAGCTCCAGGTTTCACTCCATATGCCACAAACGGCTATTGGGTGTTCACCGATGAGGGGTGGACATGGGTTTCTAATTATTCATGGGGATGGGCGCCTTTTCACTATGGTCGCTGGTACAACGATGCTTCTTATGGACCCATGTGGGTCCCGGGTAATGAATGGGGTCCGGGATGGGTTACCTGGAGAAGATCAGAAGGTTATTACGGATGGGCGCCGATAGGACCTGGTGTCAGCCTCAGTGTAGCTTATGGTCGCGACTATCATGTACCTGATAATGAGTGGAGGTTCGTAAGAGACAGGGATTTTGGAAGAACGAACATCAATAACTACTATGTCAATTCCTCAAACAATGTTACGATCATCAACAATTCCACAGTGATAAATAATAACTATGTAAATAAAACACGCAATATAACATACAATGCAGGTCCCGTGAGAGCTGATGTGGAAAAACGTGTTGGGAAACCAATCACCCCGGTTGCTATTAAAGAAAGCAGTAAGCCCGGTCAGAATCTGAGTAATAATCAGCTTCAGATATACAGACCGCAGGTCCAAAAAAATAACTCAACCGGACCGAAACCTGCCCCAACCAAAGTGGAAAGTCTGAAAAATGTAAAACCTGCTGCACAAAGAACTGCTGAAACTCCACAACAAAAAGCAAATCAACCCACTAAGCAACAGCCATTACAGCCGCAACATAACGTTCAACCGGTTAAACAGCAACCATCACAGCCGCAGCATAACGTTCAACCGGTTAAACAGCAACCATCACAACCGCAGCATAACGTTCAACCGGTTAAACAGCAGCCATCACAGCCGCAGCATAACGTTCAACCGGTTAAACAGCAACCATTACAGCCGCAACATAACGTTCAACCGGCTAAGCAGCAACCATCACAGCCGCAACATAACGTTCAACCGGTTAAACAACAGCCATCACAGCCGCAACATAACGTTCAGCCGGCTAAACAGCAGCCATCACAGCCGCAACATAACGTTCAACCGGTTAAACAGCAGCCATCACAGCCGCAACATAACGTTCAACCGGCTAAACAGCAGCCATCACAGCCGCAACATAACGTTCAACCGGCTAAACAGCAGCCAGCACAGCCGCAACATACCGAAGAACCGCCCAAGCAACAACCATCACAACCACAACAACCTGAACCACCTAAAAAAGTGATGGAAGATGAACAACCGCATTAATCCTTTCATTTTTTAAGATATAATTCTAATCTAAATCATTTTTTATGTCACTACTTACAATTTTAATCGTACTGGTCGTCGCAGGTCTTATTCTATGGCTTGTCAATACATACATCCCCATGGATCACAAAATCAAAACCATTTTTAATGTTGTGGTTGTGATTGTTGTTATCGTTTGGCTTCTCAAGGCATTTGGAGTAATCCATTACCTGATGAATATGCATGTATGATAAATGTATGCCGGAGTTATTCAAAGTGTTAGTTTTCATTTCGAACAGCCTTTAAAAAACAACCACGGGTATGAACCCCGGGGCATTCTGATAGCTATCGGTTTTCTATAATAACAACCTAAAAAAAATAACATTATGAATGTTAAAAGGATCTTTGGGGCGGTACTTACTATCCTCGGAATAGGTGGTCTTATTTATGCTGCCATAGTTTTTGCCAATGTCTCAGGCGGTACACGTGATATTAAAACACTTATCATCTTCGGCATACTTGGGATTATCTTCTTCATTGCCGGTATTGGCCTGATTCGTACAACAAAAGACGAATCGTAAGGTGCAAATGATGTAACCCTTTCCAGGAATGTTGCAACAAAGAAAAATAAGACTTCTATAAGTGTCTTTCATATAAACTATATATCCGGAATAGTGAAAACCAGATCCTTTTATTTAATTTTTCTTTTTATTTTTGGCTTTTCAGCAATTTCTCTTTCTCAGGAAAAATCAAATGCTGAAAAAAAAGATTCCATTTCAGCGAAAAAAGATTCCATTTCAGCGAAAAAAGATTCAACCATTTCAGCCAAAAAAGATTCCATTGCACAGAAAAAAGATTCCACCATTGCAGTTAAAAAAGATTCTGTTGCTCTTATCCCTGTAAAACCGAATGTAAGTTATATAAAATCTTATTGGGTTGATTCAAAAGCAATAGCATCGGCCCCTTTCCATTGGAGTAAAAAGGAATGGATCGCTGCATCGGTAGTGGTAGGAGGTGGAATCATACTTTACACTTTTGATGATGATATTCAGAAATTAGTCTTACGAAACAAAGGGACGAATACCAACGCTTACTTAAGAACAATTTTCGACCCATTGGGAAGCGGTCTTTACAGTTTACCATCGCTGGGTCTTCTTTATGGTTATGGAGCTATCTGGCATAATGATAAAGCCAAGGAAACTTCACTGAAAGGCCTTGAGGCTTTCCTTTTAACAGGTGTTGTGATCCAGATAATAAAAGAAATGACCCAGCGGCACCGGCCATATGCTGATTATCCATCCTCCAAACCTTATTCATGGAATGGGCCATATAATCTTGTTCCGGATGCTTCATTTCCCTCCGGGCATTCTGCAGCCGCTTTTGCAGTCGCAACAGTAATCAGTTATTCTTACAAAAACCTGATCTGGGTTCCTATTATATGCTATTCGTTAGCAACCCTTACAGCTATGGCAAGGGTTGTTGAAAACAATCATTGGGCTTCTGATGCATTCGTAGGTTCAGCGATCGGTTTTGCAGTAGGTCGGCTGGTATATCATGGCAGTTACCGGAGACTTGAAATATTACCTGTAAGCGCTGCCGGACAAGGAGTTTCATTGATTTACCATTTGTGAAAGACTTTTCAATTATACTGTCCTCTCCGCTGTTTATCTTCCAGATAAAGCAACAGAAATACTTTCTGTTCAGTTCTCACTGAATGTATGGCAGGAAAATCACTAAGATACCGGTCATTGTAATATACGAAGTATTCAAATCCTATATTCAGACTTTTGAATATCCTCACTGTTACTCTTGGTTTTAAGATGCCGATATAATTATCCCCGGGGTCACCGATATAGGTGTGAATGATGTAATAATAAAATATCAATGAAGTCGTCGCATATTTACCAAAATTAAGTGTGCTTTCAAACTTTGCCAGCAATCCATCCCCAAAATTATAATCTCTTACCTGCGAAGTATCAGGACCAAACCGTGTACTGTTTCCCGCAAAAGGGATGATACCCACATGGAAATTAGTATAAAGATTGAACGTCTTGCTTATCGGTAATTTAGTGAACACTCCGCCACCGAAAGCAATGGCGCCTAACTCAAATGTTTTATTATCCCAATAATCATAATATTGAAATCCACCGAGGAGGATTGCCAGTTTTCCCAGTTGATAATTTTTGCCGAATAAAATTCCATAGCCGGTTACGTTATCAAGATATTTTCTTCCCACTCCGAAATTTAAATCCACGCGAAGTCTGAAAAAATCAAATGGCTTTCTTGAACGTATTTCAAACGGATTTCCATAATCAAACTGAGCGTTGATCATTCCACTGTTAGTTCCTTGTCCAAAAAAGTCACGGGTTGCATCATTTACCCAATGTAGTCCGGCATATAAAGAAACATTCAGCGGTTCTTTCTCATAAACTTCCTTATTGGTTCTCCTGAAAGTTTTTCCCTGGATCAGCCTGTTAAAACATCTCATGGGATCAACTAATCCGGCTGCTATTTCACGGAAAACCCTGTTTGCTCCTCTTGTCCGGTCATCGAGAATATTCGAGCTTAAGCGGTAAAGTATTTCTCCGAGAAATGCTCCATTAACCGGTGTATTGATAACATCGTTAAAGGACGGCCGCGTATTTTCCCCGAAATATTCCCACAGCAAACTGCCTGCGACTGCAAAAGGAAATGATTGAAAAAAATTATAACCGTTCGAACGCGCAGCATTAAAAGTAAGTGATCCGGAATACGGATGACTGATAAAATTTACTCCGAACCGGTCATGATCCCATTCCCATTCTTCTTTTAAATTATATTGCCATGTTGAGAATCCTATGCGTGAATAATCAGCATTTAAAAGATACCTGTCTGCAGCCCACGTTAAGCCCCAAATGCCCAGAACCTCACTACAAGGTATCCAGAAGTGATATTTTTTATTATACACCGTATCGTCCTCAAGTAAATCCCCGTATTTATTTTGTTTTGTGGTATCAACGAGTGCACTTTTAGCTGGCTCATTATTGGCTGAATCTGAAAGTTTTTCTACTTTTTCTTCTTTGATCTTCTGAAGTTGCTTATCATCGTTGCCTTTGCTACGGTTTATTGTATCATTGGGAGCCACTTTTTTGGGATTCTGACGAGGCACTTCCTGTCCATAAAGAAAAGGAGAAAATATAAGTAAAAATGATAAAATGAAAGTTGCCTTCATTTTAATTTTCCTTTTTATCGTTTACTTTTTGTTCATTTGCCTTTTTCTTATCAGCATCATCCTGTTTTTTATCATTTACTTTTTGTTCTTTCATCTTTTTTTTATCGGCATCATCCTGCTTTTTAACATTTGCTTTTTGTTGTTTTACCTTTACTGCTTCGGTACTATCCTTCTTTTTTTGGACTGCTTCTGCCTGCTTTCTGAAATGACGTTTAAAAAGGAAACTTCCTTTAACTGCATTCATATTTTCATCTAACCCTTTGCTGCTTTTTTTAATATTCACCATGGTCTGACTAAAATTTTCTGCAATGGTTGAATCCTGGATTAATCTCCCGATTGTTCCCCGTCCACTATTTACTTTCATCATAATTTCAGCCAGGTCTTCTGAAATAATTGCGGCATTACCTGCTGTTACTTGCAGGCTTGCCATGATGGCATCTGTTTCGGACGGCTCTTTTGAATCAATTTGTTGCCCGTCTTTTGCTATAGGAGCATCAGTACTGCCTTGGGTAATAATTAGAACGCGGTCGCCAATAATTCCTGCGGAACCTATGCCTGCTTCACAATCCTCTTTAATAAATTGCTGAACATTTTTTTTAATTAACAAGTCAACCCGCACCATAGAATCATTAATTATTTTAATATTATCAACAATGCCAACATTGATTCCTGAGAAACGGACATTATTTCCAACCTGTAATCCGCTTACATTATAAAAAGTTGTAGTAAGTTTAAAAACAGGATTAAATAAATTTTTCTGTTTTCCTATGAAGAAAATAGTAATTACAAAAATCGCCAATCCTCCTGCAATAAACAGTCCTAACCGTACTTTGAATTTTTGTGTGTGCGTTTCCATATTTTTATGGTATTAATTTTGAATCTTATTAAATGATCATTTAAAGAATGATTTGATTAACGCGTCAGCTGACTTTTCAAACTCTTCTAATTTTCCTTCCTGATAAACTTCGCCGTCATGTAACATAATTACGCGGTTTGCAGTAGCGCGGGCACATTCGATATCATGCGTGATGATGATGGAAGAAGTTTTATATTTTTTTTGAACTTCATTGATCAGTGAACTTATTTCATCTGAAGTTACAGGGTCAAGCCCGGTTGTAGGTTCATCATACAACATGATCATGGGATCAACGACAATGGTTCGTGCCAGGCTGATTCGTTTACGCATTCCTCCTGATAGTTGCGACGGCATTTTATCCAGGGCCTCAGATAAACCGACATTTTCCAAAACTTCATTTATTTTTTCGTCTATTTCTTTTTGCGTAAGATCCTTTTTTATTCTTCGCAATGGGAATTCCAGGTTTTGTTTTACCGTCATGGAATCATACAATGCACCACTCTGAAAAAGAAAACCAATTTTCTTTCTCAACTCTCCTAGCCCATCCCTGTTTAATGAACTCACATTTTCACCAAACACATCAATGGTTCCGTCGTCAGGATTCAATAACCGTACTATACATTTTATCAGGACGGATTTTCCTGAGCCGGATTTTCCAAGCACCACCAGGTTTTCGCCATTAAAAAGTTGTAACGACACATTTTTCAATACTTCCTGTTGGTCAAATCCTTTCCTAAGGTTATTGATTTCAATGACCTGCTTGTCGCTATTTGTTTTAGCCGGTGCAATCGTTGGTATTTGGGTGACAATCATCATCATTAACTAAAAATGATTAAAACCGAGTTTTTATTTATACAAATTTCATTATATCATATCGGTGATTTGGACAGCAATCAAATCTATAATGATCACAAGTAATGAGGATAGTACCACAGCTGAATTTGCTGCAATACCCACACTTTCTGTTCCACGCCCTGCCGTATATCCTTTATAACATCCAACCAAACCAATGACCGCGCCGAAAAAGAACGATTTAATAACAGCCGGGAAAAAATCGATAAACTGAATTTGGCTGAATGCCTGTGAGAAAAACAAAACAAAAGTTACATCTCCTTTAATATTTGCTCCCGCCCAGCTTCCTACTATGCCGAGTCCATCAGCATATAATACCAATAAGGGTATCATCAGTGTGGCTGCTAATACTCTTGTAACAATTAAAAATTTTATAGGATTGGTGGATGATACTTCCATGGCATCAATCTGCTCTGTTACTTTCATTGAACCTAACTCTGCGCCCATACCTGAACCTATTTTTCCTGCGCATATCAATGCCGTTATAACCGGTCCCATTTCTCTGATGAGCGATATCGCTACCATTCCGGGAAGCATGGAAACTGCTCCAAAATGCACAAGGGCGGGCCTCGATTGAATGGCCAGCACCAAACCCATAATGATTCCGGTTACTGAAATAAGCGGTAAAGCTTTATATCCAACCTGAAAACACTGACGCAAAAATTCCCTGAATTCAAAATCACGGGAAAAAGTTTCTTTTGTTAATCGAGTTATAAACAAGAAAACATCTGCAACATCTGTTAAAAAATTGTGTGCTTTTTCGATTTTTTCAAAAGTTTTTTCACTGAGCTTGATGGTTTGTTTCTTTGCATTCCGAAGGTTCGGAATTACTTTGATAACAGGAGTATATTTTTTCATGATAGAACGATTGATATCATTTGCCTTTCTGCTCATTCCAGTTTCCTTTTACTTCTGTTGTGTTCTTTTTTTTGGATTTTAAATTGTGAAAGAATTTTCACCGTACAAAGGTGAGTGCATAAATTCCGGAAAGCGTTACACAATATCAGAAAAGAGTTACATCATTCACACATTTTCAAGTGCTTTGCGTCCATGCTGGTTATTCCAAATGGATTGGCAATGAAATGAAGAAGTACTGATACGGAGCTGAAAGATTACTTATCCGTGGAATACTGTCTGTTTATTTCTTCAATGGTAAGTTTATCGCTGACAGGGATTTTATCAGAGCCATTTCCTGCTTTTTGAAATATTTCAACCGATAATCCATATACATCTCTGAAATTTTCTTTTATATCCGATATGTTCATGGAGGGTAGAATTTCAATTGTTCCATCATTGCTAATGGCTCTGCAATCCTGCAATGTTTTACCGCTATGCCTGATCAATTTTATTGATGGAGCGGCACCGGGTTTACTGGGTTTTCCATAGAAAGCAATGGTCAGACCAGGAAACATCTTGTTAAATTCTTCCTGAACTGCAAAAATCTTTCTGTGATTATTAATGACGATTTTCATTTTTTCTTGTTTTATCTTCTTCTTGAATATATTCTTACACTACCCAAAATATTTCCAACCCAATACAAAGTTCCTGTGTTGGGTGGAACATATTATCCAGTGTTAAATCCAAATAATTTTACGATCAATGCGATTACCACCAATTTCGGCGACTGCTCAAAAGGTCGAGGATGATCAGAATAACACCAATAATAATCAGCGTATGAACAAGTGGTGAGTGCCATTGAAATGCAAAAAATCCAAGCAACCAAAGGACAACAAGTATTAGTCCAATAATCAATAATAATCTTCCCATAGTTTTAAATTTTCAGTATGAATACTTTTTTATTTACTACTAATGAAAATCAAGGATTAAAGGTAGGATCAATCACTAAAAAGAATGTTACACAACTATAGAAATAAGTTACATCATTCACACATTTAGCTCAAAACTTAATTTTCTTATAACTCTATTTCGGTAAAAACATCTACTACATCCGCCTGTCTGAGCAGTGCACCATCGCTCATCTGATGAAGTTCAGAAACAGTTGTGCATCGCCGCTTCATTAATAAACATATCTTTCGATTCAGGCAGCAGGGAATCTCCCGGAATAATGTTCTCTGCATTCAGGATAACGATATCCCCCGGCACAATCCCTTCCACCGGAATTTCTTGTCGGGTCCCATCACGAATAACCGTTGCTTTAATTTGTACGATGGCCAGTAATTTCTCTATCGCAATTTTAGATTATTTCTGTTTTTTAGTCAGAATGATGAAAAGAGGTATAAAAGTGTGTCTTAAAACTTTTTCTGTTACACTTCCCATGACTATATTTTCCAACCATTTACGGCTGTGTGAGCCCATAACAATAATATCTGCCCGCAAGTCTTTTGCTGTCTTTAATTTTGAATCGCAAAATCACCTTCTTTTACCAGTGTTTGAATGGAATTATCACCCAGGTGGTGTTTTGATTTATCAAGGTAAAGTTTCATTGCTTTTTTCAGCCCACCATCAAATAAATGCTTTGCATCAGTATCGGTGAAACCCATATACCCGGATACCCAGGAATACTCTATCATAGAGTAATAAGTTGCATCTGCAATAACATGCAGTAATATAACTTTACAATTCATAGCTTTAGCCAATGAAAAACCCACTTCTGCCACTTTTTGTGCTGTGGGATCATAATCCAGAGCAATCAATACTTTTTTCATCTCATTTGTTTTCATGATCGTTATATGTTTTATCATCCTAGTTGTTTGCGGATAGCTTTCAATTCCTGCCGGCGTTTCGCGGTGGTCTTGGGATATTCCATCTTAAGTTCATTAAGTGCATCCAGCACAATTTGGGACACAATCAACCGGGCATTCTCCTTATCATCGGCAGGAACAACATACCAATTCGCATCATGAGTACTCGTTGCGCTCAGGCAATCCTCATAAGCTTTCATATAATGGTTCCAGTATTTTCTTTCGTGAATATCCGAGGAACCAAATTTCCAGTTATTTTCAGGCTCATCAATACGTTCGAGGAATCGTGTTCGCTGCTCCTTCTTCGACAGGTGAAGGAAGAACTTGATGATCCGGGTGCCATTACGGTGGAGATGTTCCTCCAGGTCAACAATGGAACGATAACGCTCCTCCCAAATGGTCTTCTCATCGAGCAACTCTTTCGGAAGCCCTTGGCTACGAAGAATCCCCGGATGTACACGAACGACGAGAACTTCTTCATAGTAGGAACGGTTAAAGATGCCGATCCGGCCACGTTCCGGCAGATGGCAAGTCGTACGCCAGAGAAAATCGTGTTCCAGATCTTCGGCGGTTGGCTGTTTGAAACTGAATACCTCACATCCTTGTGGATTGACCCCGGACATTACGTGCCGGATGGCTCCATCCTTACCGGCTGCGTCCATACCCTGGAATATCAGCAGTAACGCGTAGCGGCTGGACGCATAATGAAGGCGTTGCAAAGAATTCAGTTCTTCAACATGTTCTTCAAGGAGTTTTCGATATTGTTTTTTCGATTTACAAAATGGTTCTATAGTTGTTGGCCGCTCTGTGAGGTTGACCTTTTCTCCGGGTCGAACGCGGAAATCCTTTGAATTGATTTTTATTCTCATCTTCATCCTTTCGATTCTATCAGCCGTTTGTGCGTGTCTGTTTATTTAGCGGGTTCAGGCTTTTGCTTGTCTTTGTCTTCAGGTTTTGACTCGTCTTTGTCTTCAGGTTTTGACTCGTCTTTGTCTTCATTTTTCCGAATCTCTTCTTCCGCCTGCCTCCAGTCCTGAATTGATTTACCTTCTTTGTGACCTCGTTGCTCATACAATTCATAGGCTCGCTTGGCGATTAGCGGCTTCAAATCGGACGGTTTCTTTGTTTTGACCGGATCAAAAATCCGATAAGCGAGCAGTTTCAGGCGATCATTCAGGAGAAACCACAACAGAGCATAACCCCATACGAACCCGGCCCAACCCCAGCCAAGTGGTGTCATGAACAGCCCATAAACTGCGATCAATGTCGCGACGATTTGTGTTCCGAGCACTGCTATCCATAAAATCTTTGCTGGGCGTATGGACCAAAATGGGCCGCGCGTACGGGTAAGGAAAATCGTCAAATGGCCCGCTACAGACAGCTTTAAATACATCAATGTCTGGATGTGCGCACGGTCGATATGAAAGACACGTTCACCGAGAAAAAACAGGCCAAAAGCGGAAACGACGCCGATGACGCCCAACACCGTGGAAATCCCCAGCACCATGCGCATATTCCAGGCTTCGGGGTGATTCTTGTAATGAACCTTGTCATATGCGATAGAAAGGATGGCGCCATCGTTGAGCAAGGCCAGCATCACGATCATTACTGCGGTTACCGGATAAAAGTTAAACACAAGGATCGCGAGCGTCATGAACAACAGCACACGCAAGGTCTCGGCGATCCGGTAGATCGCATAGCTGTTCATCCTTTGAAAGATGCGGCGACTTTCCTTGATCGCGTCAATAATCACCGAAAGTCCGGCGGTCATCAGCACAATGGCCGCTGCTGCACGAGCTGCATCTGTTGCACCTGAAACGGCGATACCGCAATCGGCTTTCTTCAGCGCCGGGGCGTCATTCACCCCGTCACCTGTCATACCGACGATATGTCCACCCTTCTGCAAAACATCTACGATGTGGAACTTATGTTCAGGGAACACCTGTGCAAACCCATCCGCCTTCTCTATGGACTCGGTCACCGCTGTCGTCTCTTGTTTTTTCGAATCGCCCAGGCTGCCGGCATCAAGTATATTTGTGCCCATATCTAACTTTTGGGCAGTTTCCTTTGCGATGGCCAGTGCATCGCCAGTGACCATCTTGATCTTTACTCCCATCGCCAGGGCAGTTGCAATGGTAGCTTTGGCATCTTCACGGGGCGGATCGAACAGGGGCAGTACACCGACAACCTGCCATGGCCCGTCGCCTTCAGCCCGTGCCACGCCCAACGAACGAAATCCACGTTCAGCGAATTCATTGACCGCTTTCTCAACAATGGGCTTTACCTGCCCGGCATTGGCAGCTAATGCCAGAATTACTTGCGGCGCGCCCTTTGTCACCTTAAACGTTTTTCCGTCTTTGGCTTTGACAATTGCCTCAGTACGTTTATGCACCGGGTCGAATGGCTGGAAATGAACCACCTCATATTCTTTTAAGGAATCCTTGTCTTTCAGTCCACCGATCACAGCCAGGTCAATAGTGTCATTGTTTTCTGCGCGTGACGCCAATGCGCCATTGAGGATCACCTGGTCGGCAGGGATATTGTTCATACAGAAAGGATCGCCCAGTGTCAGCTTGTTCTGGGTAAGGGTTCCGGTCTTGTCTGCACAAAGCACATCCACACCCGCCAATTCTTCAATAGCTACAAGCTTGCTTACAATCGCCTTTTTCCTTGCGAGCAGGCGTGCACCAACCGCCATGGTCACTGATAAAACTGTGGGCATCGCTACGGGAATAGCAGCTATCGTCAGAACCAAGGCGAATTGCAACGTTGTGAGGATCTTGTCACCGCGGATGATCGCCACGGTAATAATCACTGCCACCAATGCCACTGCCAGGATAATCAGGTAATTGCCGATCTTCAAAACCGCTTTTTGAAAATGGCTGACAGTTTTCGCCTCCTGTACTAATTGTGCCGTCTTGCCAAAGTATGTTTTTGTACCCGTGGCATATACCATTGCTTCTATTTCGCCCTGGCGAATGATCGAACCAGAAAACACGGCCTCGCCAGGTTTTCGTGTAACAGGTAAAGACTCTCCTGTCAGCGCGGATTGATCCACTTCTACGGGGTCACCCTTCAGCAGGCGTGCATCCGCCGGCACAATGTCACCCAGACGCAGGCGTATGACGTCGCCCGGCACCAGTTCACGAGCAGCTGGTGTAACCCACTTTCCATCACGTTTCACCCTTGCTTTGATCGCCAATTCGGCTTTCAGTGCCTCGATGGCGTTACCTGCCTCTTTTTCTTCCCAGAACCCGACAAAGGCGTTTGCCAGAAGCAGAACGAGGATGATACCAAAATCAGGCCAATGCCGGGCGACTGCCGAAAGGATCACGGCCACTTCGATCATCCAAGGTATTGGACCCCAAAAATAGGTGAGGAATTTCAGGAACGAATTGGTTTTCTTTTCTTCAATCTCGTTTGGCCCATATTGGGTCAGCCGTTTCTCAGCCTCGGCCTGACTGAGACCATCAGGCGACGACTCCAATTTTTTTTCCACTTCCGGCATGGACAGGGATTTCAAATCGTCTTTCGCATCAGGTTTCACTCCTGAATTAAACACTGGAGCCTTGTCCTGGCCAGTTTTGGATTCCATAATGTATTTTCTCCTTTCTTTGATATGCTTTCAATTAGGATTGTTAATCAGTAATCCATTTTATTGCTTCTTCCAATTCAGCATTTTTAAATATGCGAAGCTCGCAGGACAGCAAATGACCAAAGAATTTAGCAAAAGTATTTATCAATTCATGGTCTGAGACCAATGCAATCCTGTCCCATGCTGATAAATGTTTCATACCTATCTTGGCATCATCCACCATAGCGTTCAGATCAAACCCGGTAAAGTTGTTTCCAAGATGATATAGCATCCGGATTTTCTTGTTTGTTTTCAATTTTTCCTCTATAGCAGGAATTAAAACAGTTTCATAATCTGTTCCGGTTATTTTTCCTTCTGCAGAAACGCCCAGAATACTGCCAGGTAAATCATTCATTATTTTTAACATAAACTTTATTTTTTATCTTATTTATCTAATCTGATAATCCAGGTATTTAAAGTGGTAAAACAAAATCTACCAACACATTGTGGTGTGCTTTTGATATAGATGATAAGAGTTATAATATTCACAATTTTGAATTCATGTAATTGATTGATTTATACCTTTGCTTCCTTTGGATCGGCGACTCCCCCTGGTGGTAATACATCCGGCACATCAAGACGTGCCACCCCAATCCTTTTGTCGGCCATTCCGTAATAGACATCTATGCGATCGGGAGTCCCAAGATCATCCCGCCGGTCGATACCGGTGGGGAATACGACGTTGTCAATAATCCCGTGCTGTTCTTGTGGCAATACCGGTGTTAACACGGGTTCTACAGAACGAAAACGAATCACACGAGGATGCTCCTTCGAGAGCACCATCACACCGGCTGAGTAACACAGATGATGTTTATTATTGCCCGTATCCGATATTTCACTCACTCCATGGTAAATGATGAGCCAGCCATGCTTAGTCATGATGGGGGGAGTGCCTCCTCCGATTTTGAGCCGCTCCCAGGGCGACACTGGAGTGGCAAGCCGGTGATGGGAATTAAAAAGGCTTATATGATATGGCTCGAGACCCTCGAAGGTCATAGGACAGTATGAGATCCAGATGCTTTCACGATCGATGTCCACCACCCGCAACTTGGATTGTAAGACTGTTTCTTCCGGCCGGGTACCCTGAAAAAGGGGCCGGTGAAGAAGGGCTAATTGCATCTTCCCTGCATGATTAGGGATAGCAACCGGGAAGATGCTTGCATCCTTGTTATCCACATGGACGAAATCAATGCCGTCATAAGGTTCAAAGATGGCAAGACCAATGCGTTTCCAATGAAACAAATCCTCTGACGAAGCCAGGGCAATCCGCGGCCCATTAGGTGAAAGTGCCGTGTAAGTCATAACATAGTTATGAAGCGGTTCGACATAGGTAATACGAGGATCCTCGCAACCGCCGCTGCCGTCAGACCGAAGTTCATAATCAGTTTCCGGTTCCAGCGCAATGCCTAACCGTTCAACTCCTGAAGGGTCGCCATCCTCATTAAACAGGACCCGGGCAATGCCGATGCGTGAATAATTACCTTTTGACACGAGCCTTGGAAACAGGTAAAGCTTACCATCCGGGCCACGAATTGCAGCCGGATTCAGGACACCTTCGATCTCCTGGGGATTACCTGGTTCCGGTTCCATAATCATTCCCAGACGCTTCAATTTAAATCCACTCATTGATTCTACTCCTTATCAAGTTTTGTATGTTGACTATTATCCAGACAAGCGATAATCGTTTCAATCACCCGTTTCGATTCTGTTGGATTTTTGACCCGTATAGACACGACACCTGCTTCTTCGGCTGGATAGTCGTTCCCTCCGGGGAACAAAGCATCACCTATAAAAATCATTTCCTGAATTGCAATGCCAAGAGTTTCCCGGAGTTTTCCAATTCCATAGGCTTTGTCAATGCCAGGCTTGGTGACATCAATGGATGTCGCGCCACCCAATCGGACAGAAAACCCGGGAATAAAAGTGTCAAGGATTGTTTTGATCTTCTTGCGTTTGGTGAAATCAGGGTCCCATTTGTTTTTTTCTTCTAACGGAGCCTGCTGACCTAATGCGGAAAATGTTATCTGGCTTCCCCGGTCTTCAATCGTTTCTCCCCATACCTTTTTCTCTTTAAAGCCGGTTTCTTCAATTGCTTTTCTCAATGAACCGATGATTTTCTTTTTTTCATCATCAGTGAAATCTTCTGAATATATTTTTTCCCAATTTCCTGAAGCGTATTTGTAGAATTTGGTTCCGCATGTTGGAAGTAGGGACAGATTCTCCAAACACTCGTCATGTGGAAGATTGGAGAGCACTTGTTTCTCAAACTGTGGCCAATCGCCGCCGGAAATAACGGCCACTTTGATGATGTCCAGAAGCTCATGCAGCAGCGTGGACATTTCGGCATCGAGAGACGATTTACTTTCGGCGAGTGTTCCGTCCAAATCAAAAACTATGAGTCGTTTCATTATTCTCTCTCATTTGAATTCTTTTGATATTAACTAAATTTATCAATCATGTCACATATAAATCTCTTCCCTTTCGATTAAAGGTTATCGCCTTTGTCAATTACCTTTTATCAGAAGAATGGTTTACAAAGTCTTCGATTAAGTGGCGCAATTGAATAATTTCTTCCTGGATCTCTTGTACCGATTTCTGACGAGCAATTTCCGGTTTTGGATCTTTCGTCTCGCGATCAATGAAAAATGTTGCCAAGAGGGCGGTGAGATAACCAAACATCACTGCTGCGTATACAGATATGCAAAGGCAGATAATGCGACCACCTGTTGTCTTTATTAAATAGCCGGAGCCAATGTTCGTCATCTGCATGGCTGTCCACCAAAGGGCTTTCAGATAATTGTGAATACTTTGCGGATCATATGAGTTTCCCTCAAAATGGAGCATGCCCGCTGCACCAGCGAATAACACCACAAAGGTTAAAGCGAGCGCGTAGCCGGCACCGCGACGTCCAAGGGCACGCCGAAGGAAGCGCATTCCCTGGTCGGCTGAAGCGAGAATCCAGATCACCTGCATGCCGAAAGTTGCGGTCAGTGCGCGCACCAGTGGAAAGGGCTGCAAGAAAGGAAAAAATCGAAGTGCAGAGACAATAATTGCTAAAATAAAAAGCCAATTCTTTTTGAGAAAAGCTATTCTATTGAAAACAGCCACCAGGCGCATGGCAAAATAAAAAATGAATAAAATCCAGATACCTGTTCCAAAACCTGATAACAACGGGCTTGTGACATTGGCGAGTTCTGCAATAAGTATGCAGAGCCACAGAAAACTAAGAATCAGCATCGGCCATTCGAGTTTTTTCTCAAACGCCAGAAGCTTTGGATATTTCGATGCATGGTTATTCATAAAGCTCCGGATTTGGTAAGCAGGATTCTACTTATGCTATTTATGATGCTTGTAAACCGTGTTGTCATAAATATGTTTTTCCAACCCGGTATTGTATTCCCCACGGCGCGCAGCCTGGTTGCATTTTGTCCGATGATACAGAGCCTGCTGTGCTTTCGGTACATTGATTTCCTTGCCTTGCCAAATTTCTAAAGCTGGTTGCTGAATGGCACGGGCAAACGAAAATGCCAATGCCCAGGGCATCCGTGACTTGAATCGAACATTCATGGCATTCAAACGGGTAGAGGCCAATTCACCGGATTGTCCCCCTGACAGGAAAGCAATTCCAGGAACAGCAGCAGGAACAGCTTGCATGAGACAATTAACCGTGGCGTCCGCTATTTCATCCACTGATTCCTGCTCAGGACAGGATAATCCCGGAAGCACCATGTTGGGTTTCAGGATAATTCCTTCCAGTATCACTCGCTGTAAATATAGTTGGTTAAAAACAGTTCTCAAGACGTTTTCCGTTACCTCACAACACTGCTCCAGGGTATGCACCCCATCCATGAGCACTTCAGGCTCGACGATGGGTGCCAGTCCGGCTTCCTGGCATAACGAAGCATAGCGGGCCAGTGCATGAGCGTTAGCGTCAATGCAACCCCTGCTGGGAATGCCCTCGCCTATGACAATTACGGCTCGCCATTTGGCAAAACGGGCACCCATTTTAAAATATTCCGTGAGTCGGTCGCGTAATCCGTCCAGACCTTCAGTTATTTTCTCTCCGGGATGACCGGCCATTTCCTTTGCACCCAAGTCAACTTTGATACCGGGAATGATTCCTGCATCATTGAGAGCTTTAACAAAGGGAGTACCATCTTTCTTCTGTTGAAGGATCGTTTCATCGAATAGTATTACACCACTAATGGACTCACCGAGACCGGGCGTGTCCACGATCATTTCCCGGTAAGCACGGCGGGCCTCCTCGTTCTGAGGGATCCCTAACGCAGCAAATCGTTTGTTGCACGTTGGATTACTTTCGTCCATGGCGAGCAGGCCCTTGTCATCAGCAACCAGAGCCTTCGCCGTGTCTATAATATCTTGTGTATTCATCTTTGAAGATTCTTTGGTTGTGAATTTTTATCGTATTCTGTTATTTCCCGATGGCTGCTTCATTTGCTTATGCGGTGCAAATGCAAAGTCAACACTCATAATGTAATATATGATGCCAGCAAACATCAAAAACAAGAAAACCCAAAAAAACCAAGTATGATGTATCCGTTTCCAGTAAGGCCTATGGTGATTGTGATCATTTTCATTCATTGCAACTGTCCTTTCATTTTCTATGTTTTGTCATGATTCCATTTCCAGTTGCGAATTTCCGGCAAATCTTCGCCGTGTTTATCAATATACTGCTTGTGTTCGATGAGCTTGTCCTTGACCATTTGTTTCAAATAGGCACCTTTAGTTCCCAGCTGTGGTAGCCGGTCAACTACATCCTGAACTAAGTGGAAACGGTCCAGATCATTCTGCACTCTCATGTCAAAGGCTGTCGTGATCGTGCCTTCTTCCTTGTAACCCCGAACGTGAAGGTTGCGATTGGTGCGACGATAAGTTAGCCGGTGCACCAGCCAAGGGTATCCATGGAAACCAAAGATGATATGTTTGTCTTTCGTAAAGAGTGAATCGTAATCCGTCTCGCTAAGGCCATGGGGGTGTTCACTTGCTGACTGCAGTTTCATCAAATCCACGACGTTGATCACCCGGATTTTTAATTCGGGAAGATGCTGATGAAGAATGGAAACTGCTGCCAGTATTTCCAGAGTTGGAGTATCTCCACAACAAGCCATTATCACATCCGGCTCAGAGTCCTGATCGTTGCTGGCCCATTTCCAGATGCCAATTCCTTCTGTGCAATGCACAACTGCCTCATCCATAGTCAACCATTGGGGGAGTGGATGTTTTCCAGCAACTACCACGTTGACATAATGCCGACTTCGAAGGCAATGGTCAAAGACCGACAAGAGGCAATTGGCATCGGGCGGCAAGTAAACACGTACTATATCGGCTTTCTTATTGATAACATGGTCGAGGAAGCCTGGATCCTGATGTGTGAATCCGTTGTGATCCTGCTGCCAGACGTGGGAGGCAAGCAAATAATTCAGTGAAGCTATTTTTCGTCGCCACGGCAATTCATTGGTTACTTTCAACCATTTGGCGTGCTGGCTGAACATCGAGTCAATGATGCGAATGAAAGCCTCATAGCTGTTAAAAAGCCCATGCCGCCCGGTTAGAAGATATCCTTCCAACCAACCTTCGCACTGGTTCTCACTGAGCATCGAGTCCAGTACGCGTCCGGCGGGCGCGAGAAATTCATCATTCTTCACTACTTCTGCATCCCACTGACGATTGGTGACTTCAAAAACTGCACCCAGGAGATTAGAGAGTGTCTCATCGGGACCGAAGATGCGGAAATTATGCTGATCCTGATTCAGCTTGTCCACGTCACGCAGGAACTTGCCAAGCACGAGCGTATCTTGCCCATAAACGGCACCAGGAGAAGGCACGTTGACTGCATGAACACGGAAATCAGGCATTCGCAGGTCGTGCAGCAGAATACCGCCGTTGGTATGCGGATTGGCGCCCATTCTCCGGTCGCCTTTAGGCGCCAGCTCAGCCAGTTCGGGGATGAGCTTACCGTTCTCATCAAACAGTTCTTCTGCCTTGTAACTCTTCATCCAACTTTCAAGTTGTTTTAGATGACCGGGATGTTCGGTATCCACCAGGATAGGTACCTGGTGCGCTCTGAATGTGCCCTCTACCGGCAATCCATCAACGACTTTTGGTCCCGTCCAGCCCTTTAGTGATCTCAGGACAATCAGTGGCCAGCGTGGCTGCATAGTTTCATTCTTTTTCCGCGCATTGCTCTGGATTTGCCGGATGTCCCCGATGACCTTTTCCAAAGTACCGGCCATGAGTTGATGCATTTTTTCCGGCTCGTCACCTTCCACAAAATAAGGTGTCCAGCCGCAACCATTGAAAAATTGTTCCAATTCCTCATGTCCGATGCGGGCAAGGATGGTAGGGTTGCTGATCTTATAACCATTGAGATGAAGGATCGGCAGCACGGCTCCGTCGGTAGTAGGGTTAAGAAACTTGTTTGACTGCCAGGCGGTCGCTAAGGAGGCTGTTTCTGCTTCACCATCACCGATGACGCATGCGACGATCAGATCGGGATTGTCGAATGCTGCCCCGAAGGCATGACTGAGCGAATACCCCAGCTCGCCACCTTCATGAATTGAACCCGGAGTTGTTGGTGCAACATGACTAGAAATCCCACCTGGGAATGAGAATTGGGTGAACAGCTTTTTCATCCCGGCTTCGTCCTGGGTGACATTCGGATAAACTTCACTCCAGGTCCCTTCGAGGTAAACGTTGGCAACAATCGCCGGGCCGCCATGACCGGGACCAGCAATGTAGAACATATTTAGGTCATATTTCTTGATGACCCTGTTCAGGTGCACATAGATGAAATTCTGACCCGGAGTAGTGCCCCAATGACCGACCACCAATGGCTTCACATGCTCCATTTTCAATGGTTTCTTTAACAATGGATTGTTGTACAGATAAATCTGCCCGACTGAAAGATAGTTGGCGGCACGCCAGTAAGCATTCATCTTTCGAAGAAGGTCTGCCGACAATGGCTTATCCTTTGCACCCTTCTGTTTCGTTTTGGCAACGATATTCTGCTCAAACCCTGCTCTTACTTGCCTGACTATCTTCTTTTCAGACACTTTTTTTGTTTTCATGGTCTTATTTTCTTATGGTCTGGTCATCAAACCAATATCCTGGGCGATTATAATGTCGATGCAGCTTGGTCTCATAATCCCGGGTCAGCAGAGATTCCTCCGAATATTCCGGTGACTGTTTAATGCTTTCCCGGGAAAGACTGATGAAGACTTTCAACTCGTGCCAACTAATACGCTCAATCCATAAAGGTGAAACCAAGACTTTTTTTCCCGGCCACCAGTTCCGCGTATCGATGATTAAGTAACGAATCGCCCAACTCTCGTCATCGATGATAAAATCCTCGACATGGCCAATTTCACCATCTTTGGCCTGGATGTTATGGCCAGTCACAGCGTTAGTGCTGCGCAGGTGGGGATCCCATGCTTTCTCACTCTGTTTGGATTCTTTCCATTTATCGCGGTCACGCACAATGTAGGGATAAGATCCCCACATATTTGGGCCGCCCCAATATGCAGGCCATCCATAATACCCGTAATAGGCCTCCTCGTATTGTCGCGAGACTGGCTTGTCACTGTCCAAGGAGGGACTGTCTTCAATCTGCTTTTTAGTAAGATCGATGTCAATGAATTCCGAATCTTTATTCACAGCGATCAACGCATGCGGAGAGATCAACACACTCCTGTCAATAAGCCAGTTTTCAGTATCGGCAACCAGATAGCGAATCGCCCAGTACTGGTCATCGAAGTAAAACTCTTTGACCTTCCATATTTCCCCGTCAAGGGCATTCAATTTGTAACCCTTTAGTGTTTTTGCTTTGATTAACATAATAGTATTCCTTTCTTTTTTTTAGTAAGATTTATCATCTGGCTGACCGTTTTAGCTATTATCCATTCCTCATCGGTGTGAATGACACGGACAGCTGTTCGTCCAGAATTTGTTGAAATAACTGGAGCATTAGCATTGTTTTTTTTCCCTTCAATCTCGATTCCGAGAAATTCCAACCCTTCACAAATGCGGGAACGAATGACTGGACAATTTTCACCAATGCCGCCGGCAAAAACCAGGGTGTCAAGTCCGCCAAGGATTGCGGTGTAAGCTCCTATCCATTTCTTCACCTGATAACAAAATAACGCCACTGCTTCTTCCGCCCGGACGTCACTGGTTTCCTTCGAGAGCAAATCCCTCATATCGGAAGTGGTTTCAGAAACACCGAGCAAACCGGATTCATGATTTATGAGATTATTGAATTGTTTTGGCGTCAGATCTTCTGTCCGCATCATGTACCACGCTACACCCGGATCTAAATCGCCAGGTCTTGTACCCATCATCAACCCTCCGGCAGGCGTAAAGCCCATGGTCGTGTCAATGCTCTTCCCTTCGAATACGGCAGCCAGACTCGCTCCGTTGCCGAGGTGCGCCAGTATTACACGGCCATGGGCAGTTTTCGAACCTGCAATACGTGCGAGTTCCCCAATCAAAAAAGCATAGGACAGGCCGTGGAAACCATATCGCCGGATTCCCATGGTGTCGAAACGGCGGGGAATCGGAAGTAATTTGGCCACCCGGGGCATAGAACTATGAAAGGCCGTATCAAAGCAAGCTACCTGAAGCATTTCAGGATAACGTCTCCGTACCTCCTCGATCAGTTCAATCTCAGCAGGCAGATGATCCGTATCATAAGGGCTGATGTGGTGTAGTTCATTCAGTAATTCCTCTGTGATGCATTCGGGTTCCGTGTGATTCATGCCGAAAACCACCCTATGCCCGACGCCACCCATCAAAGAAAAATCAATCTTTTTTTCGAGCCAATCAATCAGGAAATTTGATGCAGACCTGGTATCAGAAGATTCAAGAATGATACTATCTTTCTGGCCACCTTTTGAGTAGCTGAATGTTAAATTCGTTCCTGGCAAACCGATCCGGTCAACGCTACCATTAAAACTTTGTTCCAACAATGCGCCTGTCTGATATAATGCGAACTTTATGCTTGATGAGCCGGCATTGATGGTCAATACGCCAGCATGAGGCGGTTTTCCGGATGACTGGTTTGTCATTCTGTAACCTCCAATCCAAACAAAGTCAGTTTCGAACACGTGGACTTGTAATCCGTGTGACAAATACCTCGAATTCCCAAGCCTTCCGCGATCCGGACGAACATTGGTGTATTTTCGATATAGATCACTTTCCTGGCTGGTTCCTGGGAGATGTCCAACGCAAGCCGAAAGATGTCAGCGTCAGGCTTTCGTAAGTGCACAAAACATGAAGAAATAAAAGAATCCACAAACTCATCAAGATTAAACTTGTGAATCCGGTGCGAATTCAGCTCCCGTGCTTCATTGCTGACCACGATAATCTTCAATCCATAACGTGTCTTAAGCCGACGAACTAATTCGATCATTTTGGGATATGGCTTCGATTGGGCGTACATGAATTTCCGAAATTGAGCCGGAGTAAAGGGTCGTTCCTCATAGAACACCACCTGGTCCAGGTAATCCTCAATGTTGAGCTTTCCCAACTCGTATGTGTCGAAGACCTGGTTATGCCTGTTTTCCATCTCTTCCGGGTTCAGGTCGAACGTCTTGACTGCCAGTTTACGGGACTCTTTACTCCATCCGTCGGTGAGAATTACACCGCCGATATCTAAAAATAATGTTGTGACCGGAAGTGATTTGCCCTTTTTCAATGTACCGTTCTTCCTTTTATTATTCTGATGATTTTTTTGTTAAAGCGTCCATCAGTTTGTCGAAGGATTTAATAAATTTTTTGACGCCTTCGTTTTCCAGTTTTCTGGTAATTTTTTTTATATCTATACCCACTTCAGTCAATTCAGACATCACTAAGGAAGCCTGTTCTACATTGACGTCCAATTGTGGGGAAGGGTCTCCGTGGTCACGATATGCTACAAGGGTTTCGAGGGGTATGGTATTTACTGTATTTGGTCCGATAAGCGCTTCTACATATTTTATATCACTATAATCGGGGTTTTTACGACTGGTACTAGCCCATAGCAGCCTTTGGGGTGAGGCGCCCAGTTCAAGAAAATGTTCACTTTCAAATGTTTCTTTATAAATTTTATAGGCAATTTTTGCGCTTGAAATGGCAACCTGTCCGCGTATTTTTGTTGCAAAATGTGCCTGCTCACCGCCTAATGCAACAAATTCCTCTTCTTTAGGATCGATCAAAGTATCTATACGACTTAAAAAGAAACTTGCTACAGATACGATATTCTTTACAGGTTTACCATGATCTGTCCGATCCCTGATACCATCAATATATGCTTTTATAACCTGCCTGTATCTTGGAATTCCAAATAGTAAGGTAACATTAACATTAATTCCGTTACTGATTAATTGTTGAATAGCCTGTAAACCCTCCACTGTAGCGGGGACTTTGATGAGAACATTGGGCTTGTTCAGCGCGATCCACAAGCGGTGGGCTTCCTCAATTGTACCTTTGGTGTCATGCGCCAGATGAGGGTTGACCTCAAGACTGACATATCCATCTTTACCATCCGTCTTGTCATATACAGTCCTGAATTCGTCAGCAGCATTCTGTACATCGCGTTGGCTGAGCGTTTCATAAATTGCTTTAATGTCTTTTTTCTTTTTGGCCAGGTCATGAATATCCTTGTCGTAAATCTCGCTTTCCGCTATCGCCTCTTCAAAGATGGATGGGTTAGAGGTCATCCCTCGTAGTCCATCTTCCCCTATCAAACGTCGAAGCTCACCACTTGCGATCAGATCACGACGGATGTAATCGAGCCAAATTGATTGACCGAGCTTTTCCAATGCTTTTAAAGGATTGTCTTTCATCATGATTTTATCACATAAGTACCTACTATCAAATCATGCCAGGCTCGTTTTTTAGGGTCGGTTGTTATATACCATATTCCAAGCCCTATTGGCAAAATTGAAATAATTGTAGTGATACATCTGAAAAATGACCTCAAGACACTTATTCTTTTTCCATACAGGTCAATGACTTTCAATTTTAATATCATTTTCCCAATGGTAGCCTGATAAACAGATGTTTCAAATACACTATTGTAAAAGATCCATATAATTATAAAAATGAAAAACCTGTAAGTATTGAAATCATTATTTGTGCGATTGAATTTAAAAAGAAATGTTTCTAAGATCAATAGAGGAATAAATACAATCGTCAAATCAATAAGTTTAGCAATAGTTCTTTTGCCAAGGCCGGCATATACGACTTTCAGATCAGGTGTATTTCTTAATTTATGCTTAAACCTTTGCAAGACATTTATTCCTTTAGGTTGTCCAAGAACATCCCGGTTTTCCACGTAAAACGGAGTTGAGATTTGTTCAGGATAGTTTTTTCTTTTCATCAGAAAATATTTCAATACAATATTTGAAAAACTAAATTACTTCTTCCACCTGGAAACCACAACCCAGATTATGAACCCGATTAAACACACAATACCCAAACCGATCATGATCTGTATCCAGTTAAAATTGTTCATCCCCATCGAGTTGTTTCTATGCATCATTCCTTGCTCATTATCACAGGCCACTATTATAAGCGCGAATGCTATAAAACAGAGGACTGTTATGATTTTTTTTCCGATTTTCCCTGTAATCATGACTTTCTCTCTATCTGATTAAATTATTCGAAACGAGGTTAATTTGATATATTGAATTAAACCTTTATAATTATCAATTAACCATTGAAGGGCTGAACATTTTCAATGACTATTTGGCCCCATGGAGTTTTTGTAACTATCAAGTATTTGTTTAGCCTTGTTTACCTCATTTTCATTTCCATGGGCAATTACCTGAAACCCTCTCTCCTCAAGATGTTCACGGTATTTTAAAACAGCGCGGCTTCTGATTACAAGGATGGCTGCAAGAGAAATGACACCTCCACCTGCGATGCCAAGGGAAAAACCAGCCATTGCACCCATCAGGGCACCTATTCCGAAAAGAAATCCCAACCCGGGAATTGCAAATAATTTCACCCCGGAGAGCAGTCCGAGAATAGGTCCGACGATAGCACCGATGATTGCCGGTACATTCTTAATCCCTCTATTGTGCTTAACATGCATAAGGTCGTCTATGATCACGGCCTTCCCGATAAGGGAAACCTGTTGGACGGGATATCCGGCGCGTTTTAGCTCCTGGACGGCTTCGATTGCTTTTTCATGGGTATCATATACCCCTATAGTGGTATTCATGGCGTGTGGTTTTAAAATTTAAAAAATGATAGACTCTTCAAGATTTAATCATGAAGAACAGGAATCAATGTTATTTACAATTATATTACAAAAGTAGGTTCAGTTAAACCTATTAGTGTTACACAATATTTGAAATAAATTACATCATTCACACATTGAATTCAAAATTTAACTTTCCTGTAAAAAATTGTTTTGGTAATTTCTGCAGCGATAATGTAAACCACCACAATCAGTAATAAAAGCAGATAGGTGGTAAAGCTAAGTGAAGTAAATCCGAACACTGTTCCAACCGGTGTGAAGGGTAAAATTAACGTTATAACAGCAATCGACAGCGTTGCCATTAACAGGTATTTCCCCGGTCTGCTCCTGAAAAAGGGCTTCCTGCTTCGAATAACAAGTACAATGATCGATGCTGAGATAACCGATTCGAGGAACCATCCGGTCCTGAACTGACCCTCATTAACGCGAAGGACGAGCAAAAGCAGGCCAAAGGTCAGGTAGTCAAACACAGAACTTACCAGACCGAATGTAATCATAAACTTGCGAATGGCCTTGATGTCCCAGCGCCGGGGATAGTCAATCATTTGCTTATCCACATTGTCGGTGGCGATGGCCATTTCAGGGAAGTCGGTCATCAGGTTGGTGAGCAGGATCTGCTTGGGCAGCAATGGGAGAAATGGAATAAAGAGTGATACTCCTGCCATGCTGAACATATTCCCAAAATTAGCGCTTGTAGCCATAAACACGTACTTCAGCGTATTGGCAAAGGTCGTTCGTCCTTCGCGCACACCCTCAACCAGAACGCCCAGATCCTTTTCGAGCAAAACGATATCGGCAGCATCCTTGGCGACATCTGCAGCAGTATCCACTGAAATCCCAACATCGGCAGCATGTAGTGCAGAAGCATCATTGATCCCATCGCCCATGTATCCCACTACGTTTCCGGCTTTTCGCAAAGCAAGGATAATTCGTTCTTTCTGATTGGGTTCTATTTCGGCAAAAACATCTACCACACCCGCCTGTCTGAGCAGCGCGCCATCGCTCATCTGACGAAGTTCAGGGCCGGTGATGATTTTAGTATCGGACAGTCCCATTTTTTTACTTAGGCTGGTTGCAACAAGATGGTTATCGCCAGTTATAATTTTGAGTGAAACACCAAGTTTCTTAAGGCTGGCAATGGTGTCAATGATATTTGCCTTTGGCGGGTCAAAAAGAGTGAGGAACCCTAAAAACGTCATATCCGCTTCATCGCTTTTGTTTATGAGTGATCCCGATGGCATATTTTTGTAAGCAATGCCTAAGGTGCGAAAGCCCTGATTACTGAACTCTGCAAAGTGTTTTTGAATCTGATCCTGCATGGATACAATTTCAACTTTATTTCCTTCATTAGTTTCCGCAGATGAACATACATCGAGTATATTAGTCAGTGCGCCTTTGGTCACCATCAAATGTGCATTGTCATGCATAACTGCTATACTCAAACGTTTTCGAAGAAAATCATAGGGGATTTCATCTTGTTTCCGGTATTCCGACATATCAATCTTACGATAGTTAAGGATTGCTTTATCGATGGGGTTTGTAAAGCCGGTTTCGTAAAAAGCATTGAGATAAGCGAACAGAAGTACTTTTTCGCTCGCAACTCCATTCACATCGAGTGCAGATTTTACCTGTACGGTTCCTTCGGTGAGGGTACCGGTTTTATCGGAGCATATTATATTCATGCTACCGAAGTTTTCGATAGAAGCAAGTCGCTTTACGATCACTTTCTTCTGAGCCATCTTTTTGGCGCCATGTGCAAGGTTGATGCTGATGATCGCAGGTAATAACTGTGGGGTTAACCCAACCGCAAGCGCCAGTGAAAAAAGAAAAGATTCCAGGACAGGCCGGTGTAAAAAAACATTGATGGCAAATATGATGACCACCAATACCAGCGTGACTTCTCCAAGAAAATACCCGAATCTTCGTATGCCATGTTCAAATTCGGTTTCCAGGGCTTTAAGTTTAAGCCGCTCCGACACCTTACCAAACTCAGTTTCTTTGCCGGTAAGTGTAACTAATGCCTTTGCATTGCCACTTACAATATGGGTGCCCATCCATAGTGCATTTGTTCGTTTTGCGAGGGCGCTATCGGCAGGTAACACCGAAACAGCTTTTTCAACAGGAAAGGTTTCGCCGGTAAGCATAGCTTCATCAACAAAAACATCTTTCGATTCAAGAAGCAGGCAGTCTCCCGGAACAATGTCACCGGCATTCAGGATAACGATATCACCCGGAACAATATTTTCTACAGGAATTTCCTGTTGATTCCCATCGCGAAGAACTGCTGCTTTAATTTGTACTATGGCAAGTAATTTCTTTACCGCATTGGATGCACTGTGCTCCTGCCAAAAACCAAGGAGTCCGCTTATGAGGACGATGGTAAAAATGATTGAAGCATCAACCAGGTTATGCAAAAACAATGATAATCCTGTTGCAAGTATAAGAATGATAACAATCGGGCTTTTAAACTGGGCAATAAGGAGCGTGAATGCATCCGATCGTTTTTGGGGTTTCAGACGATTTGCGCCATAGCGTGTGAGCCGCTTTTTGGCTTCATCGTTTGTAAGACCGCTGACCGTTGCCTGAAGCCCTTTAAGTAATTCTGTAGCGGATATACTCCAAAAAGACTGAAGGTCCTGGTCCATGGTTTATTGGTTGGATTGATTTTATAATTCCTGACAGGACAAAGATAAGGGCAAGAATGCTCTGGATGAAATGCATTTAAATATTAATAAGACCCGGTGTGATTTCCCAAAGACATGGTAACCTTCGTCAATAATGGCGATATTTTCAGTTCTTTTTTCCCTGTAATCTTTTTATGATAATGTTTTCAAGTTTTACTAAATCCTCTGTAAACTTTCTTATTCCCTCTGCCAGCTTCTCTGTGGCCATCGCATCTTCATTCATCATCCAGCGGAATTTTTTTTCGTCCAATTCCATCTTCTCCATGGTCGATTCTTTTGCCTTTTCAGGAAGCAATTTTCTTTCAAGCATTCCTTCTCCTTGTTCCAAATCAGAGAGAAATTCCGGAGAAATAGTCATCAGATCACATCCGGAAAGTTCCATTATCTCTCCAATGTTTCTAAAACTGGCTGCCATGACCTCCGTTTTATAACCAAATTTTTTATAATAATTGTAAATGTTTTTCACCAACATTACTCCAGGTTCCTCAGCCGGAGAGACATGTTTCCCTCCGTTATTTTTTATATACCAGTCGAGTATTCGCCCAACAAACGGAGAAACAAGCTGAACACCGGCTTCTGCGCTGGCAATAGCCTGGGATAATGAAAAAAGCAACGTCATGTTGCAATGTATTCCCTCCTTTGTCAATTGTTCGGCTGCTTTTATTCCTTCCCAGGTAGAAGCAATTTTAATTAATATTCTTTCGCGATCAATTCCAGCATCTTCGTATAATGAAATAAGTTCCCTGGCCTTTTTCATAGTTCCTTCGATATCAAAAGAAAGGCGTGCATCTACTTCTGTGGATACTCTTCCAGGAACAATCTTTAATATTTCCAATCCAAAATCAATAATAAGTCTATCAAGAGCCAAACTTACCTGGGTTTGTTTATTGGTGGATTGATGTTTTGCAAATGCTATTGCGTCATCTATGAGAGCAGCATATTTTAGATCCTGAGCTGCAGTATATATGAGTGAAGGATTTGTAGTTGCATCAAGAGGTTTAAACTTCTTCATAGATTCAAAATCCCCGGAATCAGCAACTACTTTTGTTTGTGCTTTAAGTTGATCTAAAAGGTTCATGTTCATAAGCATAAATTGGTGCTTTTCCGGAAGATTTTACGTATTATATCTTCTTATACTTCTCCATTGTTAATCGTGCCATCAGGTAACTTACCGTTGACTCGGCACCCTGATTCAGATTTACATGAGTTTCCTCCAGCCCGTCGTAACAACCGCCGGTGCAAGGGTTATAAATAATCTGATGCAAACGGTTGTTACCTAAAAACCAATTGAATGCAATTTCCATTTTCAGGCGGTAGTCTTCGTCCATAATCACATCGTAAAATTTACTTAATGTCATTATTGTATAGGCAACATCAATGGGTTGTTCGCCAAAATGCCCTGCTACCCCTCCCTTTTGCAACCAGTTTTTGTTGGAAATGACTTCTATCCCGTTTTCATTAAACGTCTGAGACAATAGAAAATTAAACGACGATCTTGCGATGTCTTTATAAATTGGTTCTCCCGTTAACAACCAGGCATACAACATGGCCTCAGGCAATATGCTGTTAGCATAGGTAAGATAACCTTCGAACCACTCCCATTTTTCGTTCGATTCATGCCTGTACATCTGAACCAAACGATTGGTTAATGTTTTTAAAAGGACAAGATTTTCAGGAGACTTTATGGCGTTATGATAGTAATATAACCCTTTTATAGCAAAAGCCATAGCCCGCGTAGAATGCACTGTACCGATACGAGCCAGGGATTTTTTAATAATTGTTTCAGCTTCTGTTATGATTTCCTCGGGTAACTGTCCTGTCAATGATACTACATATCCTAAAGCCCAAACAGCCCTTCCATTGGCATCATCTAAATTGACAGTTTCATTTTGATTGGTAAATTTGTTATCCAGATCTACATAATTAAAAAAGTTGCCGTCAGGTTGCATACAATGTTTGATAAAACTGAGATATTTGTGTATATCATGTACACTCTCTTCATCACCTGACAATTTATAATACATACACATGGCTACCAGTGCCCTGGCATTATCATCCAGGGTATAACCGGAACAAATATCGGGTTGATTGATTCTTGAAAACTGAATAATCCCGGTATTGGTTGTCATTTTTTTCAGGTGCTTCAGGTCGATGGCAGGCAGGTTATACTGTAATATAATTTTAGCGCCGGTAATTTTTTCGAAGAGCATGGCATGAGCAACGGCAGAATTTTCCCAGGCTGTGGAAACTATTTTCTCCAAAGTATTTGAACTGATATTCCTTCGTAATGGTTCATCGTTGAGTAACCGGATAACGCCATCGGCTAATTGTTGTGAGTTGCGAAAATCAAAAATAATTCCTGTATCCTCAGTCAGGAATTCCCTTGCATGAGGGATGGGTGTAGAAATAATGGGGCAGGCGCAACTCATGGCATAAGCAAAAGTCCCGCTTACAGCCTGATTAGGATCATTGGTGGTAAAAAGATAAATATCGGTAAGTTGCAAATATTCGAGCAAATCGGGCAATGGCAAATATTTATTAATAAATATCACATGATCATGAAGAGAATAATCTTTTACTTTTTGCTCAAGCCTTTCCCGGTATTCTTCTCCATCCGTTTTCACAACTTCGGGATGGGTTTTGCCAATTACCAGGAATACTACTTCAGGGCTGGTTTTTATAATGGCTGGCAATGCTTCTAATGTAGTTTCAATACTCTTTCCCGAACTCAGCAGGCCGAACGTAGTAAGAACTTTCCTGTTCTTTAATCCATATTTCACCTTCAGAAATTTTTTGCTTAAATGGGGAACTAAATGGGTGCCATGGGCTATTACCGATATTTTTCCTCGTGGCACACCATAATCGGTCGTTAAAATCCCGGCCGAATTATGGGTCATTACGATGATTGACCTGCAAACAGCCGCAATATGCTGAATTTTTGATGTTAACTGTTCATCAGGATGAGGCAATACCGTATGAAAAACAATGATGACCGGCTTTGACAGGCTGCATAAAAATTGCTGAAAAGCGTGTTCCATAACTCTGTAAAAACCAAACTCATGCTGGATCAGGACGATTTTAACATCATGATCGTTATTAATAGTTAAAGCCAATTTTTGATAATCCGCAGCCAGTGAAGTTTTAAGAACATATTTTAC